>CAYGZA010000069.1:0-22181 GCA_964354135.1 uncultured Planctomycetaceae bacterium
CCCCAGCCCCTAGCCCCTGTCCCCTCCTCACACGTCGCGGACACGCCCGAGGCCCTTGCCGCCCTGGTGGCCCAACTGAGCCGGCAGAAGTCCGTCTCCCTGGACCTGGAAACCACGCACGTCTGGCCGCGTTGGGCGGCGATTGTGGGGTTCTCCTTTGCCTGGAAGGAGGACGAGGCCTGGTACGTGCCCGTGGCTGGGCCGCCGGGCGAACGCTTCCTGAATCGCAAGGAGACGTTGCAGGCCCTCCGCCCGGTGCTGGAGGACCCGGCGATCGAAAAGGTCGGGCAGAACCTGAAGTACGACATGATTGTGCTCCGCAGCGCGGGGGTCGAGCTGGCGGGCGTGGCCTTTGATACGATGGTCGCCAGCTACCTGCTCGACGCCGGCCAGCGGAACCACAGCCTCGACGACCTGGCAAAACGCTACCTGGGCCGCGGCAAGACCGCCATCGCCACGCTGATCGGCACGGGCAAGAGCCAGCGGCGGATGGACGAAGTGCCGATCCGCGAGGTGGCCGCTTACGCTGGCGACGACGCCCTTCTGGCTTGGCAACTGCGGCCGCTCTTGGCCCGCCGGCTTGAGCAAGAGGGACTCCAGCCGTTGTTCGCCGACGTAGAAATGCCGCTCATCGACGTGCTGGTGGAGTTGGAATACAACGGGATCAAGGTCGATTGCGGGCGGCTGGCGGAACTGAGTCGCGGGTATACCCGGCGTTTGGAGGCCGTGGAAGCGGAGATCTACGAGCTGGCCGGGCACCGGTTCAACATCGCCTCGCCCAAGCAGCTTCAGCAGGTGCTCTTTGAGGAGCAGAAGCTGCCGGTCGTGGCCAAGACGAAGACCGGCCCGAGCACCGATGCCGACGTACTGGAGGAGCTTGCCCGGTTGCACCCGCTCCCGGCCAAGATCGTCGAGTACCGCCAGTTCGCCAAGCTGAAGAGCACCTACGTGGACGCGCTGCCGGAGATGGTCCATCCGGCCACCGGCCGCATTCACGCCTCGTTCCACCAGGCCGTGGCGGCGACCGGGCGGCTCAGCTCCAGTGACCCAAACCTGCAGAACATCCCCATCCGCACGGAGGAAGGGCGGGAGATCCGTTCGGCCTTTGTGCCCGGAGAGCCGGGCTGGGTCCTGTTGGCCGCCGACTATTCGCAGATCGAGCTTCGGGTGCTGGCCCATTTCTGCGGCGACGAGCGGCTGCGCGAGGCGTTTGCCCGGGATGAGGACATCCATGCCCGAGTGGCGGGCCAGATCTACGGGGTCCCGCTGGACCAGGTCACCGGGGAAATGCGGCGGCAAGCCAAGGCGGTCAATTTCGGCGTGATCTACGGGCAGAGTCCGTTCGGCTTGGCTAAGCAGCTTGGGATTCCCAAAGAGGAGGCGGCCAAGTTCATCGACGCCTATTTCGCGGGGTACCCGGGGATCGACGGGTTTCTCGCCCGGGTGCTGGTGGAGTGTCATCGGAACGGCTATGTTGGCACGATCCTCGGGCGGCGGAGGGCCATTCAAGGGGTCCGTCCGAATGCAGGCCGGCAGCGGAACCTGCCCGAACGCACGGCCATCAATACGGTGATCCAGGGATCAGCCGCCGACCTGATCAAGCTGGCCATGATCGGCATCCACCGGCGGCTGCGGCGGGAGAATTCGCCGGCGCGGATGCTCCTCCAGATCCACGACGAGTTGGTCTTCGAGACGCCGGAGGATCGGGTAGACGAGCTTGCGGCGCTAGTGACCGAAGAGATGTCGGGGGCCCATCCGCTGTCGGTGCCCTTGAAGGTGGACGTGAAGGTCGGCCCCAACTGGGCGGACGCGCGGCGAAGAAACGAGAAAAGCGCACGTCACTGATATATTGAGATGGAAGACGCCTCTGCGGCCCCCCGCCGATAACAGAGAATACCCGATAATCAGTGACGTCGCGTTTTCCGTCCGCTTACTGCGGCTGGAGCTAAGAAATGCCATATGAGATAACGTTTGACAGGCTACCCGCAGGTTACGCGGCAAGCTGCGCGCGCCCGGGCGAGGATGTCGTTGTGTGCCTGAGTAAGTTCGTCTCCTCGGAAGACGGCGACGAACTTATCAAGGAGTTGGAGGGCCTCCCGCAAGTAATCCTCTCGAAGCTCCGGCTTCCGTCCCCCGTCCTCCCCTCGACAGTGGACACGCTTCTGGCGATCATCCGAAAGGACAAGTCAGCAACGGTCTACCTGAACGAAGTGGATCGCGTCGGCGAGATCCGTATTCGAGGCCCTTGTAGGAAGGGAGAACTCATTAGCAGGGACCGGGTACTTGACATGGGGAAGGTCAAGTTCGTGGGGGTGGATATTCCCCTCGACGCTGGGATAGTCTACGTTTTCTCCGTCGGCTGGCGCAAGGGGCTCTTCTACGACCTGTCGCCGCTGCAGGCCGAGGCGACTCCAGCGCGCCAGTATGATCTTGAGGAAGTGATCGGAAGTCTGCATGCCTACCTGACGTTCCAGGAACGTTTGAAGGTAGACGAAGCGACATGGCGAACCTTCCTTGCTCAGAAGTGGTTCCCGTTTGCGCACCTCGACAATGCTCTACTCCGCGAGATGATCTTGCACGCTCAGCAGGGCTGGCAGATCGACGATCTCCTGCCCAAGATTGCGGCAAACGTGCAACGACTGTTGGTCGAAGATCCACTTAGCGCCAAGGATGAGCCGGTCTTTGCGGACCACGCTGAGATCCTCAAAGCATCTGTGAAACAATACGATGGTGGTGATCACATTGGCTGTGCTTCCGTCCTGTACCCTCGTATTGAGGGGCTCCTCCGGTCTTTCATGCGAATCGCAGGCTATACGACGGAACCCAACCCGAAGACGTTGCGGAAGGTTGCGATAGAGCACCACCATGGCGCCAGGATTACGAATTCGCTGCTTCTTCCAGCGAAGTTCAACGAGTATCTGGACACGGTCTACTTCGCGCACTTCACCTCCGGCTCGGCCCCCGATGTCGGTCGGCATTCTGTCGCACATGGTGAGGCCCGAACCGACGCTTTCTCCCTGAAAGCAACGACAATCGGTTTCCTGATCGTGTATCAGCTCTCGCTTTTCTTCTCAAGTGGCAACAAGACATCAACCGGCGAACAGGCAGCCGACGGAGGATGAACTGCTATCGGGGCTGTGTTTCGCTCCGCCCCATCTACGGCTGTGCTGGCCGAGACGCAGCGCATCCGTCCGCGGAGCCGGCGCTACCACATTTTCTCGTGGGCTAAGCCGCTAGCGGCTTTAGCCCCCTACTGGTGTGGCGGAGAATTCCATGCACATCCTCGGCATCCTTGGCGGCGTGGCGAGCGGAAAGAGTCTGGTGGCCCAGCAGTTGGTCCGGTTAGGGGCGGGGCTCCTGGATGCCGATCTGGCCGGGCACGAGGTCCTGCGTTCGCCGGAAGTCCGCGAGGCTGCCCGGCAGCGGTGGGGAGAGCGGGTATTTGGGGCGGAGGGGGAGATTGACCGTCGCAAGCTGGCTGGGATCGTCTTCTCTCCCCCCCCAGAGGGGGCAGCCGAAAGGGCCTTCTTGGAGCATTTGACCCACCCCAGGATCGGCCGGCTCTTGGAGGAAGAGGCAAACCGCTTGGCTGCGGCGGGTTGTCGGGCCGCGGCCCTTGACGCCCCATTGCTTTTGGAGGCCGGTTGGGATAGGTTGTGTGATAGACTGATCTTCGTCGACGCGCCTCGGCAACTGCGGCTGGCCAGGGCCTTGGCCCGCGGTTGGAGCGAGACGGAGTTTGCGGAACGTGAGGGCGTCCAGGAATCGTTGGACTCGAAGCGAAGGCGTGCCGATGTGGTAGTAGACAACTCCGGTTCTCCGGAGGAGACCCAGGCTCAGATCGAGCGCTTCTGGCGATCCCTCATCGGCTGAGTTCCCACGTTACTCGTTTCCCACCGCGTTGCCCCTCGGACGTTGGCCTGCCAGGCGCGGGTTGTATCGCGCCGCCAAGACCCGGCTCCGACTCGCAAGACTACAAAGCGGCACTAAGCCGCAACCCATAGGAAGCAGCAGACGACTGCACAGCCCGTCCTGCGTGCTTGCTGGTTTCTTCCCCCAACACTTCAGTTCGATGCGTAACCCACCGCCGGCGCCTTCCGCGTGCCGGCTTCAGCACCCTATCAGGAGCAAGTCATGGCATTCTCTAAGGACAGCGGGCCCGGGGCCAGGCCGCGGAGAGCCGGCTCGCCATTTCGCGCTACCGAGCGGCCGGCGAGATCCGCCGCCTCCGCAGACTACCAGGACGACGATCGGGAGCCTCTCTCGCTCGCGGAAGAACTCGCCGAGGAACGGATCGCCTTCGACGACGACACCGACGAACGCTACGAGCAGATCAAGCAGTCCGGTGATACCCACATCGCCGAGCTCCAGCGGATGTCGATGGCCGAGCTGATCGACGAGGCCCGCAAGGAAAACCTCACCGACTACGCGGGGGTCAAGAAGCAGGACCTGATCTTCAAGATCCTCAAGGAGCGGGTCAAGCTCAACGGGCTGATGTACGGAGAGGGTACGTTGGAGATCCTGCCCGACGGGTTCGGTTTCCTCCGCAGCCCGGACTACCACTATCTCTCCTGCCCGGACGACATTTACGTCTCGCCCAGCCAGATCCGGCGATTCGGCCTTCGGACCGGGGCCACGGTTTCCGGTCAGATCCGCCCGCCCAAGGAGAACGAGCGCTACTTCGCCCTGCTGCGCGTGGAGGCGATCAATTACCAGGACCCGAACCTCCTGTCGGCCAAGGTCTTCTTCGACGACCTGACCCCTCTCCATCCCGACTCGCGGATCGTCATGGAGAGCCCTGCCGGGGGCATCGAGACCCGGGTGACGGACATGATGGTGCCGGTGGGCTTCGGGCAGCGGGGGCTGATCGTCAGCCCGCCGCGCGCCGGCAAGACGATCCTCATGCAAAAGATGGCCAAGGCCGCCTTGGCCAATTACCCGGACCTCTACGTCTTCATGCTCCTGATCGACGAGCGGCCCGAGGAGGTCACCGACATGGAGCGGCAGGTCAAGGGGAAGAACTGCGAGGTGATCAGCTCCACCTTCGACGAGCCGGCCGCCCGGCACCTCCAGGTCTCGGAGATGGTGATCGAGAAGGCCAAGCGGATGGTGGAATTCGGCCACGACGTGATGATCTTCCTGGACTCGATCACGCGGCTGGCCCGGGCATGGAACGCGGAATGCCCCCACTCGGGCAAGATCCTTTCCGGCGGCGTGGATGCCAACGCCTTGCAGCGGCCCAAGCGGTTCTTCGGCTCCGCCCGCAAGGTGGAAGAGGGCGGGTCGCTGACGATCATCGCCACGGCCCTGGTCGAGACCGGCAGCAGAATGGACGAGGTGATCTTCGAGGAGTTTAAGGGGACGGGCAACCTGGAGATCGTGCTGGACCGGCGCCTGGTGGACAAGCGGATCTGGCCGGCGATCGACATCAACGGCAGTGGCACGCGCCGCGAGGAGATGCTCATGGACCCGGAGGAGTACCGCCGCGTGTGCGTCCTGCGCCGCGTGCTCAACGAGATGAACCCGCCCGAGGCCATGGAGCTTCTCGTCACCCGGCTCAATAAGACGAAGACGAACGCCGAGTTCCTGATGAGCATGAACATGAAATGAGGGGCTCAGGGTTCAGAGCCGGGCCGTGTCGGCCCGGTGAGGGGTCAGGGATCGGGGGATGGGGACTCGAAGCACGCACGCGGTTGGGCCGTAGCGATCCTGGCAGGGAGGGAGTATGGGGAACACGCTCTACTACGGCGACAACCTGCAGGTGCTCCGCGAGCACGTGGCGGATGAGTCTGTCGATTTGATCTACCTCGACCCCCCGTTTAAGAGCGACCAGAACTACAACGTCCTCTTCGCGGAACAGAACGGCACGCGGTCGGCCGCCCAGATCCGGGCCTTCGAGGACACTTGGCAGTGGGACCAGACCGCGGCAGCGGCGTATCAGGAACTGGTTGAGAAGGGTGGTCGAGTTTCCCTGGTGATGCAAGGCTTCCGCCAGGCGATCGGCGAGAACGACATGCTCGCCTACTTGGCCATGATAGCGCCGCGGTTGGCCGAGATCCACCGGGTCCTGAAACCCACCGGCAGCATCTACCTGCACTGCGATCCGACTGCCAGTCACTACCTGAGAATGCTCTTGGATGCGGTGTTTGGCCCGGTGAATTTCCGCAATGAAATCGTTTGGCGGCGAACGACCGGCCGCAAGAGCGGCAGGCAATTCGGCCGGGTTCACGACGTCCTGCTATTCTACTCCAAGTCAACTGAGACGATCTGGAATCCGCCCGTCGTTCCCCACGAGCTTGAGGACCTTCGAGGCCATGACATCATGTACGATGATGAGGGCACTGCCTTCCGCGTGTCCGATCTCAGTGGCGCCGGGGCGGGGCCGCCGCGTCGATTCGGCGAGCGGGGAGAGATCTCCCCTCCTTCGGGAAGGCATTGGATGTACGACCAGGACGGGATCGACGAATTGCTTGCCACGGATCGCATCCTCTTCAGCAGGGGGGGCTTGCCGCGTCTGAAGACCTATCTCCGCGACCTCCCCGGCATCGCTGTGACCGACGTGTGGGCCGACATTGACCCGATCAATGCCGCAGCGGCTGAGCGGCTCGGCTACCCGACCCAGAAGCCGGAAGCGTTGCTGCAACGGATCATCGGGGCCAGCAGCAACGAAGGCGACACCGTCCTCGATCCGTTCTGCGGTTGCGGAACGACCATCGCCGTGGCCCAGCGGCTCAACCGCGCGTGGATCGGCATCGACATCACGCACTTGGCGATTTCACTGATCAAGCACCGCCTGCAGAGCGCTTTTGGGGAGAGTACTGCGGACACTTACGATGTGACCGGCGAGCCGGTGGATCTCCAGGGTGCTCGCGCCCTGGCGGAACAGGACCCCTACCAGTTCCAGTACTGGGCCCTTGGGCTGGTCGGTGCCCGGCCGGCCGAGCAGAAGAAGGGGGCGGACAAAGGCATTGACGGCCGTGTCTTCTTCCACGACGAGCCCGAGCCTGGAAAGACAAAGCAGGTGGTCTTGTCGGTCAAGTCGGGAAAGGCCGGCGTCGCCCACGTCCGCGACTTGCGCGGCGTGGTGAAGCGCGAGCAAGCGGCCATCGGCGTTCTCAACACGCTCCAGGAGCCGACCCAGAACATGCGGGGCGAGGCCGCCGGTGCCGGGTTCTACGAATCGCCGTGGGGGACAAAGCACCCACGACTGCAAGTCTTGACCGTGCAGGAATTGCTCGAAGGCAAGAAGATCGACATGCCGCCGTCGCGGGACTTGCGCACGTTCAAAAAGGCCCCGAAGGCGAAGGGGAATCCGGGAGGCGGGATGAAGAACATGTTCCTGTTTTGAGGAGCCCTAGGAGGCATGCCCAACGTGTATCAAGGCAAAGTGACCGCCCCCGCCGGCCGGTTTGCGATCGTCGTGTCGCGGTTCAATCCGTCGATCACCGACGGGCTCTTGAACGGCGCGGTCGAGACCCTCCGGGCCCACGGGGTGGCCGACGAGCAGATCGACGTGGCCCGGGTTCCGGGGGCATTCGAGATCCCCACGGTCGCCGAGCGCATGGCGGCCAGCGGGCGGTACGCCGCCGTGCTCTGCCTGGGCGCGGTGATCCGTGGAGAGACCACCCACGACCAGCACATCAACCGCGCCGTGAGCACGGCGTTGGCGGAGATCGGCGTTCGCCACGGGCTGCCGGTCCTCTTCGGGGTGCTCACCTGCAACACGCTCGAACAGGCAATCGCCCGATCCGGCGGGCAGGCCGGCACGAAGGGGAAAGACGCGGCCGGCAGCCGCATCGGCAACAAGGGGAGCGAGTGCGCCGAGGCGGCATTGGAGATGGTGGACCTGATGCGTAAGCTACCGTTGCCGGAGAATGACCAATGACCAATGACCAAGGAACAAGGAACAAGTCTCAAGGACGAATTGGTCATTGGTCATTGCTCATTGAACCTTGGGGTTTTTGAGGACTGCCGTGACCCGTCGTCGCCGCGCCCGCGAAATCGCCTTGCAGGTCCTCTTTGAGGAGGATCTCAATCCGCAGAGCAGCCTGGAGGAAAGCGATGCGTTCTTGCAGCGGCGGCTGAGATCGCCGGAGCTGCGGGAGTTTTCACGGAGCCTCGTGGAAGGCGTGCGGCAGTATCGCGGTGAGCTGGACAAGCGGATCGAGAACACGGCCGCCAACTGGAGCCTCAGCCGGATGGCGGCCACCGATCGGAACGTGCTGCGGCTGGGGGCCTACGAGATGCTGTACGGCGGCACGCCGGACCGCGTGGCCGTCAACGAAGCGATCGAGTTGGCGCGGCGCTACGGATCGGCCCAGTCGCCGCAGTTCGTCAACGGGATCCTCGACCGCCTGATGCACGAGCAGGGTTCGGGGGTCAGCGTCCAGGGTTCAGGGTTCGGGGTTCAGGGTTCAGAGGACGGGAGTTAAGGTTCCAGGGGCATCCATCATTCATCATTCATCCTTTCTCCCATGGGTTTCTTCGACAAACTGAAGCAGGGTCTCAAGAAGACCACCCAACTCCTGCGGACCGACATCCGCGACCTGTTCAAGACGAAGGGTCGCCTGGTGGACGAGGCGTTCCTCGAAGAGTGGTTCGAGGTCCTCGTCAAGACCGACATGGGGGTCCGGGCGGCCACCGAAACGGTCGATGAGCTTCGCACCGCGTTCCAGAGCCGGGTCGTGGAAATGGAGGAAATCCTCACCCGGCTGAAGCAAAAGCTCAAGGACCTGCTCAAGCAGCCCGCCGACCCGATCCACTTCGCCGCAAGCGGTCCGACGGTAATCATGGTTTGCGGCGTGAACGGCTGCGGGAAAACGACCTCGATCGCCAAGCTTGCCTACTGGCTCAAGTCGGAGGGCAAGGAGGTCATCCTTGGCGCGGCCGACACCTTCCGCGCGGGGGCGATCTCGCAACTGAGCATTTGGGCCCAGCGGCTGGGCGCCGAGATGGTTAAGGGAGAGCACGGGAGCGACCCGGCGAGCGTCGCCCACCGCACCGTCGCGCGGGCCATCGAAGCGGGGGCCCATACCTGCATCGTCGACACCGCGGGGCGACTGCAAACCCAGCAGAACCTCATGCAGCAGCTCGGCAAGATCCACCGCGTGCTGGGAAAGCAGATCCCCGAGGCCCCGCACGAGGTCCTCCTCGTCCTGGACGCCACGACCGGGCAGAACGGGATCAGTCAGGCCAAGCACTTCACCGACGCGGTCAAGTGTACGGGGATCATCCTGGCCAAGCTTGACGGAACCGCCAAGGGGGGCGTCGTGGTCGCAATCCGCCAGCAAGTCGGCCTCCCGGTCAAGTACGTGGGCGTGGGAGAGAAGCTCGAAGACCTGGCCGAGTTCGACCCTGACCCCTTCGTCGATGCGATGTTCGACGACCTCGTCTCGTCGGGTGCTTAGAGCCTATCCCGGGTTCTGTGCCGAATCCGATGAGACAAGACACATCCCTGCCCCATGCTTACCGAACACGAAATCGAAGTCCGCGTCCGCTACTACGAAACCGACCCGATCGGGTTCCTCCACCACGCCAACTACTTCGTCTACTTCGAGATGGGCCGAACGGAACTGCTGCGGGCGGCCGGGGGGAACTACCGAAACATGGAGCGCGATGGGCTGTTTGTGGTGGTCGTGAAAGCCGACTGCCACTACCATCGCCCCGCCCGCTACGACGATCTCTTGAAGGTCCGCACCACGGTCACTCGGGTGGGTGCGGCGAAGATCGAGCACGAGTACCGGGTCTCTCGCGATGGGGAGCTGCTGGCCGTCGGGCACACGGTCCTGGCGCTCGTCGACCGGGGCGGAAACGTCCAGCCGGTCCCGGAGTGGATGCGACTGCCGCAAGGCTGAGCGCGACGCGGAACTTAAGCCAGGTCCCGGTCTTCGAACAGAAGCAGCGACAGCAGCATCGCGACCGCGCTATAGAGCACGCAATACGCCGCGGCCACCGCCAGGTACGTCCACGGGACGATCTGGCCGGTGGAGATCGCCGGCTCGATGCTGAAGTGATCCAAGACGGGAAGCAGCGCTGCCAGAAACCGGCCCGTGAACTTCACCAACGGGAACCTGCCCACCGTGGAGTTGACGAGCATCGGCACGAGGTGCCCCAACACGTAGACGGAAGCGCAGATCACCAGGTTGGGGAGCATCGGCAGCCGGGTGGAAATCGCCACGCTCACCGCCGCCAGCATCACCGCTTCCATGAACGCCAACGCAAGCCCCGGGCTGATCTGGAGCATCTCCCTGGCGCATTCCTGGATGGTCGGCTCCGGGTTGGAGGTCTCCCGGGCATCGTAGACCACCTTGTACGAGACCGTGGTGAGAAACACCATCCCCAGAATGGCAAACAGCACCACCACCGGCACCAGGATGCCGAGGAACTTGCCGAGGATGAACTGGCGGCGGCTCACGGGCTTCGAGAGGAGTGTGAGGGCCGTCCGCCCCTCGATCTCGTCGGCGATCGACACGCTGGCGGTCCAAAGCGCCAGGATGATCGCCAGGACCCGGATCAGGGTCAGGCCGTCCGCCTTGAGCACCTTCACGTCTTCGCCGAAGGTGTTGTACGACATGAAGGGGAAGATCAGCAGGGCGGAGACCCCGAGCGCCAGGATCACGTAGAACAGGGGCTGGGCCAACCCCTCTTTCGCGGTGGTCTTGGCGATGGCCGCCGTCTTCGGTATCACCGCACGCACAAGAAACCCGACGGCGTAAAGCACCGCGAAGACCGCGATCCCACCGACGGCTACCATCCAAAGGGGCGTTACCCACGTCTGCCACACGGCCAAGAGAACCAGATTCCCAGTAGCCAAGTTCATCACTCCACGTTCACTGTTACTGTCTTGCCTTCTTCCGCATCGACCACCCGCTGGAGAACGGTCGTCGCAAACGCCGGCCGTCTGGCTGCATCCCTATCCCTTCTTCGGTGTTACGCTCCGCCCTGCCGTTCGGTTCGGCCGCTGGGGCCTCAAAACCGGACCTCGAACTGCCGGAACTGGTGGCCGGCCGGTTCCACCGTCTCTCGGGTGCCGGTGATGTAGTAGCCCAGCTCCGCCCGGATTGCCGCAAAGAACCGGTCGAGCTCCTCTGTGGAGCCCTCGGCGACCAACTGCACCCGGCCGTCCGACAGGTTCTTGACGTAGCCCGTGACTCCGAACCGGGCAGCAATTCGACGGCTGGTGTACCGGAACCCGACGCCCTGCACGGTGCCTTCGTACAAGACCTCTCGCCGCTCGTCCGGCTTAGGCTCCGACACTGCCGGTCACCTCCAGAAAGCTTAGTATAGGGTTGGCCCAAGCAGGCCACTAGGGAGCGGGTTTTCCGGGCCGTAGACCTAAACTCCCCGACGGATCATAAGAAACCGCCTTATAGGGGGGTTCGCATTTCCCTCTTGACCCGCCTCAGGTGTTTCCGTAACTTCCGCCCCCTATGAAAACTCGAACGCACACACTCCGTTTTGGGGGTATCTTGGGCGCCGTTTTGCTGGCCGCCCCGTCGTTCTGGCTGTCGGCAGCCTCTGCGCAGCCGTCTTCAGAGGGACCCAATAGTGCGGAACCGGCCCCGCTCTCCGCGCACCTGCGGCCGCCCGCCTCGAATTCTCCGGAGCAAGAAGAATCGATGCTCCTACTGCGGAACGGTGAGATGCTTCGGGGAAAGGTCACCCGGGTAGACGACCGATACCGGGTGGTGTTTCGAGGTGGCGAGATTCTGGTCAAGGCCGGCGACGTGCAGAGCCAATGCCGCGATGGGGGAGAAGCCTACGCCCAGAAGCGGGCCCTCATCCGGCCAGACGTGGCACAAGACCACCTCGATCTGGCCCAATGGTGCCAGAAGTGCGGCCTCCTCGCCGAGGCTGCCGGCGAGCTGGCCGAAGCCGCGGTCCTCGACCCCACGCATCCGATGATTCCGCTGGTCCAACGGCGCCTGCAAATGGCAAAGGATCCGCAGCAGACGGCAGAGCCCACGGGCAAGTCCGCGATTCCGGGTCCATCGGTCCACGATCTGGACCGGATGGTCCGCGGCATGCCGCCGAAGAGCGTGGAGACCTTCGCCCAGGTGGTCCAGCCGATGCTGCTGAACCACTGCGCCACGTCCGGATGTCACGGCCAGCGGGCCGGGGACCAGTTCCACTTGCTTCGTGCTCCTGCGGGGACGCCGCCATCGCGCCGGTTGACGCAACGGAACCTCTATGCCACCTTGCAGTGGATCGACCACGACAATCCGGGGCGAAGCCGGCTCTTGACCATACCTACACGTCCCCATGGCACGGCCCCGTCGCCGATTTTCAGCAATCACCAGACGGCTCAATTCCGGCAACTGGTCGACTGGTGCTACCGGGCTTCTCAGGCCGAGAGCCCGGTGGTTTCGGTCTCTTATGAGGAGCCGGTGGCTGCGACCGCCGGCGAACGGGGGTCTGCCAAGTCGGCCCGCACCTCACTGCGGGTTGAGCGGATGCAGACCCGCGAACAAGCGTCCAGGGCCTCGAAGAAACGCCCTGCCGAGCCGCTCGACGTGGCGCCGGCAGGCCGCGTCCCGCCGGCCAAAGAGAACGGGCGGACCGGCAAGCCGCTCCCGGGCGGAACCAGCGGCCGGCGCGTGCCGGCAGACCCGTTCGATGCGGAGGTCTTCAACCGCCAGTTTGCACCGGCCGGCGGCAGCCAGTCGTCGCGGGCGGAGGCCGATGGGCCTACGGCCCCGCTGCCGGAAGAGACGCTGCCACCCGAGCCACCCGCCCCACGTGCCCCCTCCGATCGGGCCCCATGAGCCTCGCCCGGCGAGACTCGCGGATCAGTGCGGCCTGTTCCGGTGCATCGGCTTCGATCCCGCCGCCGGAAAAGCAGCAGGCTCCGGGGGCCGCAACCCCCATCATCGAAAAGCGCTGCCCCGTGCGGTAGAATAGCGGTGAGGCCCATGCCTGTTGAAGTGCCGTTTCGGAAAGGCCGTCCATGGACAGTCCACGCGAGGGGGATCACCCTCCTGGCCAGAAGATACCGCCCCGGCAGCGTTTCAGCCCCTCGTCGCTGCTGCTGATTTTCATCTTGGTCGCCTTCGTCGCGATCTTCATCACCCGCTACAACGCCGTCCCCCGCTCGGAGATCAGTTACGGCCTCTTCCGCAAGGAGTTGGCTCGGGGCAACATCGTCAACGTGGAAGCCAAGGGGATGAAGCTCTCCGGGGAGTTCAAGGACGCGCCGCTTGCTCCGGACGGAAAGACCGACGCAGACGGAAACCCGGCACAGCTCCACAAGAAGTTCTCCACCGTTCTCCCCCCCTACACGCTGGACGACCCGGCCTTCGATCAAGAGCTGCGCAAGGCGGTCGGCGTGGGGTACTCCGCCGCCGAGCCCGGGGACAACAGCGGCTGGGTCATCGCGACCTATCTGGTGGTGACGGGCCTGGTGCTGGCCGCCTTCTGGTTCATGCTGCGGCGGACGCGGGACCAGGTGCTCGGGGGGGGCATCTTATCGGGATTCAGCAGGAGCCCGGCCAAGCGGTACCAGGTGGGAGACAAGCCGATCACGTTCGAGGCCGGCCACGACGGCGTGAAGAACGAGTTGGAGGAAGTGGTCCAGTTCCTGAAGAACCCCGCGAAGTTCCAGCGGCTGGGCGGCCGCGTGCCCAAAGGGATCCTCTTGATGGGGCCCCCCGGCACGGGGAAGACCCTCCTGGGCCGGGCCATCGCCGGCGAGGCCAGCGTGCCGTTCTTCTCCATCAGCGGCTCCGAGTTCATCCAGATGTTCGTCGGCGTGGGGGCCAGCCGCGTCCGCGACATGTTCTCCACGGCCAAGGAGCACGCCCCCTCGATCCTGTTCATCGACGAGATCGACGCCGTCGGGCGGCACCGCGGCGCCGGACTGGGCGGCGGGCACGACGAGCGCGAGCAGACCCTCAACCAGATCCTCAGCGAGATGGACGGCTTCACGCAGACCGAGTCGGTCATCGTCGTGGCCGCCACCAACCGCCCCGACATCCTCGACCCCGCCCTCTTGCGGCCCGGGCGGTTCGATCGGCACATCACCGTCGACCGGCCCAACTTCAAGGGCCGCCTGGCGATCTTCAAGGTCCATTGCCGCAACGTGCCTTTGTCCGACGACGTGGACCTGGATCGCCTGGCCGCCGGCTCCGTCGGACTGACCGGGGCCGACATCCGCAACCTGGTCAACGAAGCCGCCCTCTGGGCCACACGGCAGGACAAAGAAAAGGTCGACATGAACGACTTCGAGTATGCCCGGGACAGGGTGCTCATGGGGGCCAAGCGGGAGGAAATCCTCACCGGCAAAGAGAAGTCGATGACCGCCTACCACGAGGCGGGGCACGCGCTGGTGGCCTGGGTGGTGCCCAGCGGCGAGCGGGTCCACAAGATCTCGATCATCCCCCGCGGCCGCGCCCTGGGGGCGACGCAGCTCTTGCCCCAGGAGGACCGCGTTAACATCAGCGAGAGCGAGCTGCACGACCGGCTGGGCTTCCTCCTGGCCGGCCGCACCGCGGAGAAGCTCACCTTCGATGAATTCAGCGCCGGGGCCGAAGACGACCTGAAGCGGGCCACCCAAATCGCCCGCCGCATGGTCGCCCACTGGGGCATGAGCGAGCGGCTGGGACCTGTGGCGTTCCGGGCAGGCGAAGAGCATCCGTTCCTCGGCAAGGAAATGGCCGAGCCCCGCGAGTTCAGCGAACACACCGCCCGGGTGATCGACGAGGAGATCGTCCGCATCCTCCGCGCTGCCGCGGAGCGCGCGGAGAAGGTCCTCGGCGAGCACCGCGACAAGCTCGACACCCTGGCCAAGGCCCTGGAACGGGAAGAGGTCCTCGAGGAACGGGACATCGCGGAGCTGATCGGCCCGTCGGCGTGCATCATGAAGGAATCGGATGAGCCCGCTCCGGCGGCGTGAAGGAGCTGTTTAGCCGCCGCGCTTGCGCGGCGCGTGAAATTGGGGACCAAGAGCAAGCGAAAGGCGATCCATGTTAGCCCACAACGTGTTCTTCTCTCTCGACGACAATAGCCCGGCCGCCGTCGCCGAGCTGGTGGCCGGCTGCCACAAGTATCTTTCGGGCCACCCTGGAACCGTTTTCTATGCGGCGGGAACGCTCTCCGACATCGACCGGACGGTGAGCGACCGCGATTACGACGTGGCGCTCTGCGTCATTTTCGCCGACCGCGCGGCCCACGACGCCTACGCGGAGGCCCCGCGGCACCAGGAGTTCATCGACGCGCACAAGGCCAATTGGAAGCGGGTCCGCGTGTTCGACTCGTGCGTCAGCGGCCCGCCGGAGTAGCGGCCCAACCACCGAGCAAAAAGAGACTTCCGAAGCCTCGACCCGCGATCAAAGGAGTGTCTCCAGGATCTCGGCGGCGTCTTGGACCAGCTTGGGACAGATTCGCAGGATGAGCCCTTCGGTTCTGGCCCGCTCGAAGCCTTCCGGGGAGCTGATGTCGCACCCGAGGAGGTCCCTGCAAACCGTGGAAGCGTTGCGGGCCTTGAAGCGATCGGCGAACGTGCGCACCAGTCCATACAGTCTTTCCTTCGCTTCGCTGGCCTCGGCCGAGGTGCTCGCGTACCTGAGTCCGAGAACCATGAAGGCCCCGGTGACGGCCCCGCAGGTCCCGGCCATGCGGCCCATGCCGCCGCCGAAACCGGCGGCGAGCCTCAAGGCGGTCTGGCGGGCGAGCTCGAACGTTTCGCCGTACGCGGCGAGGATCGCCTGGGAGCAGGAGTAGCCCTCGGCGAAGAGCGAGACGGCGTGCTCGACCCGTGAGCGTGGTGCGCTTGCCTGTGACATGGTGACCCTCGATTCCGGAGGGGGACAGTCGCGTTTTCGCCGTTGCCCCGACTTGCCGCCGTGGACCCCTTCATGGTATCACAAACGCTGCCCCGGGGCGACGTCGCCCGCGGCGGCTCGATATACGCGAGATTCCATCTTGGCGCGGTGAGGCCGGAGCCTGACAGAGTTCCAGACAGACTTCCGAAGTCTTCAAGACTTCGGAAGTCTAGGAAGTCTAGGCGGGGAATGCCCGCTCGGAGAACGAGAGTTTGCGCACCTGCAATGGAGAGGTTGGTCATGAGCAGAGCGATGCGAACGTGGTTGTGCCTTGGACTTGGACTTGCGGCATGGGTGCTGGGACGTGAGAACCGGGCGACCGGCGCCGAGCAAGAGCTGGTGCGGGACGGGAACTTCGCGTCGGGGAAGCAGGAGGCGCTCTCCCCGGCCTGGTCCGCGTGGGCCCCGGATCCGGCGAAGGCCGCTTGCCGCGTTCGCCAGACGCCGCAGGGGCTGTTGGTGGATTCGCCTCAGGAGCCGTTCGCCGTCGGCGGCGCGTCGCAAGACGTGAAGGGCGTCCGGGGCGGAGCGGCCTACGCGGTGCAAGCGGCCTGTACGGCCAGCAACGTCAAGTCCCCCTTCCGGTCGCTCATGGTCCGGTTGGTTTGGACCCGCGGCGGGCAACCGCTGCACCCGGCTGGGACGCTCGTCCGCGGGCCGACGGCGGCGGGCGAAAAAGGGGAACTCAGGTTCCAGGACGTCCTGGTGGCGCCCGGGGACGCGGACGGGGCCAAGCTGGCGCTCGATGTCAAGTGGCTTCAGGGCGGCTCGGTCTGCTGGGAGCGGGTGAGCATGTGCCCGGCCGCCCCGCCCAAGCCGCGGAAGGTCAAGATCGGGACCGTGTATCTCCGGCCCACGCAGAGCACGCCGGAGCGGAACCTCCAGGCCTTTTGCGACCAGGTCGATGCCGCCGGCCGGCTCAAGCTGGACATCGTCTGCCTGCCCGAGGCGATCACCGTCGTCGGCACGTCCCGGAGCGCATGGCAGGTGGCCGAGGCGATTCCGGGCCCCTCCACGGAGCGCCTCGGCGAGGTTGCCCGCAAGAACCGCCTATGGGTCGTGGCCGGGCTGTACGAGCGCGACGGCAACCGCCTCTACAACACCGCCGTGCTCCTGGACCGCGAGGGACGCCTGGCGGGCAAGTACCGCAAGATCCATCTGCCGCGGGAGGAATGGCAAAAGGGGATGGTGCCCGGGAGCGAGTATCCCGTGTTTCAGACCGACTTCGGCACGATCGCCATCCAAATCTGCTACGATTGGTTCTTCCCCGAGCTGGGGACGATCTTCGCGCTCCGGGGGGCGGAGATCGTCTTCGCGCCCACCTGGGGCACGACGTTTCCCGACAAGGAGGGCCGCGTGGAGGGCGAAACGGTCTTCCGCGTCCGCGCCCGCGACAACGGCCTCTACCTCGTTCCCTCCGTGTACGACGGCCAGAGCATGATTATCGACCCGATGGGCCGGATCCTCGCCGCCAACAAGGGGCAGAGCGGCGTCTTCTGGGCCGAGGTGGACCTGAACCAACGCGAGGCCCTCTGGTGGGTCGGCCATTGGCGCTCGCTCGGCCCGCGGGACCGGATGCCGGAGACCTACGGGCCGCTTGGCGCCGACCCGCCCAAACCGACGTATTGAGAGGGTTCAGGGTTCGGGGAGGTTCGGAGCCGGGCCGTGCCGGCCCGGCCGCATAACGCAGGAAATGCCATGAAGTACAACGTCGGCATGGCCCAGATCCTGGTGGTCGTGGAGATCGAGCCTCGCTCGCCGATCGCCAAGGGCACTCGAATCGCAGAAGCCCTTCAGACCCGCGGCTACCGGGGCCCTTGAGCAAGTGGTATTCTGATCGTCGGGAATTGGCAGAGAACCGCCCGGGCCGCCGACCGGCAAGGAGTCCGTAGGATGTCGAGGAAGAAGCGCAAACCGGCCAAGAAAGCCGCCAAGAGGAGTGCCGGATCCCGTCACGGCCCGGAGAAAACGCCCTCGTTGCCCGATTGGCGCGCGATCGAAGGGCAGATGTGGAGCCTCCTGCCGGGATTGGGCGGCCGGGCCACTGCCGACACCCCCTTGGACCGGGCCCAGGAAATCATGTACGAGGCTTTCGAGGCCGGGGGGGCGAAACAGCTCGCCCTGGCCAAGCGCGCCCTGGAGGTTTGCCCCGACTGTGCCGACGCCTACGTGGTCCTGGCCGAGCACGCCGGCACCCTCGAGGAAGCGCTGCGGCTGAACGAAGAGGGCGTGGCCGCCGGCCAGCGGGCCCTCGGGAAGGAGGCCTTCAAGGAGTGGGTGGGGCGGTTCTGGGGCGTCCTGGAGACGCGTCCCTACATGCGGGCCCGGCTCGCGCTGGCCCAATGCCTCTGGTCGGCCGGCAGCCACGACCAGGCGACGGCGCACTATCAGGAGATGCTCCGGCTCAATCCGAACGACAATCAAGGCGTCCGCTATCTACTGTCGGTCTGCCTGATGGACCTCGATCGGCGCAGGGAGCTCAAGCAGCTCTTGAGCCAGTACGAGAGCGATGCCGCCGCCCACTGGGCCTACAACCGGGCCCTCTTGGCTTTCCGCGAGGAGGGCGACAGCCGCCGCGCGCGCCAATTGCTGCTGGAAGCCAAGAGGAAGAACTCGCACGTCCCGGTCTACCTCGTCGGAAACAAACCGCTTCCCGCCAAAATGCCGCAGTACGTGGGCTTCGGCGACGACGAGGAAGCCGTCTCCTACGCCGTCGACGGGTTGACCGGGTGGAAGAACACCCCGGGCGCAATCACCTGGCTCCGCAAGGTGCTGAAGGTCCCCCTGCCCGAGCCGCCGCGGGGCGACTCGTCGTGGGGCCGCCTCAAGGCGCAGCTTGCCCGCCTGGACCAGGCCGCCGATGAAGTCTGGCAGGTGGACATCCGGCAGATCGAGTGCTCGGGCGAGGAAAGCCGCAAGGGGTCGCAGCCGTGGGGAATCTTCGTAACCCTTCCGGCCGAGGACGAGATCCTGGGCATGGAATTCGACGATTCGCGGCCCACGGCCAACGACGCTTGGGAATGCCTGGCGGAAGCAATGCAGCGGCCGAACTTCGGCAGCCCGCGCCGGCCGGCCGAAATCCACGTGCGGCTGAAAAGTCTGAACACGTCGCTGGGGGGGAAACTCGACCAGATCGGCGTTGCATGCCGGCTGTGCGCGGAGCTGGATCACGTGGATTACCTGATTGCCGCCGGGCTCCCGGGGTTGAACGTGAGCCGGTTCGCCTCGGAGGACCCGCCCGCCGGGTCCCACGGTGCAGCGGAGCTGTGCGAACTTCCGCAGCACGCCGGAGAGACGTGGCAGGCCGACGCCCGCCGCCTGGGCACGTGGATCGAGGAAAAAGGGGCGCCCTACCGGCCGTGGGGCGTGCTGGTGGCCAACCGCACCGACGACCTGATCCTCGGTCAGCAGGTGAGCGACAAGAAGCCGCCGCCGCGGGCGTTCGCGGAGGAGGTTTTGCGGGCCATCCATTCGCCGCTGGTCGGCGAGCCGCATCGGCCCGGCACGATCGAACTCCTCTCCGCGGAGTATGCGGAAGCCCTGGAGCCGCTTCTGGGACCGGCGGGGGTGCAGTGTGTCGTCCGCGAGGAGCTCGACCAGGTTGATTTCCTTTTCGGCGAGCTCGGCAAGCACCTTGCGGGTCCGGACGCCATGCCGGCGCTGGTGCAGGTGCCGGGAGTCGACGCCCGGCAAGTGGGCGGGTTCTTTGCCGCCGCGGCCGAGTTCTATCGGCGCACTCCCTGGCGGAAAGTGCCCGGGGACACGCCGATCGAGGTCCGCTGCGGCAAGTTCGAGAGCGGTCCGTGGTACGCCTTCGTCATGGGGCAGTCGGGCATGACCCTTGGGCTGGCACTGCACGAAGATCGGCGAATCCTCGAGCTGCTGCACGACCCGGCGGCGAAGGAGGAAGAGGTCTTCCGCTCCAGCTCGGCGATATCGCTCACTTTCGGCGAGGCGTTCGAGATCTCGCCCACGGACCTGGACGCTGCGGAGAAGCACGGCTGGCCCGTCGCCGGGCCGGAGGCATACCCCTGCGCCATCCGGGTCAATCCCGGTAGGGCCGTCCGCCCGCCGCTGGCCTGGGAGCTGGAACTGCTGGAAGGCTGCCTGCGGGCGATGCCGGAGTTCGTGGCGCGGAAGGACAAGAGTGCGTCGGTGACCGTGCCCACGGCATCCGGCGGATTGACGCTCGATCTTGCGCGGCTGGAAGGGTTCTAGTCCTACGGCGCTAAGTCGACCGTCGCGAGAAGAGGCAGGACCGAGATCACGGCGAGCCAAGCCAAGGACCCGGGGCCCACCATGGAATCCCGCGAGATCGTCCGCCGCGCCATCGAGTTCGAGGGCCCCCCGCGGTTGCCGTTCTGGCAACACTCCAGCCACAAGATGCCCGGGTTTCCCGACGACGTCTGCAACATCTGGGAGATGGACCGCGCGGAGGCCGGCTGGTTCTTCGACAACCCGGCGCCGGACGACTGGGGCTGCCAATGGGAGACGAAGGATTCCCGGAACATGGGCCAGGTGGTGGTCTGCCCGCTGGCCTCGTGGTCCGAGCTGGGCGTCGACGTGCTCAACATGCAGCAGCCGCGGAGCTACGGGCTGGTGGAGTTCGGCGAGCAGTTCCGGGAGAGGGTCTGCTTCCTGGTGACGGTGGACATCCAGTCGACGATGCCGCGGGGCGTCGAAGAGGAGATTCGCGAGGAGGCCCGCCTTCTGGTGCGGCACTGGAGCACGCCTCGGGGCGGGCTGATCGTCTTCGACTACGGCGCCTGGGAGGCCGTCGGCGTCCGGCCCGAGATGCCCCGCATCATGTTCGACGAGTTCGCCCGGCAGACCAGTCTACCGGCAGCAGGCCAGCGGGCGTGAAGGATGGTCCGAATCCGCAAGATGACCGTCGGCGACGTCCCGCGCGGCATGGAGCTCAAGGACCAGGCCGGCTGGAACCAGACGGAGGCCGACTGGCAGCGCTTCCTGGAGCTGGAGCCGGACGGCTGCTTTGTGGCCGAGCTTGGGGGGCAAGCGGTGGGAACGGCCGCAGCCTGCGCGTTCGGCTCCGTGGGATGGATCGCCATGATTCTGGTGGATGCGGCCGTGCGCGGCCAGGGGATAGGCACGCGGCTGGTAGAACATGCGATTGCGTACCTTGATGAGCGCGGCGTCCGGACCGCGCGGCTCGATGCCACGCCGCTGGGCGGGCCGATCTACCAACGGCTCGGTTTCCTGCCCGAGTACGAGCTGGCCCGATGGGAAGGCGTGGCCTTGCCGGGCGCGTCCCACCCGTGCGTCGCACCGGCTACCGCCGATCAGTTGAACGCGGTGACCGCGCTGGACCGGCAGGCCACCGGCACCGATCGCGAGCGGCTGATCCGCCTCTTGCACCGCCAAGGGCCCGAGGCAATGCGGGTCTTCACTTCCGGCGGAAAGCTCTTGGGATATGTGACCCTGCGCAGCGGCTCCCGCGCGATCCAGATCGGGCCGGCGATTGCCTTGAGCGAGAAGGCGGGCTGCGCGCTCCTTGAGGCGGCGTTCCAGCGATGCGCAGGACGATCCGTCTTCGTCGACGTCCCGCGACAAAACGCCCCCGCGACCCGCTGGGCCGAGGCGAAGGGGCTGGCCGTCCAACGGTACCTGACGCGGATGCGGCGCGGCCGGCCCGTCAGCGACCGGCCGATACACCTGTGGGCAAGCTCCGGCCCGGAGAACGGGTGAGCCCGGCGACCGCCGGTTTGACCGCACCGACCCGGCGGTCCTCACAGTGTCAAAGCCGCGTCACGCGCAAGGCAACGTCTTCCTTGAATTCCGGCGATACCAGCGTCCACGGCCCGCCGGGGTGCTGGAACTCTTCGCTCTTGTCGGTCGCGCCGGTCATGGTGTTGGTCCACCCGGCGCGGTACTTGCCGGCAGGGAGCTGCACGACGATTTCCGCCGGCGCGGGCCCGTGGTAGTAGATGGCGTAAGCCTTCCCTTCCTCGACCAGCGCGCGGACGGTCCCGCGCTTCGCCCAGACCTGGCCGGCACTGGGCTTCATGTGGACAAAATCAAAACCCTCGACGAATCGCTTGAGGATCGCCAGTTGCCTGCGGAGTTCGATGCCGCCGCCGCCGGGCGACTTCGTGACCTTGAACGTCCCGTCGGGCCGGCTGCACGTGAACGAATAGTCGAGGCTGCTGTAGATCGCCCCGCCGGAAAGCAGGAACTCCCAGCCCTCGCGGCGGTACCAGAAGTCGCCCGTGCCCTTGAAGCCGGTCTCGTCGTCGGCCAGGACCTTGTTCAGGCCGAAGTTCATCGGGACCGTATCGGGCGGGCTGGCGTAGTGGAAGTTGAAGATCGAGACGTGCGGCGTGGGCTTTGCGATCTTGGCCTTGC
>CAYGZA010000070.1:0-21994 GCA_964354135.1 uncultured Planctomycetaceae bacterium
TTGAACTGCTGGTGCATGTGATGGGGGATAGGCCCCATGTTGTCGAAGAACTTGGAATAGACGGGCCAGCGGACGTACTTATCGAACATCTTCTTGCCGATGAGCCGGGCGCCGGCCTCGGCCACGGCGTCGCGCAAGAGGAATCGCTCGCCCTCGAAGGTGATGTAGCTCAGGCCCTCGTCGGGGAGCCGGCCTTCGTTGGCCGCTTCGGTGGTGCTGGCGAACCACCGCTCGTCGATCCCGCCGCGGTGCGTGCCGTAGGCGTACCAATCGCTCGGGGCCAGCTTGATTCGCTTGCCGGGGTGGAGGAAGCTCCGCGGCACCCAGGTCGGGGTCAGCCGCAAGAGCCCTTTGCCGGCGTCCATCGCGCGGTCCAAGACCGCCGCCACGTTGTCCTTCGTTACGACTTTCGATGTGCTCATGGTTGGTTGCCACTCCCAAGGGATGGAAAGCAGGGTTCGGGATTCAGTGCGGGGAACCTTGTTTTATTCCCTTCGTAGGACGCTGGCAAGTCACCGGCAGCGTCCGGCCTGGAAATTGGGAGCTCTGGAGAAAGACGCGGGACCAGGACTGGCCGGCTGCGTGGATTCCGACGCCCTGTTCCGGCCGGGGGCAGCCCCGGCGTCTGCCCGGCCGGCGCTACTGGCTATCGCGATTCGAAGTGCGTACATTGGCGCTGTTGACCCCAAGCACGCAGAACCCGGTTCAGGCAGGAGACCCACGCGCATGGCCAAGAAAACGTGGACGCTCACCGACGTAGAACAAGACGTTTACGCAGAGTCGCTCCTTCTGTCGCCCGCCGAAGTGGGAGGGGCCGCCCGAGGCTACACGGTGTCCAAGCGGGCCCTGCGGGGTGGGCTCCGCCAGGGGGTCGACGTGGTCGAGGTGGACAACGGCGCCCTGCGGTTCGTGGCGATTCCTACCCGCGGCATGGGGATCTGGAATGCCATGTTGGGGGATGTACGGCTGGGATGGAACTCTCCCGTCAAGGGGCCCGTCCACCCGGCTTACGTCCATGTGGCCGAGCCCGGCGGGCTGGGCTGGCTGGACGGCTTTGACGAGCTCCTGGTCCGGTGCGGTCTGGAGAGCAACGGGGCCCCGGAACACGACGAGGAGGGCATCCTCCGTTACCCCCTCCACGGCAAGATCGCCAACATTCCCGCGCACAAGGTGGAAGTGGCCATCGACGGCGATTCGGGCGAGATCGGCGTCACGGGCGTCGTCGACGAGGCCCGGCTCTTCGGCAACAAGCTGCGGATGGTCGCGACCGTGAGCACCCGCGCCGGCCGTCCGGAAATGACCGTCACCGACACGATCACGAACCTATCCGCTCAGCCGAGCGAGCTGGAGCTGCTGTACCACGTGAATTTTGGGGTGCCGCTCTTGAATCCCGGCTCGAAGGTGGTGCTCCCGGTGAAGAAGGTGGCGCCGCGGGACGCGGCCGCAGTCGCCAACGTCGCCGCGTGGGACACGTACGGGCCGGAGAGCCCCGGCCTGCCGGAAGCGGTGTTCTTCTTCGAGTTGGCGGCCGACGCTGCCGGGCGGACCCAAGCCCTGCTGCACAACGCCGCCGCCAGCCGCGGCGTGAGCCTCAAGTTCAACAAGAGCCAATTGCCCCGTTTCACCCTTTGGAAGAACCCCCAGGCGGCGGCCGACGGCTACGTGACCGGCCTGGAGCCGGCCACGAACTTTCCCAACCGCAGGTCCTTTGAGAAAGAGAAGGGTCGGGTGATCGTGCTCAAGCCCGGGGAGTCGCGGACCTTCGAGATCGTGATGGAAGTGCATCCCGATGGCGCGAGCGTGGCCGCCGCCAAGCGGGCAGTGGCCGAACTGCAGAAGGGCGTTGCGCCTACCATCCTTTCGCAGCCTGATCCCGACTGGTCGCCGGTTTAGCCTACAGGGATGTTGCACCCCGTTGCCTGGGGTGCGGGACGGGTATACGCTTATTGGCGCAAGGGTCGGAGGTTGAGGACGCTGCCGGGCGGGTCCCTGCCCGGCGTCCGCGGTCGGAGAGTCGGGTCACGACGATAAGGAGCACGCCATGTCGGAACACGAATCGACGAAGATCAGCCGCCGCCACATCATGGCGGCATCCCTGGGAGCAGCGGGGCTTGGGGCGGTCGGCCTGGCCATGGAGTCGGCAGCCCCGTCGAAGGACGAAGACCGCCGGCGCAAGAAGGTGCTCGTTTGCATCGGCGATTTCAGCGAGGGGATGGAGACCTACTACATGGTCTACCGGCTCATGGAGGAGGGCATCGTGCCGGTCGTCGCGGCGCCCAGCGTGAAGCTCTTGCAGATGGTCGTCCACGACTTCGACCCGCAATACACCAACTACACCGAGAAACTCGGCTACATGATCAAGACCGAGGCGGCCTTCAAGGACCTGAAGCCCGGCGACTACCACGGGCTGTTGATCCCCGGCGGTCGCGGGCCGGAGGAAATCCGCCAGAACAAGGACGCCCTGAAGATCGTCGGCCACTTCCTCGACAGCGAACTCCCGCTGGGGGCGATGTGCCACGGCCCGCAGTTGCTCTGGGCCGCCCGCTCGATGAAGGGCCGCAAGATCGCCGCGTACTCGGGCATCCGGGCGGACGTGGAGGCGGCCGGGGCGGTCTTTGTCGACAAGCCGGTGGTGGTCGACGGCTCCGTGGTCACGTCCCGCGGCTGGCCCGATCTGCCCCACTTCATGCCCGTGTTTCTGAGGGTGTTGGCGGGGAAAGAGCAGCGAGCGGCCGGCAGGCAGTAGATGCGGAATAGAACTCGGCGCGGGCCGGGCGAGGCCCGCCGTTTTCCGGTGATTCAAGAGGAGTAGTTGTCTCGCAAAGGAGGAAGAGTCATGGCCACGTTCTTGATGTTCGGAAAGTACAACGGAGAGGCGATCAAGGAGATGAGCGCGGAGCGGACCGACACGGCGGTGGACCTGATCGAGCGCTACGGCGGCGAGGTGCAGGTGATGTACGCCATCCTCGGACCGTACGACCTGGTGTTTGCCGTGGAGTTTCCCGGCATGGAAGAGGCCATGAAGGCGTCGGTGGCCTTGTGCCGCATGAGCGGGATCGCCTTTTCCACCTCTCCCGCCCTGACCGTGGAGCGCTTCGACGAGGTGATGGCGGACCTGTGACCCGCTTGGCCTACAAACGGAATGCCGGCGAGGTGTTTGACCGGCTGCGGCCCTTCGGCTCGCGGCAAGCCATGGATCGAATCCTGGCGTCGTTCAGCATCCCTTCGGCCGCCCTGGACGACTTCGGGCGCAGGTACGCGCACGGCTTCTGCGACGATCCCGATCCGGCCGAGCGCATCGCCTTCTGGGACGCGTTCCTCCGCGAGCGGGCGGTGCTGGAAGACGATTCGATCCCCAGCGCCTACCTGAGCGAGATGGACCAAGGGCTCTATGGCGGGCTGTTGGGCGGGCAGGTCCAGTTCATGGCCCATCCCGAGAACGGCTGGATCTCCTCGATGGTCGCGCCGCTCCTGAAAGACTGGTCCGAGTTCGAGCGCCTCCGCTTCGACCGTTCCCACCCGTGGTTCGCGCGGTACTTGGGGCAGCTCGATGCGTTCGTTCAAGGCGCGCGTGGCAAGTTCGGCGTCAGCCACTTCATCCTCATCGACGGGCTAAACTTCGTCTTCGAGCTGCTCGGGGCGACCCGGACGTACCTGAGCCTGGTGGAACAACCGGAGATGGTTCGCCGGGCCGTCGACTTCGCCTTCGAGCTCAACGCGGAAATCCACGAGACGTTCTTCGAGCACGTGGGGCTGCTCCGTGGCGGCACCGCCAGCAACATGGTGCAGTGGGTCCCCGGGCGGATCGTTTCCGAGAGCGTCGATCCGTTCCACATGACCTCGGTCGAATACTTCGAGACCTGGGGCCGGGAGCCGGTGGAGCGGATCTTCGCCCGCTTCGACGGCGGGGTCCTGCACATCCACGGCAACGGCCGGCACCTGCTGGAGGCCGTCTCGACCCTAAAGGGCCTCAAGGCGATGTTCCTTGGCGACGATAAGGGATTCCCCCCGGCGTTCGAGGTCCTCGACCAACTCCGGGCCCGCACCGGCGACGTGCCGCTGGTCGTCCAAGTCGAGTTTGCGAGGTTTGCCGATGCGCTCCGGCGGCGCGGGCTTCCCGGTGGGGTCTTCTACAAGGTGTCCGGCGCCCCGGATGCCGACACCGTCCATCGGATGATGGGCGAGGTCCGCGCATATCGGACGTGAAAACTGGGCCGGGGGTGACTCTCCCCACCACCCACGGGGTGTCATCACGCGGATTCGCGCACAAATCAAAATGGCGACGCCTCGTTGCGCTCAAGGGCAGACCCGCAAAGCCAAGTCTTTTCTCGCCCGGCCGGGCCTAGGGGCTCTCGGTCCTTGCGCGGCAGCGCCCACTCTATCTGACCCGCACAGCTTACCGCGCCCGGGTCTGCCGACGAGTTCGCGTTCGGGGCTAGGACCGATTCTTCCGATGAAAGACCTTGGGAGCGGTCGGCCGCCGCCGTCCGCAGGAACGTCCATCGGAATTGGGTCCGGAGTATGGCAAACTCGTGGCTTGCTCGCACAGTTTGGCTGGCCGCGGCCATCGCATGGTGGAGCGCCCCGGCCGCACGCGCGGAGTCGATCCCCGAACTCACCCCGCGCCAAGTGATTGAGCTTCCCGCCCAGGCGATGCTGGAAAAGGCGCCCGTCGTCTCCGGCGTTGCTCTCGACCCCGGGGGGAAGTACCTGGTGACCGCCGGGGACGACCACCTTGCCCGAATCTGGGACGCCCGCACCGGGCGTCTGCTTCACCGCCTGGTCGGGCATACGGATTGGGTGCGGTGTGTGGCCCTCAGCCCGGACGGCCGGATTGTGGCCACGGCCGGAAACGACCGGCATATCCGCCTTTGGCAGATCGCGGCGGAGTCGCCCTTTTGCTCGATCCCGGATCCCCAGGAGGGGATCTGCGTCCTGGTCTTCAGCCCGGACGGCCGGATGCTGGCCGCCGGCGGTTTTGAGAGCAAGGTGCGGGTCTACGACGGGCGTTCGGGGGAGTCGCTCTACGGGCTCGATGCCCCCGCGGGCGACGTCCGCGCGTTGGCCTTCTCGCCCGACGGCAGGCACCTGGCCGCTGCCGGCCGCGGCGGGCCGATCCGAACCTGGGACTTGACCGGCGGCGCCAAAGTCCGCGACCTGGCGGGACACCGCCTGCGGGTCAGCGCCCTGGCCTATTCCCCGGACGGAAGCCAATTGGCCTCCGCGGGGGACGAGCGGAGCATCCGGCTCTGGGACATGAGCACGGGAAAGCAGACGGCGGCCCTCCCCGCGCGGCCCGGCAGGGTCCTCAGCCTGACCTATTGCGGGCCCGGCCGGTTGGCGGGGGGCGGAAGCGACAACGCGATCCGCCTCTGGGACCTTGCGGCCGGCAAGGAGCTCCACCGTCTGGTCGGGCACACCGGGTCGGTCACTTCCCTCGTCTGGGACGCCGCGGCCGAGGCGCTCATCTCGGGCAGCTTTGATACCACGGTCCGCGTGTGGCAAGTGAGAGCTCAAGGGACACCCAACTTATCGCGGCGCTAGTCTCATCCGGCCGATGCCGCGAGGTTTGCACGGAGGTTCGCTGTGGGTCTTTTCAGGAGATTGCGTGAATTCGGCCGCCGGTTGGCGGGTAAGGGGCGGGCTGGGTCGCGCCGCTGGCCATCGGGCTCTGCGGGGCGGGTTTGCCGCTTCGAGCACGTGGAGTCCCGACAGCTCTTGAGCATCGCGCCCGTCCAGATCGGGGCCGTCTATTACCAGTTCCCGGACGACTCCGGCAACGACCATGCCGGCAACGAGATCGAGATTACCTTTAGCGGCGGCGCCCCGGGCACCCAATTGACCCGACTGGTCATCGAGACCGACAAGCAGGGCAACGGCCTGACGATCGGCGACTGCCTCTTCGACACGGCTCCCGGGGGCCTGGGCGCGTACGAGTCCCATCCCTTGACGATCGTCGAAAGTGAGGGCATCGACTCCGTCCAGTCTTCCGTCGCGGACGGCGGCACCCGGCTGGAGTTCACGTTCACCGGCTTCGACCCGGGCGAGAAGCTGATCTTCACCATTGACGTCGACGAGATGGGCTTTCTCGGGCCGAACTCCCTGGCCGAGGGCAACGAATTCGAGGGCTCGCTGCTGACCGGCACGCTGGCGGCGCCGCACTACTTCGAGGCCTCCGGCACCGACATCTTCCTGGACTTCTACGACGGGAAGCTGGCCCCTTCGGGCCTGCCGCTCCCGACCGACGATTACATGCCCCCCTCCGAAATCCCCCAGGCGGACCTGACTGCCGGGGCGATCTTCAGCGTGCCGCAGACGCCCTTGCCGATCAGCATTTCCGGCACCGTCTTCGAGGACATGAGCGGCGACAACGTGCAGCAGCCGGGAGATGCGGGCCTGGCCGGGGTCGGCCTGGAGCTCTTGCGCCTCGATGGCGACCAGTACGTCACCACGGGCAAGACCACGCTGACCGGGCCCGATGGCTCCTACCGGTTCGACGCCCTGCTCCCGGGCACGTACCGCATCGTGGAGACCCAGCCCAACGGGTTCTTGAGCATTGGGGCCCGGGCCGGCACGGTCGGCAACCAGACGCGGGGCGTGGTGACGAGCGTCGACGTGCTCAGCGGCATCGGGCTGTTGGGCGGGGAAGACAGCGTCCACAACGATTTCGCCGAGGCCCGGCCCGCCGGCATCAGCGGCCGGGTCCTGGCCGACCGCAACGCCAACTGCCAGCTCGATCCCGGCGAGAAGCTCCTGGCGGGCGTCACCGTCGAGCTGCTCGACGCCTCCGGCCTCGTGCTCGCCACCACCCAGACCGACTCCAGCGGCCAATACAGCTTCTCGGGGCTCAAGCCCGGCGTCTACGGGGTGCATGAGATCCAGCCCGACGGCTATTTCGACGGCGACGACGACGTCGGCTCGGCCGGCGGGACGCTCGCGCCGCCCGACTCCGTCGTCGCGATCACCCTCGTTTCCGGGACGGCCGGCCTCCATTACGACTTCTGCGAGCTGGAGCCGGTCAGTCTCTCCGGATACGTTTACGCCGACAACGACGACAACGGCGTCAAGGACCCGGGCGAGCCGGGAATCGCCGGGGTAAGCCTCACCCTGCTGGACGCCGTGGGCAATCCGACCGGCACCGCGGCCCTCACCGACGCCGAAGGCTATTATCGCTTCGACGGCCTCCGCCCGGGAACGTACGGGGTCGCGGAAGCCCAACCCGACGGCTACTACGACGGCCGCGACGCGGCCGGCACCGCGGGCGGCGCCGCGGAAAACCCCGGCGACCGCATCACCGGCGCCGTTCTTCCGCCCGCCACCGACGCGGTCAACTACGACTTCGGCGAACTGCTGCCGGCCAGTCTCTCCGGCTACGTTTATGCCGACAACGACGATAGCGGACTGAAGGACGCGGGCGAGCCGGGGATCGGGGGCGTGACCTTGAAGCTCCTGGACGCGGCGGGGAACCCGACCGGCAAGACGGCCCTCACCGACTCCAGCGGCTTCTACAAGTTCGAGAACCTGCGGCCCGGCGCCTACGGCGTCGCCGAAACGCAGCCCGACGGCTACTACGACGGGCGCGACGCGGCCGGCACCGCGGGCGGCGCCGCGGAAAACCCCGGCGACCGGATCACCGGCGCTGTCCTCACTCCCGGCACCAATGCGATCCGCTACGACTTTGGCGAGCTGGAGCCGGTGAGTCTCGCCGGGTACGTCTATGCCGACAAGAACAACAACGGCGTGAAGGACCCGAGCGAAGCCGGGATCAGCGGTGTCACACTTACGCTCCTGGACGCGGCGGGAAAACCGGCCGGCACGACCGTGGCCACCGACGCCACGGGCTTCTATCGGTTCACCAACCTCCGCCCGGGCACTTACGGCGTCGCCGAGACGCAGCCCGACGGCTACTACGACGGGCTCGACGCGGCCGGCTCCGCGGGTGGCGCCGCGGAGAACCCCGGCGACCGGATCACCGGCGCGGTCCTTCCGCCGCGCACCCAGGCGGTCGACTACGACTTCGGCGAGCTGGCGCCGGCGGGCATTGGCGGCCTGGTCTTCTCGGACTCAAACGACAACGGCCTGTTCGAGCCGGGCGAGAAGCCCCTGGCGGGAGTGACCGTTTACCTGCTCGACGGCTCCGGCAGCCGTCTCGCCACGACCACCACCAGCGCCCAGGGGAAATACTCCTTCGGCAACCTCAAGCCCGGCACCTACGGGGTCGAGGAAGCGCAGCCGCCGGGGTACTTCGACGGCAAGGACTCGCTGGGCACGGCGGGCGGCGCCGTCGACGGCAACGACCGCTTCACGGCCGTCAAGCTCTACCCCGGCGACAAGGGAGAGGACTACAACTTCGCCGAGCTACAGCCCGCGAGGCTTTCCGGCTATGTGTTCCAGGACGGACCGGCGATCGAGTACCAGCAGGGGACTCCCCCTCCGGATCCGCTGAAGCTCCGCGACGGCAAACTCACTCCCGACGACAAGCGGCTCCCCGGCGTGAGAATCACCTTGGCGGACCAGGTCGGCCGGTCGATTCTCAACCTCCTGGGCCAGCCGATCGCGACCGTCACCAACACCCAAGGCTATTACGAGTTCACCAACCTGCGGCCGGGGACCTACTCGATCATCGAAACCCAGCCGCCGGGCTACGTGGACGGCTTCGATACGGCGGGGACGAAGGGAGGCATTGCCGTCAACCCCAACGGCTCCGTGGATCCGTCGATCCTGGAAGACATTGAGATTGACCCGAAAGACGATGCGATCCTGCGAATCAAGCTCCAACCCGGGGACCAGGGGGACTCGTACAACTTCAGCGAGATCTTGATGCGGGAACTCCCGCCTCCTCCTCCTCCGCCACCGCCTCCTCCGCCGCCCCCGCCTTTCCCGCCGCTGGACGTGCCTCGGCCGGCGCCTTTCTTCGCCGAGCCGCCGGCGCCGACGGTGGTGTTGCCGCCGGTGCAAGTCTCCCAGACGCTGCTCTCTTACTACGGCGGCGGAGGCGAGATCCCGCTGGACTACACGTGGCACCTGAGCGTGATCGACGCCGGCCGGCCCCGCCAAGACCGGGAAGACGCCGGCGAGACCGCCGGGGCGTACAGCGTCCATTTCAATGCCGTTTCCTGGAGCGGCCCGGAGCTGAACGAGACGCAGTGGATCCTCGCCGACGCCGCCGGCACGCCGGTGAAGACGTATCTCTTCGGGCTCGCGGGGGGCACTCCGGTGACCGGCGACTGGAACGGCGACGGGACGACGAAGATCGGCGTCTTCTTCGACGGCTCCTGGTTCCTCGACCTGGACGGAAGCGGCAGTTGGGGCGAAGAGGACCTTTGGGTCCGGCTGGGAAGTGCCGTCGACCGGCCGGTGACCGGCGATTGGGACGGCGACGGGAAAACCGACGCCGGCATCTTCGGCCCGGTGTGGCGCGGCGACGCGCGGGCCATCCGGCACGAGCCCGGCCTGCCCGACGCCGGCAACCGCGCCACCGGACTCGCGTTGAAGCGCTTCAAAAACATCCCGCCCGATCCCGAGCAGGCCGCGGCCGGCTGGCGGACCCTGAAGCGCGGCGCCCTGGGCAAGTTCCGCAAGGACCTCATCGACCACGTCTTCCAGTACGGTTCCGAGAACGACGTCCCCGTCGCCGGCGACTGGAACGGCGACGGCGTGAGCAACATCGGCGTCTTCCGCGACGGCGCGTGGTACCTCGACGCCAACGGCGACGGCCGATGGAGCGACGGCGACATCTACGTCGAAATGGGCGCGAAGGGCGACGTCCCCGTGGTCGGCGACTGGAACGGCGACGGCACCACGAAGCTGGGCATCTACCGCGACGGCACCTGGTACCTGGACACCAACGGCGACCGGGCCCTCGACGCCCGGGACAAGGTCCTCCATTTGGGCCAGGCGGGCGACGTGCCCGTGGTCGGCGATTGGAACGGCGACGGCATCGACAAGATCGGCATTGTCCGCCAGGCGCCCGTGCGGCCCGATAAGCCGGTGACCCGGAACGCCGCACCGGCCGCCCCTGCGGCCTCCGCGCCGGTCACCCCTGCGGCCTCCATGCCGGCGGTCGGGACCCAGGGCTCCAGCGCCGCGGCCCAACGCGACGTGCCTACGCAGACGAAATAGCCAAACGATCGTGGCTCGAATCGACGCTACGATCAGCCGGGCGCCCTCCCGGGCGCGGGGAATGAGCCACGACCCTATGCCGTTGCCTATTTCCTCATTCCCCACGCCCGTGCCGGATTGCCGGACGTCCCCATTGAGGGTATGCTTAAGTCAATGGGGTCGCCATAGATGCGAGTGTATTTGGACAATTGCTGCTTTAACCGCCCGTTCGACGACCAGAGTCAGGCGCGGGTCCGCCTCGAAACCGAGGCAAAGCTGGAGATCCAGCAGCGCGTGAAAGACGGGAAGATCGAGTTGGCGTGGTCCTACATGCTGGACTATGAGAATCGGGCCAACCCGTTTGAAGAGCGCCGGGAAGTGATTGCCCGTTGGAGGGTTGCGGCGAGTGTGGACGTGGAGGAAAGCGCGGCCGTCTTGCGTCAGGCCCGCGAGATCGCGGATCGGGGCGTGCCTGCTAAGGACGCGATCCACGTCGCCTGTGCCATCGCGGCCGGATGCAACTTCTTCTTGACAACGGATGAGATGTTGGTGAGGAAGTTGCACGGCTTTGTCGGGATCGCGGTAGCGGACCCAGCTCAGTTCGTTCTCGAGGTGGAATGATGTTCACGGACACAGAAATCAAGGCCGCGGGCCTGAGCGCCCTCATAGAGGCGCTCGGCGAAGTGCAGGCCGAGAAGTTCATTGCGTTGATCCGTCGCGAACCGTTCGACTACACCAAGTGGCAGCGGACGCTCTGGCCGGAGAAGGGCCTTGACGAAATCAGCCAGGCGGCAATGAAGCACCGCCAACAGAATCGCCAGTAGGAGGGAACCCCGCTCAATTCGGAGTACGTCAACGGCGGCGAGACAGAAGCCGAGTTGTGCGCGCTGGGGCGAAGCGCATGGCTTAGGGCCCCGGTCGGCGAGACGGTGTGGCAACGGGCGACCGCCAAGCGATTGGAGCTCGAATCCACGCTGCGACCGCCCGGGCGCCCGCCCCGGCGCGGGACATGAGACGCGACCCCATTTCCCGGCATGCCGAAGAGCCTTACCGTATTACCTCAAGTATCCATTTGCCTAGGTGCTCTTGAATAGTCTTGCCTGGGTCGTGGGGATCGAACTCGCGATACAGTTTTCCCATTAGGTCCGTCTGCAGCGTCTTCAGAGTCCTGTCCTTCAGCAAGCACACCGGCTTGTCGATTGCCATCGCATAACCCACCTCAAAGGACACGTTTGGATTGAACTGCTCGGTCTCAATCCGTTCAAAGACGGCAATGCTGAAAGAGCACCCGAAGACATAGGTCAATATGTTATAGAGCAGATCATCATGGTATTGCTTGTCGTCGGCTCGTAGGCCAACGATCCCGTGAGTCTTCAAAGTTCTCCGGATTGCCGTAAGTACCTTGGAGTGTGAACGGGATGATCCGAAACGCATGATGATGAAGGCAGTCTGCTGCCTTCTCGGGTGGTCCCGCCGGAATGCCTTCAGGCTGTTCTCGACCTCTTTCGGCGGTAGCATCTGGTCTCTCCTTGGGCCCAAAGCAAATCTCTCCTCCACGTAATCAGCGATTGCGTCAGCGAACGCCTGGTCCCAGCCCGCAAGTTGTGCACAGGAAAAAACTGCAAACTGAATCGCACGTACTCCTACCGCTTGCAGGCGCCGGCCACGAGGTACCGCTCGAAGATAGCCTTCAAGAGCGTGATCCAAATCCTCAACGAAATCGATCAGGTTCTCTCGGTGCTTCTTGTACTTGTCGGCAATCACATCCGGTGCCGAGATGTGTTTGAGCAAGTGCTGCCTCAGTTTGGCGTGGGGGCTGCCCTCTTCCATATCGCCGCTCCCGATATCGCTATGCCAGACAAGCGCTACGCCTCAGTTTACCGGTTGGCTATGCCTTTGTGAATATGGCGTGTACGGTTCTGGGCCCTCCATTGCCACGCGGCGGCTTGGCCGACACAACGGGGTAAGAAGGTCGCGGTGACACTCTAGGAATTCAGTTTGGCGTCGAAAAAACGGCGCCGGGGCTCATGATGTTGCCCTTGCCTGGCGGCAAGCAGCGGCGCACGCTTGGCCGATCATTTCACTTCCAGCACCACCACGGATTTCGGCGGCAGCGTGGCGGTGAAGCCGCCCTCGGTGGCCTTCGCCGCCGTGAACTCGGCCGGTTGGATCGCCTCGGGCTTGTCGAACGTGTTGTGCGCGGTCATGGCCGCCGCGGTGAGGACGCGGCCGGAGATTGTGGAAGGCTTGGCCCCGCGTAATTGGCAGGTCAACTCGGCCGGGGCGTTGGGGTTGAGGTTGCAGATCGAGACGTGGATCTTCCCCGCCTTGTCCCGCGAGGCCGAGACGCTGAGGCCCGGGATCGTGGCCCCGCCGGATTGGTAGTCGGCACATTCGACATCCACGGGCAGAAGGGTGGCGTCGTGATGGACCTGGTACAGGTCGAAGACGTGGTACGTAGGCGTGAGGATCATCTTCTCTTTATCCGTGAGGATCATCGCCTGGAGGACGTTGACCGTCTGGGCGATGTTGGCCATCCGCACGCGGTCGCAATGGCGGTTGAAGATGTTGAGTGTTATGCCCGCCACCAGGGCGTCCCGTAGCGTATTCTGCTGGTAGAGGAACCCCGGGTTGGTCCCCGGCTCGACCGCGTGCCAGGCGCCCCATTCGTCGACGACCAGGGCGACTCGCTTGTCCTTGTCGTATTGGTCCATGATCTTCGAGTGCTTGGCGACCAGCTCGTCCATGCGCAGGGCGCTGCGGAGCTGGTGGAACCAATCGCCCTCGTCGAACTTGGTGGCGGAGCGGCTCCTGCGGCCCGTGCCGCAATAGTAGTGCAGGGCCAGTCCGGCCATTTGCCGGCCGCACTCGCGCATCATGACGTCGGTCCACTTGGTGTCGCCGCCGTTGGGGCCGCAGGCGATCTTGAAGACTCGGTTGTCGCCGAAGTTGCGCACATAGGTCGCGTAGCGGCGGTACTGGTCGGCGTAGTATTCGACCCGCATGTTCCCGCCGCAGCCCCAGTTCTCGTTGCCCACGCCGAAGAACTTGAGCTTCCAGGGCTCTTGGCGGCCGTTCTGGCGCCGCAGGTTGGCCACGGGGCTCTGGCCGTCGAAGGTGACGTACTCGACCCAATCCTGCATCTCGCGGATCGTGCCGCTGCCGACGTTGCCACAGATATAGGGCTCGCAGCCGAGCTGCTCGCAGAGACCGAGAAACTCGTGCGTGCCGAAGTGGTTGTTCTCCACCACGCCACCCCAGTGGGTATTGATCATCGAGGGGCGGCGGTCGCGCGGGCCGATGCCGTCGCGCCAATGATACTCGTCGGCGAAACACCCGCCCGGCCAGCGAAGCACGGGGATCTTGATCCGCCGGAGCGCCGCGACCACGTCGTTTCGGATCCCGCGGGTGTTGGGGATCGGGCTCTCCGGGCCGACCCAGTAGCCTTCGTACACGCAGCGGCCGAGGTGCTCGGAGAAGTGGCCGTAGATGTTGCGGTTGATCGTGTCCTTGCCGCGGTCGGCGTGGATGGTGAGCTTGTTGGCGGTCGGCGCCGCGGCGTCGCTCTGGGCGGCAGCCGCTGCGGCAAGCCCGATCACCACAAACGCGGTTACGATTGCAGACAGGGCGGTGGACAGTCTGGACATATTCTGGCTCCTCCTCCGGTACGTCATGGACAGGGACTCCGGTCCCCAGTATAACAACCGGGAAGAAACTCCTCCATGAGCAAGGGACGATGCCGTGAGAAGCTCCCGTTCAGCGATCCTACTGGGCCTTGGCCTCTGCGGCATTGCGTCGGTGGGCGGCCCCGGAGCGGGGTTGGCTGAGAGCGTCAAGCCCGTCGCCACGTTGAGCCGGCCGAATGTCCTTTTCATCGCCATCGACGACCTGAGCCATTGGGTCGGCTACCTGGGCCGCAACCCGCAGACGAAGACGCCGAACATCGACGGTCTGGCGCACCGCGGCGTTTGGTTCACGCGGAGCTACTGCCCGGCCCCGGTCTGCAATCCCTCGCGTGCCGCGCTGATGTCCGGGCTGCGGCCCTCGGCAACCGGCGTCTACGACAACCGCAACGACTGGCGCACGGCGATCCCGCAAGACCTGCCGCTGACGACCGCGTTTCGCAAAGCGGGCTACTACGTCTGCGGCGCGGGCAAGATCTACCATGACTCGTACCGCCGCAGCAGCGAATGGGACGACTATCTCGCGCGCGAGGGAGGCACGCCCCGCCCCACCGGCGACACGGGAGTAGGCGGGATCCAGTTTGCCCCCTTGGATTGCCGCGACGAGGACCTGCCCGACTACAGGATTGTCAGCTACGGCATCGAGCAGCTCAAGAGGAAGCACGAGAAGCCGTTTTTTCTGGCCGTGGGCCTGCACAAGCCGCACATGCCGTGGAACGTTCCGCGCAAGTACTACCAGATGCACCCGCTGGACAAGATCGAGCTGCCGCCCTACCGCGAGGACGACCTCGACGATTTGCCGCCTGCCGCGATCCGCATGGCCCGGCCCGAAGGGGACCATGCCGCCATGCTCAAGTCCGGGCGGTGGAAAGAGGCCGTGCGAGGCTATCTGGCCACGATTTCCTTTTGCGACGCGATGGTCGGCCGCCTCGTCGAGGCCTTCGACAAGTCGGCGTACCGCGACAACACGATCGTGGTCTTCTGGAGCGATCACGGCTGGCATTTGGGGGAAAAGCACCACTGGCGCAAGTTCGCCCTCTGGGAGGAGGCGACGCGGGCGCCCTTCATCTGGATTGTGCCCGGGCTGACCCGGCCGAACGCCCGCTGCGACCGCGCGGTGGACTTCATGTGCATCTATCCCACGCTCACCGAGCTGTGCGGCATTGCGACGCCCAAGCACGTGCAGGGGGAGAGCATCCGCAGCCTGTTGGCCGACCCCAAGGCCCCGTGGGACAAGCCGGCATTGACCACGTACCGCTACATGAACCACGCGGTCCGCTCCGAAGGTTGGCGCTACATCCGCTACGCCGATGGCGGCGAGGAACTCTACGACGAGGCCGAGGACCCGTACGAGTGGACCAACCTGGCGAAGCGTCCGGACTCGACGGCCAAGAAGGGCGAGCTCGCCAAGTGGCTCCCGAAAGAGAACCGTCCGGACATCGGCGGCCCGAAAGGCGCCGGCGCCGAGGAAGGCATCCCGGCCAAGAAAGCCAAGAAGGCGAAACGTGCCGGCCGACTGCTGGAGAAATGAGAAAGGAGCATTGTTGCCATGAAGACCATCGTTGCCGCACTGGCTGCCGGCTGGGCCCTGTTGCCGGCGCTCATTCCAGGGGCTTCTGCCGCGGAGGCAAAGCGGCCGAACATCCTCCTGGTTCTCTCGGATGACCACAGTTGCCCGCACGTCGGCTGCTACGGCAATGCCGACATCAAGACCCCGAACCTCGATCGCTTTGCCGCCCAGGGGATTCGCTTCGACCGGGCCTACGTGGCTTGCCCGCAGTGCGTGCCCTCGCGGGCGGCGATCATGACGGGCCGCTCGCCGGTCCGCATTGCGATGACCCGCTTCTCCGCGCCGCTCCCGATGGACGTGGTGACCTATCCCGAGTTGCTCCGCAAGGAGGGCTATTTCGCGGGCGTGGCCGGCCGCACGTTCCACCTCGACGGCGCGGCCAATTCGCCGGAGTCGCGGGCGGTGTTCGAGAAGCACGGCTTGCAGACGTTCGCCAAGCGGCTCGATTACGTGAAGCAGGCGGGCGTTCGCGAGCAGATGCTCGCGCAGTTCCGGGAGTTCCTCGACGAGGCGCCGAAGGACAAGCCCTTCTTCCTGCAGCTCTGCTTCAGCGACCCGCACCGGCCGCTCGACAGAAACGCCATCCCCGAGCCCCACGACCCGGCGAAGCTCCGGCTTCCCGCGCACTACCCGGACACGCCGGCGGTGCGCGAGGACTTCGCCCGGTACTACGACGAGATCGCGCGTTTCGACCAGTGCTTCGGCACGGTGCTGGCGGAGTTGGACAAGCGCGGCCTGGCCGAGAGCACACTCGTGGCCATGATGGGCGACAACGGGGCGTCGCAGCTCCGCGGCAAGGGGACGCTCTACGAGTTCGGCATCCATGTGCCGCTCTTGGTCCGCTGGCCGGGCGTGGCCAAGCCCGGCTCGACGACCGGCGAGCTCATCTCCGCCGAAGACCTCGCCCCGACGTTTCTCGAAGCCGCCGGAGTCCCCGCGGCCAAGGAAATGACGGGACGCAGCTTCTACCGGCTCTTGCGCGGCGAGCCGTTCGAGGGCCGCAAGCACTTGTTTGCCGAGCGCGGGGCGCATGGGATGAGCTTGCCGCACAACAGCGCGGCCTTCGACCTCGGCCGTTGCGTGGTGAGCAAGAAGTACAAGCTCATCTACAACGCCCTGTGGCAAATTCCCTACACGCCGGTGGACTTCGCTGGCGATCCGTTCTGGAAGGAGCTTCACGAGATGAACGCGGCCGGGAAGCTCCCGCCCGAGTTGTCCCGGCTGTACTTCTCGCCGACGCGGCCGATGTTCGAGCTCTACGACCTCGAAAGCGACCCCCACGAGTTCAATAATCTCATCGGCAAGCGCGAAGCCGCCGAGACGGAGCGCGAGCTCAAGGCCGCCTTGCAGGAATGGATGATCCTGGAGCGCGACTTCCTACCGCTGCCGATCCCGGGCGCCGCCGCCGCAAAGAAGCCCGCGACCAAACAGGGAGCGACGGGACCAAAAGGGCCGAAGAAGGAGCGCAAAAAGAAGCTGTGAGACGCACAAAACCGCACAGGGGAACTTGCAGGAGAGTATTCGCCATGAAGTCCTTCGCTCGGGTGATACAAGCCGTTATCCTCGCCGCGGCGATGGTCCGTCTTGCGGCGTCGCCAGCCTCTGCCGCAGAAAAGGCGCCGGACTGGAAGGTCGATCACCGCTACGCCCCGGTCTGGTGGCAGACCTCGATCTGTCTGCCCGACGACTGGCAGAAGACGCTGGTGGGCAAGGAAGGGACACTGCTCTATGACTATCCGGGGAAGCACTCGGGCTTCAAGACGCGGATTGGGATCGGCTACGGCCCGGAGACCAAGTGGGTGCGCCAGGAGCTGGCCTCGCCGCGGGTGCCGATCGTGCGGACCATCCAAGAGCGCGGCAAGGTCGAGATCGTCGAAGAGACGTTTGCCGTCGGCGTAGAAATGGACCCCGCGATCGAGGCCCTCTTCTCCGAAGGCCGAAGAAAAGCCGCACCGCCCGAAAAGCCCGTTGTCGAGCGGGTTGATGGCGGCAGCGGCAACCAGGACTGGGCCGACCCGAAGACCCCGTGCGACCCGGCGTTCCGCAACATCGCCGTGGGCTGGGGCGATTCGCTCCGCTACCGGGTTCGCGCCGCAGCCGGCCAGCAGTACACCGTGGTTCTGGGCCTCTGCGAAGGTTGGCATCCGAAGCCCGGCCAGCGGGTCCTCGATCTCAGGATAGAAGGCAAGACCCGCAAGACCGTGGACATGGTGGCCGAGCACGGCCGGAACGTGCCCGTGCTGTTCCCGTTCGAGGCCCGCGATGAAAACCGCGACGACTGGATCGACGTGACCGTCGCCGCGGCGGCCGGCTCGCCGGACCGCAACACGATCCTCAACGTGCTCTGGGTGTTCCGGGGCGAGGCGCCGCCGGTGGCGGAACTCCTGACCGGCAAGAGCAGCCGCCCGGCGCTGGCCCACCTCGGTTGCGGCTCGGAGAAGTCCCGGCCCGGCCCGCCGCGGTACGGCGTGATCCGGGTGCAGATCCGCAACGCGGGCGACAGGGAGGTCGCGGTCACTCCCGTCATCACGATCGACAGCGAGTTCCCGGTCAATGTCGATGCCCCCAATCGCCGGGTCGAGATCGGCGGCGCCACCTACCTGACCGCAAGCGAGGGCTTTGAAGTGGCCTCGCAGGACAAACAGAAGACCGTCCTGCGCCTGGCCCCGGTGAAGCTTGCGGCCGGCAAGGAATGGATCGGCGGGATCGGCGCACTCCGCGGCGCGGCCTCGCCGGAAGATCGCCAGTTGAACCCGCGCGCGGCCGACTGGGCCAACAACGCCCGGAGGCACGCGGAGGAATACTGGAAGAAGCTCGACCTGCCCTACGGCCGGTTCGAGATCCCGGACCCGGGGATCCAGGCCACGCTCGATTCCTCGATCCGCAACATCTATCAGGCCCGCGAGATCAAGGACGGGTTGCCGGCCTTCCAGGTCGGGCCGACTTGCTACCGCGGCCTCTGGGTCGTGGACGGCTCGTTCCTGATGGAGTCGGTGGCGTTCTTGGGCCGGGCCGACGAGGCCCGAAGCGGCATCCGCTATCTCCTCAACTTTCAGCGGCCCGACGGGGCGATCATGCTCATGGACGGGCATCTCAAAGAGACCGGGATCGCCCTGTGGGCGGCGACCCGGCACGCCCGGCTCACGAACGACAAAAAGTGGCTGGCCGAGGTCTGGCCGCAGCTCGAAAGGGGCTTCGCTTTCATCCGCACGCTCCGCCAGCAGGCGTCGGCCGATCCGAAGGCCCTGACCTATCGCCTCTTGCCCGAGGGATTCAGCGACGGCGGCCTGGGAGGCACCAATCCCGAGTACACGAACGTCTATTGGACGCTGGTGGGCCTGAAGGCCGCCGTGGACGCCGCCCGCTGGCTCGGCAAGGACCAAGAGGCCGAAGCGTGGCAGCGGGAATACGACGACTTCTACGCCACCTTCCGCCGCGCCGCCGAGCGCGACGCGCGGACCGACCCGCACGGAAACCGCTACGTCCCGATCTGCATGCGCCGCGACGCGAAGATCTCGCCGCAAAAGGCCCAGTGGGCCTTCCTGCACGCCGTCTTCCCCGGCAAGGTCCTTGCGGCCGATGACCCGCTGGTCGTGGGCAACATGGCGATGCTCCGGGCCGTCGAGGCGGAAGGGCTGGTGCGCGACACCGGCTGGGTGGCCAACGGCGTGTGGAACTACTTCGCCTCGTTCTATGCCCACGGCTGGCTCTGGAGCGGCCAGGGCCAGAAGGCGGCCGCCACGCTCTACGACTTCGCCAACCACGCCTCGCCGCTTGCGTGCTGGCGGGAAGAACAGATGCCCCAGGGCGAAGGAGAGGCCAACTGCGGCGACATGCCGCACAACTGGGCCAGCGCCGAGTTCGTGCGCCTGGTGCGGCACCTGCTCGTGCTGGAGCGCGGCGACGAACTGCACCTGTTCGAGGGCCTGCCGCCGGCGTGGATCGTCCCCGGCAAGGCGGTCCGCGTAAACGGCGCCCTCACGGAATTCGGGCCGATCTCGCTGGAATTGCGCGTCGCGGCCGACGGCTCGAAGGCGATCCTCTCGCTCGATCCGCCGCGGCGGAACCCGCCCAAGCGGATCGTGGTTCACCTATCCGGCTGGTCCGGCTCGGAAGGCACCGTGGAACTGCCGACTGACCGGCAGACGACTCGGGAGTTCCAGCTCACCGCACGGCGTTGACGCGCCGGCGTGTCGTGGCTCGGCAGGAGCCTCGCCCTCCCGTGGCTTGACAGACTCCCGCCCTAGCCCGTAGGCTACCGTCAAGACAAAGGTGGGCTGGGGCGGAGCGCGCTCCCCGCAAGACCGGCTGCCGGTCGCCGGGGCTGCGTCCCAGCTTGCGGTCTGGTTTTCGGGCGAGTTTCAGACTCGTCCGGCTTGGAGGATCGAAGGCCATGGCTGTGATCTATCGCGTCAACATGTCGGATCTGACCGTCCGGACGGAGAAGCCAGGAGAGGCGTATCGGGAGTTGGGCGGCCGCGGGCTGACGTCGGCCATTGTGGCCAACGAGGTTCCGGCCTCGTGCCACCCGCTGTCGGCGGATAACAAGCTGGTGATCGCCCCCGGCGTCCTCACGGCGACGGGGGCCCCGTGCTCGGGCCGGTTGTCGGTGGGGGCCAAGAGCCCGTTGACCGGCGGCATCAAAGAGAGCAACTCCGGCGGGATGGCGGCCATCGCCTTGGCCATGCTCGGGGTCAAGGCGATCGTCTTGGAGGGGCAGCCCCGCGACGGCACGTGGCATCGGTTGGTCGTCAACCGCGACGGCCTCCGTGTCGAACCGGCCGGCGATCTGAAGGGCCTCGGCAATTACGACACGGTGGGCCGCCAGCTCGGCCAGTTTGGCGACAAGATCGCCTGCATCAGCATCGGCCCGGCGGGCGAGATGCGTGCGGCAGCGGCCAGCGTGGCCGTCACGGACGAGGAGGGCCGCCCCACCCGGCACTGCGGACGCGGCGGCATGGGGGCCGTGATGGGCTCCAAGGGCGTGAAGGTCATCGTGGTCGATCCGGAGGGGGGGCAGCGTCCCAAGGCCGCGGATTCCGATGCCTTCAAGGCCGCGATGCGGAAGTTCGCCGACGCCCTCCAGAAACATCCCCTCACCAGCCAAACCCTGCCCAAGTACGGCACCAACGTCCTGGCCAACGTCATCAACGAGGCCGGGGCCTACCCCACGCGGAACTTCAGCCAGGGCAAGTTCGAGGATACCGAGGCCATCAGCGGCGAGCGACAGCACGACGTGATCGTCGAGCGGAAAGGGGTGATCGCCCACTCCTGCCATCGCGGCTGCACCATCCGCTGCTCGCGGATCTACGTCGACGAGAAAGGGCAGTACGTCACCAAGGGGCCCGAGTACGAGACCGTCTGGGCCCACGGCGCCGACTGCGGCATCGGCGACCTGGACGCCATCGCCCGCATGGACCGCCTCGACGACGACCTCGGCCTGGACACGATCGAGACCGGGGCAACCATCGGCGTGGCCATGGAGGCGGGAATCCTCCCCTTCGGCGACGCCCAGGGGGCCATCCGCTTGCTGGAGGAGGTGGGCAAGGGGACGCCGCTCGGGCACCTGGTGGCCTCCGGGGCGGACGTGCTCGGCAAGGCGTACGGCGTCCGCCGCATTCCGACCGTCAAGAGCCAGTCGATGCCGGCCTACGACCCGCGGGCCGTCCAAGGGATGGGCGTCACCTACGCCACCTCGACCATGGGTGCCGATCACACCGCCGGGTATACCATCGCGATGAACATCCTGGGCGTGGGCGGCCGCGTCGATCCGCTCAAACCGGAAGGACAGGTCGAGGCAAGCCGCAATCTCCAGATCGCCACGGCGACGATCGACGCCTCGGGCCTGTGCCTGTTCGTGGCGTTCTGCGTGCTGGACGACAAGAATGCCCTGGACGCGATCTGCGAGATGTTTGCGGCGTACTACGGCCGGCCCTTCACCGGCGACGACTTCGCCGCGTTGGGTAAGAGGGTCCTCGTCTGGGAGCGGGACTTCAACGCGAGGGCCGGATTCACCGCCGCGGATGACCGGCTCCCCGACTTCTTCAAGACAGAGAGGCTTGCCCCGCACAACGTCACCTTTGCCGTGCCGGACGAAGAATTGGACAAGGTTTTCGAGTTCGTGGGCTAGCAGCGAGAGACGAGTTGAACGCGGGAAGCCGGAGGCTCATTGCTGAAAGCCGATCGCTGAAAGCTGACTGCTGTCATGCCACGTGTGAAACTGAATCTCTACGCCGGCCTGCGGGCCCACATCGGCGGCAAGCCGTCGGTGGAGTTGGAGATCGAGCCCGGCCAGACGGTCGGGGAACTCTTGGACCGCGTGGGCGTGCCGCGCGAGCAAACCCGCATCCTCTTTGTCAACAGCCGCGCGGCTTCGCTTTCCGACAGGCTCTCCGGCGGCGAGCAGATCGGCGTCTTCCCGGCCATCGGCGGCGGATAACGAATCCCTTCTCCCCGCGGGAGAGGGTTGGGGTGAGGGGTATTGTCTCGAGGCTCTGTTGCAGGGGGGCGGGTCGTGCCGTTGGGAAACCGAGGATGCAGAGGTGGTCGGCCAGAATCCCCCTTTACAGGGGGGGATTGCACGTGATACCCATCTTCGACACCGTGAAGTTGTATCTTCCTGCAAGTAAAGGGGTTGCGT
>CAYGZA010000071.1:0-21840 GCA_964354135.1 uncultured Planctomycetaceae bacterium
CCGTGGAGGAATTGTAACGTGACAGCATTGCTAGCATGTGGGACAACCCGAGCCCGCGGACGGGAGAGGGGAGTTATTGTTGGCCGCCCGCTTAAGGCGTCCGGCCCCCGATGCGAAGGACCTGCGTTTCCGTGCGGAGGACCAGGCTGCCGCGGGCCAGCGCGGGAGTCGCCATGCACATCTCCCCCACGCTGTTGGTGCGGAGCAGCTTGAACTCCCGTCCCGCCTGGACGGCGAACGTGTCGCCTTCTTCGCTCAGGCAGAAGAGCTTTCCGTCGCAAGCCCAGGGGGACGTGGTGAACGCCTCTGCCTTGGGCGCGACGCGGGTCTTGCCGTAGACCTCCTTGCCGGTCCGGGCGTCGTAGCAGGCCAGAAGCCCCCGGTCGTAGAGCACGTAGAGGTGGTCGCCGTAGAGGAGCGGCGAGGGGTTGTACGGGCCTGCCGATTTTTGGCACCAGGCGACCTGCCGGTTGCTCGTTTCGCCGGATTTCAGGGAGATGTCGCCCGCGGCGCCCGGCCGGATGGCGAAGACGGGCTTCTTCCAGTCGGCCACGTACCCGGAGCTGACGTACAGAAGCTCCCGCGAGGCGCACGGGGTGGGAATGGTGATCATGGACATCCCGCCCAGCTCCCAGAGGAGCGTGCCGTCGAGGCTATAGGAGCGGATTTTCCCGGTGCCGGGAGTGACAATTTCGGTCCGCTTCTCGTTCTCCCAGACCAGCGGCGTGGCCCAATTCGACTTCTCCTTGCGCACGACCCGCCAGACCTGCTCGCCGGATTTCTTGTCCACCGCCGCGAGGAAGGACTCTTCTTCGTTGTCGTTGACGACGTAGACGCGGTCGCCGTACACCACCGGCGAGGCCGCGGTGCCCCAGTTGAACCGCGTGGCAAAGTCGCCCCATTTCCGCGACCAGAGCTCCTTGCCGGCGAAGTCGTAGCAGAACAGTCCCAGGCAGCCGAAATAGGCGTACAGCCGCTCGCCGTCGGTCGCGGGGGTCTCGGACGCGAAGGTGTTCTTCAGGTGATGGCCGTGCTTCGGGACGCCGTTCCCCGCAGTCCGCTCCCAGAGGATCTTGCCGGTATTCCAGTCGAGGCAGTAGACCGTCCAGCGTTGCGATTTCTTCTGCGGCGGGCGGTTCCCGCCGAAGTAGAGCCCTTTCTTGGCCGCCTCGGGCTCGCCTTCTTCCTGGATGGCGGAGGTGATGAAGACCCGCTCGCCCCAGACGACCGGCGAGGACCAGCCGCGGCCGGGGATCTTCGTCTTCCACGCGACGTTTTCGCTGGCGCTCCAGGCGTCGGGCAGGCCCGAGCCGTCGCTCACTCCCGAGGACGCAGGCCCGCGAAACTGCGGCCAGTGCTCCGCAGCAAAAGCCGAAGAGCCCATGAAGAGTCCCGCTCCGGCGAGCACGAGGAGAACCCGCTGCGGCAGGTAAAGCCTGCTCCGCGCGACGGTCGATAAGGTCATGGATTCACTCCCAAGGTGGTTTGCGGTTGCGTGGCATCGGCGGCTTGCTTGCCGGTGCTGCAGACGGTCCGGCCCTTGCTGTAGTCGCTGCGGCCGGATCAACGGGCCGCCTGGCGGATCACCTCGACGGCCTGGAGGATCGGGGCCTGCTGCAAAGGCGGATTGGCGGCCTTGGGCACCAGCTCGATGGCCAGACTGTCCTTGACCTCGATCCCGGGGAACTCCTTGAAGACGGCGCGGTTCTGCCCGCCGCTTTCCTTGGCGACGTCGAAGCCCTCCAGCACAAGCTTGTCCTGGAGCTTGACGGCGAACACCCGCCGGCCGGCTTGGGCATTGTCCGGATCGGCGAACGCCAGCCGCACGAGGTAGCGCGCCGGCGGGTCGTCCTTTCCCAAGAGCGGAATGACGCACCGTTTCAGGCCGGCGGCCGCGGAGGCAAAGAGCCACGCCTCCTCGGCCCCGGTGACTTGCGGATACCGGGAGTTGCCCTGGACGAACGCCCCGCCCGGCAGGAAAGCGACGTCCAGCGTCAGTTGCAGCACCAACGAGCCCTTGGGCCGCGGGTAGCCCAGCCACAGCTTTCCGGCCGAGTCCTTACGGTCGCCCGGGGCCCCCAGGTTGATGCCCAGCCGCTCGACGGGAGTCAGGGCGCCGGGCGCACTGTAGTAGGTGTAGGCGTGGCCCTTCTCGGCGGGCTTGAAGGCAACGCTGCACATGTTGGGGAACGCGCACATGCAGCCGGCACTTGCCTCCGGCATGAGCAGCAGCCCGCCGGCCGGGATGAAGTTGATCCAGCAGCCCGGCCGCTGGGCCCCGAAGTGTGCCGTGCCCGAGTCCGTCAGCAGGTCATAGTAGCCCAGGCACCAGGAGCGGAAGAAAAGGCAGTTGGGCGAGCCGATCGGGCAGCCGCAGTGGTGGCCGGGGCGGGCGTACTGCCAGCGGTCCGTCCGGCCGGTGATCGGGTGAATCCGGGTCTTCGGCGCCGCGGTCCGCAGGTCGAAGGTCCAGGGCTCGGCGTACAGCGTGTCGCCGATGACGATCGGCCGGACGCGGTAGCCCACCGGCTTCGACCAGAGCGGGCTGCCGTCCTCCGCCGCGAGGGCCGTGATCCGGCGATCGGCGAACTGGCCGGCGAAGAACTCCTGCCAATAGTGGCCGTCGGAGTAGACCCCGAACAGCAGGAGCACGCCGTTGTGGACCATGGCCGACAGGGCCCCTTCGCCGCAATGGGTCAGGTCCACGGCCTTGCGCCAGCGGACCTGGCCGGTCCGGGCGTCCAGGGCGACGACCCGGCGGATATCGGCCTTCGCCAGCGCCTGCTCCGCCTTGGCGCGTTCTGCCTCGGGAAGCTGCCGGATCTGCTCCCGCGCGCGGCCGATCGTCTGGCGGCGTTCTTCGGCGGTGACGTCCTGATCGGCGAGGAAGACGGCGCCGGCGTCGATGGCGATTGCCTGGTGGGGGATCTGCCTGCCCTCAAAGACCCACGCGGTCTCGCCCGTTTCGGGGTCCAGGGCAAACAGGGCGTCGCTGGTGGTGACCGCAGTCCACGGCTGCTGCGCCAGGTTGGGCACGGCGGGCGAGCGGCTGCCGTAGAGCAGCTTTCCCGCGGCGGCCACGTAGCCCCAGCGGCGAGGCTTTCCGTCGGCGGCGGGCGGCAGGCCGTACGTCTTCACCGTCCGGCCCGTCGCCGGGTCGAGCCGGAGGCAGCGGTCGTCGACGGCGACGAAGAGTGCCTCGGGGCCGGCCGCCAGGTTCGAGGCGTCCCGCGAGGCATTCGTGCGGATGGCCCCGGACATGGCGCGCTCCCAGAGCCTCAGGCCGTTGTAGGCGTCGTAGGCCATCAGGGCGTTCTCGCCCTGGACGAAGACCCGGCCGTCGATCGCCAAAGGCGCCGCCGCGCGGAGGTGGCGGTTCACCATGGTTCCCGGCCCGGGGTCCCCGAACCAGAGCACCTCCAGCGGGGAGCGCAGGGCCCGATCGTCGCCGCAGCCGGTGTTGCCCGTGTTGCCGTAGAGGTGCGTCCAGGTGCCGGCCCCGGGGATCGGACCGCGGACGATCTTCGCCCAAAGGCCGTTGTTGGAGACGATCCGGCCGCCCTCGAGCTTCGAGGCCTCCAGCCAGCGGCGCACGCCTGCCTCGTCCAGGGCATTCCGGCCTGCGGCGCCGCCCGCTTGCGCCGGCTGTCCGACGAAGGCCGTGCCTCCCAGCGGCTTGAGCACGCGAAACAGCTCCGCGGGCTCGGCCGGGAGGCTGCCCTTGGCGACCGCGGCCTCGGAGACCACGAGGTTGGCGAAGTAGTCGGAGTAGGGCAGCTTGCCGGCCGGCCACTGCTCGACGGAGACCCGCGTGCCGTACACGCCGGCGGCATCGAGGGCCCTTCGTGCCGCGGCGACCTTCGCGGCGTCGGGCGAGACGGCGTAGATCATCAGTTCCGAGCGGCGAGCCAACTCCAAGGCGAGTTGCCCCGTTTCGCAGTCGAGGACGAGGCAGTACCCGCGGCGGATCCCGGTCTCGCCGAGAATCGTCTCGGCCGCCTGCCGCACGAGAGGAGCCGGCGGTGAATCCTTGTAGGGATCCGCCTCGATCGGCGGCGCAACGGTCCCGTGCCGCTGCGAGCCATCGCCGCCAAAGGAGTAGATATTCCCCGTATCCGTGCTGACCAGGAGCCGGCCGCCGGCCACCGCCAGCCCCTTGGCGATGCCTTCCACCTTGCCCGTCCACAACGGCTTGCCCGAGGCGCCGTCGATGGCCTGCACCTGGCCCGGACCACCCGCGACCAACACGTCGCCGGCAAGGATCAGGGCCTCGCCGGGCCTGCACGGAACCTCCCACCGAACCGTCCTGGCAAGCTCCCGCTCGGCGGTCTTGAGGTCCTCGGTCAGGGCCCTGATCCGCACGGCATTGGCGGCCGGGGCTATGACTTTTGATTTGGGGGGCTCTTGGAGTTTCGCGATTTGTGCGCGGAGCGATGCGACCATGTTGCTTGCCGCGGGATACGCCTTGCGATCCAGTGCCGACAATCGGGCGGCGCCCGCCAGGTACACCGTCTCCTTGCCGACAATGATCTTCCGGCCGGGATACGTGGCGAACCGGTCCCGCGACTTGCCGCGATAACCCACCAACTCCTCGGTCCCGGTGTACACCTCTTCTTCGCTCACGAGGGCATACGTGCCGCCGATATTCTTGCCGAAGAAGGCGAGGTAGAGGAGTTTCCCGTCGCCGCGGTCGAGCGCGGCCGGCGAGACACGGCCCATGGGCGCGTAGAGGGTCGTCCGGGAAGCCAGGAGGTAGCCTTGCGGGGAGATCTGACTCTGGGGTGCCTCGCCGCCGGAGTCGTTCCGCCAGAGGACCTTTCCGGTCCTGGCGTCCAAGGCGAAGAAGAAGACCCCTTCGGCCGGGAAAACGCCGGCCGCCAGGTAGGCGACCCCGTTGTCGACGAGCACGCCCGCCCGCAGCGGCCACAGCGAGATCATCCGGCGGCTGCCGAGCACCCGCTTGTCTTCCGGCGCGGCCCGGAACTGCCACACGACCGAGCCGTCGCGGGCGTCCAGGCAGTAGGCATGGCCGTCGTCGGAGCCGGCGTAGACCCGGCCTTCGTAGACCGTGGGCGCAAGCCGCACCGGGCCGCCGGTGATCTTCGACCAAAGGACCCTGCCGTCGGATGCGTCGAGGCAATAGACCTTCCCGTCCGCCGACGAGCCGAAATAGACCCGCCCTTCGGCCGCGGCGACCTGGAGGGCATCGTCGAAATGGACCCGCCGCAGCTCGAGGATGTCTTCGACCGGCCCGGCCTTGGGCGGCCCCCAGGCCGGCTCGGGCGCGTGCCGCGGCCGGAAGACCCAAGACTCCACGAGCGGCAGCGGGAGCTTCTCCGACGTGATCCCGCTTCGCGCCGCATCGTGCTGGTACGACGGCCAGTCCTCGGCTCGCACCGCCGACGCAACCAAAGCCATCCCTAGTGCCACGGTGAACAAGAAACGTCTCATTGCGGCTTTCTCCGGTGCAGTATCGAGAAGGTCCCCGCGATGATTGTCGCGGGTGGGGGGGCGCCGTGTCAATGCAGGCGAGCACCTCAGGCGCGGCCGGCCTCGGGCCAGGGCCCTGGCGGATGGGCGGGCAGCTCTTTGGTGGTCACTTCCCGGCGGAACAGCCGGAACCCCCGTGCCTGGTAATTCGCCAGCGCCGCCGGATGATCGAGCGTGCAGGTGTGGACCCACACTCGGGACGCCCCCATCGCCCAGGCCCGTTGGACGGCCACGGTCAGCAAGTGGCCGCCCAAGCCCTGACCGACGAACTGCGGAAGCAGGCCGAAGTACGCGATCTGGACGTTACCTTCGGGCTGCTCCTCCAGCTCGAAGTAGCCGGCCGGAGTCCCCGCGACGTAGGCCACCCACGTCTGGAATCCAGGACGGTCGAGATACTCGAGCCATTGCGCGTAGGTCCACGGCAAGCGGTCGATCCAGTGCCAATCGCCGCCGACGGCGGTGTACAGAAAGCGGCTCAGCTCCGGCGAAGGGATTTCGGCCCGCCGGACTTCCACGTCGCCGCGCTCGATGCGTTTGGGACGCAAGTCGCCCGGGTCGAGCATCTCCAGGTAGTACGTGGTGACGCGAACGGCCATCCCACCCGCCATCAATCGCCTACTGCCCCAGGGCCAACACCTGGCCGTTGCGCAGGGCAACGAAGACGCGGCCTTTCGCGTCCACCGCGATTCCCCAGCGGACCGGCTCCGCCGGGAGCGGCTGGGCCCAAAGCTCACCGCCGGTGGCGGAACTCTTGGCCGCCAGGACCCAGCTCGGGCCCTTCTCGCCGCGCACCCGCACCGGCGAAAGCCGCGCATTGGCGGCCGTCACGACCGGCGGGGCCCAATCGAGCTTGGGATTGCGGTCAAACACGGGGGCCTCGGGCTTCGAGTAGAGCGGCTGGCCCAGGGCCTGCACCTGCCCGCTCACCAGCACCAGCTCCCGGCCGCGCGGCGCCGTGCCGCCCATCGTGGCAGGCGGGCGGTTGAGGCACTTCCCCGTGGCCAGGTCGAACACTCCAGGCGAGACGGTATTGCCGCTCGCAAGGTACAGGCGTCCTTCGTTGAGCAGCATCTCGCCCTGACAGGCCACGCCGCGGAGCGACTTCCCGTCCAGGTGGCCCGAGGCGTTGTTCTGCCAACGGATGCGCCCGCTCGCTGCATCGAGGGCGTAAACGTGGGTGCCGTCGTAATCGGCGATCCCGGCCGCGAAGTAGGCGATGCCCTTGTCAACGAGCACTCCGCTCCCGACGGGCCACGTGGATAGGAGCGACTGGTAGAACGGGATCTTGCGCTCGGTCGGGGCCGCCCGGAACCGCCACAAGAGCCGGCCCGTCGCCGCCTCGAAGGCGTAGACCCAGCCGTCGCCGGAGCCGACCAGCGCCCGGCCGTCGGCGATCGAGGGCGGATAGCGGACCTCGCCGCCGGTGTAAGCGGTCCACTTGGCCTCGCCCGTGGCCGCATCCAGGGCCCGCACGATCCCGTCCGTGCCGCTCGTGAAGACCAGCCCGCCGGCCGCGACCGGCGCGGTGGGCTCCACGTCGGGCCGCGGCGAAGTCTGCCAAAGCCGCTTGACCCGCTCCGGAACCGCCGCTTGCGTCCGGGCAGTGCGGGCGTTATCGGCGCGGTAGGTGGGCCAGTCCGCCGGCGCGGCCTCGAGGGCCGCCACGCTGCCGGCGTCGCCGGCCGGTTTCTCCAATCGCTCGGCCTCGACCGCCTCCTGCCCAAAGACGAAATCCCCGGCCGGCCCGCAGGCGATGGCCCCGAAAAGCTGCAAGTCGCAGTCGCACGTCCAGGGCACCCAATAGAGATGCCCGGCGGCAATCAAGACGCCGATCTGGCAGGACGGGCGCATCGTCGAGATCCAGCCCGTGTACCCGCCGGCGCAGTCAAAACGCCCCGAGCCCTCGTGGCCGCGGAAGAAGATGCTGTCGGCGCTCCCCGTGGCCCGGGTACACGAGCGCCGCCGCGTCTCGTAGGTGGCCAGGACCCTGCCGGTAAGCGGGTCGAGCTTCTTGGTGTCGTTGGCGGCGGTGGCCGGGCCGATCGTGTACAGGGCGTCGTCGCGGATCACGACGTGCAGGTCGCGGGCCGCGTGCTTCCACAAGAATCGCCCGTCCGCGGCGGAAACCGCGCTCAGCCACGGCACCTGCGGGCCGGCGAAATAGAGGGCCTTGTCGGTACACTTCATGTAGTGATTGGTCTTCCAGCCTTGAATGGGCCCCTGGTCCGTGCGATACGGGCCGATCTGCCGGAACAGCTCGGGGTCCTTCTCGGCCGTGCGCTTCCAGACGACTTTGCCGCTTTGGGCGTCCACGCACTGGAGGTATCGGCCGTAATTGGCGAAGTAGATCCGCCCGCCGGTCATGCACAGCGTGCGGCTGTCGATGAGTGGGTCCTCCTGGAGCTTCCAGCGGACCTGCTTGGTCTTGGGATCGATCGCCAGGAGCGTCTTGCCGAAGCCCCACAGGTGCTTCGGATCGTTGTAGAGATTGGACATCTCATTCCACGGCCAGCCGCCGGCGGTGCGGCGCCAGCGGGCGTCCGGGTCCTGGCCCTCGTCGGCGCCGATCAAGGCGTAGAGCAGGCCGCCGTCCAGGGCGATCCACTTCCAGAAGGTCCCGCCCGCCGCCTCGGCCGGCACGGCAATCTCGTCCACCTGCTTGCCGGTGGCGGCGTCGAGGAGCTTGCACGACTTGTCGTCGGCCAGGTAGAGGGTCGTGGGCGTGGCGATCATCGTACACCGGTCCACCATGAGCCCCGGCACTAGCGGCCGCTTCCAGAGCATGGTGCCGTTGAAGCCGTTCAGCCCCACCAGCGTGTTCAGCCACGGCTCCTCGCGCTCGTGCCAAGCGATGTTCCCGAAGGCCATGAAGAGCCGCCCGCCCGAAGCCACGGCGGCCTGCGGGGCCGGGGCGTAGCGCGGCTCGACCACGAACTGCGTCAGGAACGGGGCCCGCGCCAGCTTATCGAGCGACTGCGTATTGTTGTCCGGGCCATGGTGGTGGTGAGACCAGTCGTCGATGCCTTCGGGAAACGGCTTGACCCATTGGTCCCCACCGGCAATGGCCTTGCCGCCGGGGCGGAGCACTCGCGCGACCTCGCCTTTGCCGGCCCCCGCGTCGGCTCCCAGGACGATCACCGCGTCGGCCACGCTCGTGGCCAGCCCGATCCGCGCGGGCGTTCCCTTCTCGACGAAGATCCGGGTGCCGAACAGGCCGGCGGCATCGGCCGCCTTGCACGCCGCGGCGACTTCCTCGCCGCCGGCCAGTTGCACGTAGAAGACGAGGTCGCTCTTGCGGGCCAGCTCGCAGGCGAGGCGGCACTCCTTGTCGCCCAGCAGGACGCAAATCCCGCGATCCGTGCCGATCCGCTTCGCCAGGCTCGCGGCCTGCTCGCTTTCGGCCGAAAACGCCGGCCCGGAGCCGGCGCACCACGAGACACCCAACGCGACCAAGAGCAGCAGTCTTTTACCCATGACCTTCTCCTCGAGTCTGACGGAACCCGACCCAGCCGCAATATAGCCAAAATGCGGAATCGCCTCAAGGGCTGGGGCTACTTCACCACAAACGCCGGCTTGTGCTTGGCCAATTCGGCCTCCCAGCCGGCCAACAGCTTGCGGAGCTGGGCGACTTTCTCGGGGTGCTCGCGCGACAGGTCCTTGCGCTCGCCCATGTCGGAGGCCAGGTCGAAGAGCCGCTCCGCGGTCCCGTCGCGCAGCAGTTTCCAATCGCCGCGGCGGACCGCCTGCTGCACTCGCTCCTTCCGGTCGATCCGCCAGAAGAACGTCCGCTCGACCGGCGGGGACTTGCCGGTCAAGAGCGGCAGCAGGTTGATGCCGTCCAGCGTGCGACCCTCCGGCGGAGCGGCGCCGCAGGCCGCCAGCACCGTGGCCGTGAGGTCCATGGTGATTGCCGGCTGGTCGCTCCGTTTTCCCGCCGGCAGCCGGCCGGGGAATCGCAGGATGCAGGGCACGCGGATCCCGCCCTCCCAGAGCGTCGCCTTGCGCTGGAAGAACGGGCCATTGTCGGAATGCCGCTCCCCGCCGTTGTCGTCGGTAAAGATTACCAGCGTATTGTCGCCGACGCCGTGGCGGTCCAGGGCCGCCAGGACCCGGCTTATGCCGGCATCGACGGCCTCCATCATGGCGACGTAGTCCTGCCGCGTGCCGTCGAGCCAGGTTTTCTTGTTGCGTACGTCGCCCGGCCTGCCCGGCGCCTGGAACGGCCAATGGACGGCGTTGTAGGCCAGATAGAGAAAAAACGGCTCCTTGGCCTTGCGGTCGATGAAGTCGACGGCCCGGGCGGTGATCAGGTCCGTCGAGTAGCCGGCCGCCTCGACCGGCCTGGTGTCTTCGTACCAATCGAGCTCGTCGTTGACCTCCTTGTGGCTATAGTGATCGACGTTGCCCGACAAGAGGCCGTAGAACTCATCGAAGCCGTGGGCATTCGGGCCGAACTCGGGCTTGTAGCCCAGGTGCCACTTGCCGCAGAGCGCGGTCGCGTAGCCGGCGTTTTTGAGCATCCGGGCCAGCGAGGTTTCGCGGGCCGGCAGTCCCGGCTCTTTCTGGCCGGGATAGATCGCCCACTCCAGCCCCACGCGCTGCTGCCAGCGGCCGGTCATCAAGGCGGCCCGCGTGGGCGTACAGACCGGCCCGTTGCTGTAGAACTGGGTCATGCGCACGCCCTGCGAGGCGAGCCTGTCGATGTGCGGCGTGCGGATCGTGCGGCTGCCGTAGCAGCCCACGTCGGCGTAGCCCATGTCGTCCATGAGGATCAAGACGACGTTCGGCCGCCGAACGGGATCGGCACCGCCTGCTCCCTCGGGAGGAACGAACGCGAAGACCGCGACCCACGCGACGAGGATCAGAGCGGTCACCCTGGGCCGCTGGTGTCCCGTTTTCCGCCGAGAATCCGGTCGGGAACGAAGGAGCCGGTCCGTGCACGTGGGCATCGTGGTCACCTTTCTACCGAGGCTTCTCGTCCAGCCGTGGACGGGGGCAGCGGTCTACCAGCCGGAGCGCTTCTTCGATGAAGATATCGCCCGTCATCTCGCCCAGGCTGGTGCGGGAGACGTAGTCGTAGCGTTTGAAGCTGTTCCAATCCACCTTGGTAAGGATGTAGCCGAAGGAGTCGTTGGCCAAGCCGAAGAGCAGGTTATGCCGGCCGTGCATCTTCCGCTTCAGGTAGTAGCCGATGTTGGGCAGGGCCTCGCCCGGGATGGTCAGGATCTGGGCGCTGCCGAGGTTGATGACGTTGACTTGCGTGGAGACCTTGCCCTCTTCCCGCTTCATTTGCGAGAGCACGGGCGAGACGCCCACAATGGCCCGCAGCATCGGAGAATCGACGGGAAACGTGACGGTCGCGGCCGCACAGAACAGCTCCGGGTCTTCCTGAAGCGGCGCTTCGGCGACGATGCGCAGGGCCTCGTCGGCCAGGAGCCGGCCGATGCGCACGCACTCCTCCCACGTCCGCAGTTGCTTCGCCCCCGAGGGGTCGCCGGGGTCCCGATTGTCGGCGGTGACCATCCCGCCTTGGGCCCCGCTGATGAAAATCGCAGTGCCGCCTCCCTTGGCTTCGATCCGCCCGTAGAGCGGGCCGCAAAGGTCGGGGCTCAGAATGCCTTGGGAATCGCCCAGGACCTCCGGGTGGAGGGCGTAGTTCACCAGCGTCACGAAGGGCTGGCCGTCGGTGCCGACGCACTGAATCACCGAGCACCGCCGATCGTAGAGTTGCGGGGCGTAGTAGTTGTAGGCGATTCTCTCCTTGGCCTCGCCCGTGGCAATCCTGACCCGCGCGGGCCGCACGTTGGCCGCGGCCTCGTCGATCGCCTCGGCCATCCTGGCGCAGACCGTTTCGAGGTACTTCAGGTCACAGGCGAACCCGCCCTTGCCGTCGGGGAAACCGTAGCAGTCCGGGGCGCTGTGCGTATGGGTGGCGGCGATCACGACGTTCTGCGGTGGAATGCCCTTGACGCGGGCCCGCACCTTGTTCCCCAGCGCCGAAGGGAACCCGAGGAAGTCGGCCCCCACGATGGCGACCCGCGTGGCGCCGCTTTCGAGCACGAGGGCCCGCACCGTCAGGTCGCCGCGTTTCTCCTTGGTGGGCGCGGAGGGGCCGACTCCGCCGGAGACGGGCAGCAGGGGATCGGGCGTCACGACGCGGATCGCGCAGCCCGCCTTGAATTCCGCCGCCGCGGCGGCGACCCCAATCAACGTCAAGACCGTCGCAAGCAGTGCCGCTGGTTTCATCGTGCGCTTTCTCCTGAGGCTGAGCCCGGACCTTCGACTACTCCTCCCATCGTCTGCGGATCAAGTGGAGGCGGCGCTCCACGGTCCGCAGGGAGCGGTGCGTCCGCCGGGCGATCTCCTCGTTGTTGTACCCCTGCATCTTGGCCAAGGCCAGGCTTTGCAGCTCCGGCTCGAGCCGCTCCAGCAGCCGGCGGCACTGGTCGGCCATGAGCACGGCGAATTCCGGCGAGACGTCGTCGCCGGCGACCTGCGCAAAACCTTGCTCGCCGGATGCCGACGCGGCCGCGCCGAGGGCCGACTCGCCCCGGACCCGGCCCCCGCCGCGGGTCCGGCGCCTTTCGTGCCGCGCCAAGTCTATTGCCTTCCGGGCGGTCTTCTGGAATAACAGTCGCCAAAGGCCGTGGCGGTCCGCCAAGTCGGGGAAACGGCCCCGCGGGGCGGCCCGGCAAAAACTGTCCAGGGCGCTGAGGGCCACGTCTTCTTCATCCGCCATCTGCCCGGGGAGCCCCCGAAGTCTCTCCCGGGCGAGCCGCACGAGCTGCGGGAAATAGCGCTGCCAGATGACTTCCGCTGCCTCGGGACTGCCGCGCTTGATTTCCTCGATCCAGAAGGTGATCGAGCCTTCGGGCGACATCGCGTTACCTTTTCGGGCATGGCCACGGAATGACCGATGACCCCAGTATACGAGACCCTGCGGGGTGGTCAACCATCCCACGGCCGTAGTTGTCGGCGCCGGTCGCGGAGCGGGCCGGGCGGGGTAAGTCGCTTTGGATGCTACCGGCAGAAGACACAGCCCGGAGGCTGGCGGGCGGCGGGCGCAGTTGCCGCTCTTGGACAAGAGGAGAGGGGCAACCGACGAGGGGCGAGGAATCGGACCACTCGAAGCGCCGAGAGCAGCCCATGAATCCGACGCAACTTGACGCCGTTAGGAGCCGCGGCGCCCGCCGGGAGGCGTTCACCCTCGGATTGTTCTTCGGGGCGATGTACTTCATTCAGGGGATCGGCGAGCCGACCGAAGGCCTCGTCGCTCAGCCCGTCCAGTCCATGCTGAAGTCCTGGGGGTGCGACGCCGCCGAGATCGGCGCGTTCGTGGCGATCCTGTCGCTGCCGTGGATGGTCAAACCGGTCTACGGCCTGCTGACCGATTTCGTTCCCGTGGCGGGCTACCGGCGGAAGAGCTATCTGCTCTTGGTGAGCGGCGCTTCCGTCGTGGGGTTTTCGCTCCTCTACGTGCTCCTGTCCGTCCACGCGCTTCCCGAAGGCGCCGTCGCGGCGCTTCTGTTGCTGCTCTTGCTGCCGAACCTCGGCGTTGCGTTCTCCGACGTCGTGGTCGACGCCCTCATGGTCGAGAAAGGCCAGCCCCGCGGACTCACCGGGCGGCTTCAGTCGATCCAATGGGCGGCGATGTACGCGGCGGCCGTCGTCCTCGGAGTGCTCGGCGGATACCTCACCGAGCACGGCCAGCAGGACCTGGCATTCTTGATCTGCGCCGTCGTGGCTTCCATGAGTCTCCTGCTGACGTGGATCTTCGTCGACGAGCGGCGCACCCGGGCGTCCCGCGCGGGGCTCAAGGCGGCAGCCGGCTCGCTCTGGAAGGCCTGCCGCAGTCCGGCGGTCCTGGCGGTGGGCGGCTTCCTGTTCCTCTGGAACTTCAATCCCTTCTACTTCTCGGCGCTCTACGTCCACATGACCGGCAAGGAAGGGCTGGGGTTCGACGAGCAGTTCTACGGGAACACGAAGTCGCTCCAGGCCGTGGCCGCGATCGTCGCCAGCGTGAGTTACGGACTGTATTGCCGGCGCGTCCGGTTTCGGCTGCTGGTTCACCTGTCGATTGTGGCCGGCATCGTCGCCACGGTCGCGTACTGGGGGCTCTTGGACAGGACCTCGGCGGTCTGCGTGATCGTGGTCGCCGGATTCACGTACATGACGGGGACCCTGATTCAGCTCGACCTGGCGGCCCGGGTCTGCCCGCCGGAAGCGGCGGGAACCGTCTTCGCCTTGCTGATGTCGCTTGTGAACCTGAGCGACTCGCTTGCCACCGCGGTGGGCGGCTACGTCTACGATCGGGGAGCGGCCCTGTGGGGCAACCAGGCGGCGTTCAACGTCTTGGTGGCATTGGGGGCCCTGGCGACCGCAGGCTGTTGGATCCTGGTGCCGGTCCTCAACCGTTATCATGCCGGCTGGGTTGCCGGGCAGGAGGTAGCCGGCCGAACGGCTGAAAACGCCCTGCGGCCTGGGAATGTCCGGCCGGATCGGCTAGAATGAGCGTGGCTCGATATGGGCGTTCCTTGAGCGACGGAGCCCAACGAGATGAGCGGGCCAAAAGACGACTCCTACCGGTCCTGGTCCACTTCGGACCTGATCCGCATCGACAAGGTGTGCGAGCGTTTCGAGGCTGCGCATAAGGCCGGGAAGCAGCCGAAGATCGCGGACTATCTCGGCGAAGTTCCGGACCAGGAGCGGGCGGCGCTGGAACGGGAACTCCTGGTGATCGAGGGGCAACTTCGCCGTCAGGAAGGAGACGGCGCAAGCGCGGCCACCCAGCCCCCGGTGCAAAGGGGCGCTCGTTCGGCGGACGGAGACAAGACGCCGCTTCCCACCGACTTCCTTGTCGAGCCGCCGCGCACCATCGGCCGGTACCGGGTCACCAGGGTCCTGGGCGAAGGGGGCTTCGGCACCGTCTACCTGGCCGAAGACGAGGAGCTGAAGCGGCCGGTGGCCGTCAAGGTGCCGCACCGCTACCTGATCGCGGACCTGGAGGGCGTCGATCTGTATCTGGCAGAGGCCCGGGCTGCGGCCCGCCTGGACCACCCCGCGATCGTGCCGGTCTACGACGCCGGGCGGACCGAGGACGGCCTCTGCTACGTGGTCTCGAAATTCGTCGAAGGAACCGATCTGGCAAAGAGGATGGCACAGTCGCGGCCGTCCCACGGCGAATCCGTGGAGCTGACGGCGACCATTGCCGAGGCCCTGCACCATGCCCACCTGCACGGGCTGGTCCACCGCGACGTCAAGCCGGCCAACATCCTCATCGACGCCTCTGGCCGACCGCACCTGGTCGATTTCGGCCTGGCCCTGAAGGAAGAGGACCTCGGCAAGCGGGCCACCGCCGGCGGCACGCCGGTCTACATGAGTCCGGAACAAGCCCGCGGCGAGGGGCACCGCGTCGACGGCCGCTCGGACATCTTCAGCCTCGGCGTGGTCCTCTACGAAATGCTCACGGGGCGGCGCCCGTTTCGCGGCGAGGACCCGCTCCAGCTTTTCGAGCAGATCACCACGATGGAGCCCCGGCCTCTGCGGCAAGTGGACGACAGGATCCCGAAGGAGCTGGAAAGGATCTGCCTCAAAGCGATGGCAAAGCGGGTATCGGACCGCTACACGACGGGCAGGGATCTCTCCGACGACCTGCGGCACTTCCTGAAGCAGGCCCGGCAATCCGGGGAGCCCCTCCAAGCCGCCCCGGCAGTTCCTCCTGCCCAGCCGTCTTTGGCGATTCCCGCGGTATCCGCAGCCGCGATCGCCGAGCCCGAGCGGCTCCTCAGGATCGTGCCCAAGGGGCTGCGGTCGTTCGACGCCCAGGACGCCGACTTCTTCCTGGAGCTGCTTCCGGGGCCGCGGGACCGGGACGGGCTGCCGGAGTCGATCCGCTTCTGGAAGAGCCGCATTGAGGAGACCGACGCGGACAAGACGTTTGCGGTGGGCCTGATCTACGGGCCGAGCGGGTGCGGGAAGTCGTCGCTGGTGAAGGCCGGGCTGCTGCCCCGCCTGGCCGACTCGGTGATCGCGATCTACGTCGAGGCCACTCCCAAAGAGACGGAGAGCCGCGTGCTGCGGGGACTGCGAAAGCAGTGTCCGCAACTGCCCGGGCATCTGGGCCTCAAGGAGAGCATTGCCGTCCTGCGCCGCGGGGAAGTCAAGCTGTCGGGGAAGAAGGTCCTCGTCGTCCTGGACCAGTTCGAGCAGTGGCTGCACGCGACGCGGGAGGACGAGAGCGCCGAGCTGGTCGAAGCCCTGCGCCAGTGCGACGGGGAGCGGGTCCAGTGCGTGGTGATGGTCCGGGACGATTTCTGGATGGCGGTCAGCCGCTTCATGCAGGAGCTGGAGGTCCAGCTCGTCGAGGGGCGAAACATCGCCGCCGCCGACGTCTTCGATCTCCGCCACGCCGAAAAAGTCCTGGGGGCCTTCGGCCGGGCCTTCGGTGCGCTGCCGGATAGCGCCGCGGAGCTGACGAGGGACCAGCGGGATTTCCTCCGGCAGGCGGTCTCCGGCTTGGCGCAGGAGGGCAAGGTCGTCTGCATCCGGCTGGCGCTCTTCGCGGAAATGATGAAGGGCAAGGCATGGACGCCCGCAACGCTGAGACAGGTGGGCGGGGCCGAGGGGATCGGCGTGACGTTCCTCGAAGAGACCTTCAGCTCCCGGACCGCCAGCCCCAAGCACCGCGTCCACGAAAACGCCGCGCGGCTGGTCCTGAAGACCTTGCTCCCCGAGCACGGAACCGACATCAGGGGCCACATGCGCTCCTACCAGGAACTCCTGATCGCCTCGGGGTACGCGGATCGCCCCGAAGCTTTTGAGGAGCTGATCCGGGTGCTGGACCGCGAGCTGCGTTTGGTCACGCCCACCGCCCCGGAAGGATTGGCGGCCCAGGACAAGCCCGACGCCGCCTTGCAAGGGAAGTACTATCAGCTTACCCACGACTACCTTGTGGCTTCCCTGCGGGAGTGGTTGACCAGGAAGCAGAAGGAGACGCGGCGCGGCCGGGCCGAGCTGCGCCTGGCCGAGCGGTCGGCGCTCTGGAGCGCCAAGCCCGAGAACCGTTACCTGCCGTCCCTGTGGGAGTCGCTCGGGATCCGCCTGCTGACGAAGAGAAGGGACTGGAGCGAGCCCGAGCGCAAGATGATGCGGGTCGAGGGGAGGTATCATCTGGTTCGCGGTTTCGTGCTGACCGCGCTGTTGGCGGTGGTGGCCTGGAGGAGTTACGAATGGGACGGCAGCCGGAACGCGCAGGCGCTTGTGGAGAAACTGGTGTTTGCAGATACGGCCAACGTTTTCGAAATCGTCAAGGAGGTGTCTCGCTACCGCCGTTGGGCCGATCCGCTTCTGCAGCGGACCCTCCAGGAATACGAGGAGGGCTCAAAAGAGTGGCTGCACGCGAGCCTTGCCCTGCTGGCCTACAAGGAGAAACCGGAGGAGGAGGGACGGCAACCGGCCAAACGACTCTGGAGCCTGGTCGAAGCCGCCGGAGGGAGCGCGGATCAGGACGTGCGCGCGAAGGGGTTCCGAGTCGCGTGCGCGTTGGCGGCCCGGGGTTCTCTCGGCGTCGACCGCCCCAGGTGGCGGAGTTCTTCGCCCTCCGCCTCACCCGGCGGCGGCCAGGAGGGGGCAAGGACCACGTCGTCGTTTGTGGTCGGCGAGCTCATCGCCGCGATTGCGCGGAATCCCGGCCACTATCCGCCGCTCGTCCAGGCATTGCGCCCGGCAAGGGAGGAGCTGCTGGGATCGTTGTGCAGGGTGTGCCGGGACGCTGCTCGCACCGAGTCGGATCGCCTGCTGGCCGCCAACATCCTCGTCGAGTATGCCACCGGGGACGACGGAAAATCGCTTGAAGACCCGGACGTGCTGGCCGGCGTGCTTCCCGAGGCCAACCGGGAGCAGTTTGCGGTGTTGTTCGCGAAGCTAGAGGGCCTCGGCGCTGAGGCGGCGGACAAGCTGCAGAGCGAACTCGACCGGCGGACTTCAGGGACCGCCGCAGACAAGGAGAAGCAGGCCAAGTGCCGGGCGAATCTGGCGATCGCTCTGGCGCGGCTCGGCCGACCCGAGCGGCTCCGGCAACTGTTGAAACACGGCGTGGATCCGACTGCGCGGAGCTACGCCATCCATGGGACGAGTGCCTTGGACCTCGATCCCAAGATCCTCGTCGACGAGCTCAGGAACGAAACCGACGACACGATCCGCCGGGCCTTGATCCTCTGCCTCGGGGAGTACGACCCGGGCCGATTGGCGGCCGACGGGCGGAACGGCTTGGTCTCGTTCTTGGAGAAAGAGTACGATCGCAGCCCGGACCCCGGTATCCATAGTGCGGCGGAGTGGACACTGCGGCAGTGGAGTCGGAAGTACACGCTTCGCCCGATCGAAGACGAGCTCCGCGCGATCGACGCCAAGCTCAAGACCGGAGAACCGCAAACCGGCCGCAAGTGGTACCTCACCGGGCAGGGCCATACGATGGTCATCCTCGAGCCGCCGGGCGAGTTTTTCATGGGCTCGCCCGGCGAGGAGCCGCTCCGCGATCCGGATGAGATACTCCACCGCGTGCGGATCAACTACGCCTTTGCCGTCTCCGCCAAGGAGGTGACGGCGGAGCAGCTTCAGGCGTTTGAGGACGAAACGGAACCTCCGCTCTACGTCGACCCGTCGCAGGGGACCCTCGATCCGGACGAGCTGGAACTCCTGGCCGACGAGATGGGGCGTCGTCCTTCTCCGGACTGCCCGGCCTTTCTAGTGACTTGGTACAAGGCCGCCGAATACTGCAACTGGCTGAGCAAGAAGGAGGGGCTGCCGCAGAGCCAGTGGTGCTACGTGCCCAACCAGGAGGGCAAGTATGAGGAGGGAATGCGGCTTGCACCCGATTACCCAAGACGGGCCGGCTACCGCCTGCCGACCGAGGCGGAATGGGAGTGGTTTGCCCGGGCGAAGGCCGCGACGCCCTGGTCTTTCGGTCGTTCCCGAGAACTCTTGCCCAAATACGCATGGTACCACGAGAATGCCCAAGAGCGGGCGCACCCTGTCGGAAGCCTTAAGCCAAACGACTTCGGGCTGTTCGACGTACACGGGAACGTGGAGGAATGGTGCCAAGACGTCTTCAGGGGGGATTACACGACTGCGAAGTCGCCGGGAGCGAAAGACGGGGAAGTCATGGAGGAAGCGACCAAGAAGGAAACGCAGTTCTTCGTGCGGGGAGGCTCCTTCCACAATCCTCCCCAGTGGCTGCGTTCCGCCCGCCGCAACTGGTGGCCGGCGGACCGCGTCTTGTGCTACACGGGCTTCCGCGTGGCGCGGACGTGGCCGGCGGAGAAGCCCGGAGCGGCGGCGCGCCCCAGCGACAGGAAGGCCCCGCCCGGGCCGGTGCCGTAACCGCCGCTATGGCGTGCGCATCAGTACCGGTGGGGCACCGGGGAAAACCGGAGAGAAGCAATGAAAGGTACGATGCGGGTGCGAGCCCTGTTGACCGGCCTGGTGCCGATTCTGGCCGGGGTCCTGGTCTTGGGGGTGGTGATCGTTTGGGCGGCCGGGGGGTTTCGCACGATGATCCAGCCCGGACAAACGCCCGCTTCCGGGGGCGAAGGGCTAGCCGCTTCCGAGAAGCCGCTCGGCACGGCCGAGGTCGAGGAAGTCGTCAAACCGTACACCGAGGACGCCATCGGGACCCTCAAGGCGGCCAGCCGCACGGAGGTTTCGTCGCGGGTCCTTGCCCCGATCAACGAGATCCGCGTCCAGGCGGGGAGCCGGGTCCGCCAGGGGGACATCCTGGTGGAGCTGGACAAGGAGGCCCTGAAAAGCCAGCTCAGCCAGGCAGAGGCGGGCCTGGCGGGGGCCAAGGCCGCCCTGGCTCAGGCCGAGGCCGACTACAAGACGGCGCAGAACCTGCGGAAGCGGAATCCCGACGCGATCTCCGACCAGGAATTCGGCAGGGCCGCAAGTGCCGCGGAGGTGGCCAAGGCAAACCTGGATCGGGCCACCCGAGCGGTCGATGAGGTCCAGGTGATGTTGACCTACGCCACGATTCGGGCCCCCAGCGACGGAATGGTGATCGAGAAGCAGGCGCAAAAAGGCGACATGGCCCGCCCCGGCGTCCCCCTGCTGGCTATGCACGATCCCGCCTCGCTCCGCTTGGAGGTGCCGGTCCGCGAGGAGCTGGCCTCCAAGATCAAGTTGGGTGACCGGCGCGACGTCAGGATCGATGCCTTGAATCTCGCGTTGCCGGCGACGGTGGACGAGATCGTCCCGCAAGCCGACCTGGCCAGCCGGTCGATTCTGGTCAAGTTGAAGCTCGCTCCCCACAAGGACCTCGTCGATGGGATGACCGGCCGGCTGGTCATTCCCACGGGTGTGCGCCGGCACGTCTGCCTGCCGAGGGCCGCCGTCCGCAGGATCGGCGACCTCGATTTCGTCCAGGTGCTCCGGCCCGACGGGAGCACGGAGCGGCGGTTCATCAGGACCGGCCGGGAAGGAAGACAAGACCATCTGGAGGTGCTCAGCGGCCTGGAGCCCGGGGAGACGGTCGCGTTGTGGTCCGCCCCCGCGGCCCAAGCGGCTCCCGGGAAGGAGGCCGCGCCCAGCCATGAGTAGCCCCGAGAAGAGGCCCCTGCTGACCCGCATTGTGGAGGTCTTCCTCCGCGGGGACGTGGCGATCCTGCTGACCGTCATCTCGCTCATCCTTGGGGTGGCCGCCCTGCTGCTGACGCCCCGTGAAGAAGAGCCGCAGATCGTGGTCCCGCTGGCCGACGTGCTGGTCTCGGCCTCCGGGCTTTCGGCGGAGGAAGTCGAGCGGTCGATCACCACGCGGCTGGAGAAGCTGCTCTACCAGATCGACGGCGTGGAATACGTCTATTCCATGTCGCGGCCCGGCCAGGCCGTGGTGACCGTGCGGTTCTACGTCGGCGAGGACCGCGAGAGATCGCTGGTCAAGCTCTACAACAAGATCCAGTCCAACGTCGACCAGGTGCCCTCCTCGGTTACCGGCTGGGTCGTCAAGCCGGTGGAAATCGACGACGTGCCGATCGTCAACGTCACCCTCTGGTCCGACAACCCGCGACTCTACGACGACGATGAGCTCCGCCGCATGGCGGAGCAGGTCCAAAACGAGCTGCAGGCCATCCCCGACACGAACCGGGTCTGGGTGTTCGGCGGGCGGCCGCGGCGGGTCCGCGTCGAGATCGATCCCATCAAGCTGGCCAACCGGCAGACCTCCGCGCTCCAGGTGGTCCAAGCCCTCCAGGCCGGCAACGTCAACGTCCGCGCCGGCCGCTTCGAGCAACAGAACAAGGAGTTTCTCGTCGAGGGCGGGACGTTCCTGCGGGACGCCCGGGAGCTGGAAGACCTGGTCGTCAACGTCGCCGGGGGCCGGCCCATCTACCTGAAGGACGTGGCCAAGGTGTCGGATTGGGCCGCCGAGGTGGAGAGCTACACGTGGATCGGTTTCGGCCCGGCCGCCCGGGACCCTCGGAGTCCCAAGGATGAGGCGAGACCCCGAGAAGCGGCGACCGCCGCGCAGACTACGCCCCGCGGCGAATTCTACCCGGCGGTCCACGTCGCCGTGGCCAAGCGAAAGGGGAGCAACGCCGTCTGGCTCTCCCAGGCGATCGAGAATCGGATGGAGGAATTGGCCCGGACTCATTTGCCCAGCCATCACGTCTTCTATCGCATCACCCGGGACTACGGCGAAACGGCCAACGAGAAAGTCAACGAGCTGGTCGAAGGGCTGGTGATCGCGGTTATCACGGTGATCGGCCTGATCGGGCTGGCGATCGGCTGGCGCGCGGCCCTGGTGGTCGCCCTGGCGATTCCGGTCTGCTACAGCGTCACCTTGTTCGTCAACCTGATCGCCGGCTACACGATCAACCGGGTGACGCTCTTCGCGCTGATCCTGGCGCTGGGGCTCCTGGTCGATGACCCGATCACCGACGTGGAAAACATCGCCCGCTACTTTGCCATGCGGATCCTGCCGCCGCGGGAAGCGGTGCTCAAGGCGATCCAAGAGGTCCGGCCGGCACTGATCCTCTCGATTCTGGCAATCATCTGCAGCTTCCTTCCGCTGATGTTCATCACGGGGATGATGGGGCCGTACATGGCGCCCATGGCGATAAACGTGCCGCTGACGGTGACCGTGTCGATGATCGTCTCCTTCGTGATCACGCCCTGGCTGGCGATGGTCGCCCTGCGGAACATGAGCGAGGCGCACCGCGGAGAGGGCGGCTTCGACCTGACCGCCCGCCCGGCCTACCGCCTGAGCAGGGCGGTTCTCGGGCCGATCCTCGACCGGCGATGGGCAGGGTGGCTGACGCTCCTGGTGGTCTTTCTGCTCTTGGTCGGGGCGCTCTTGCTCCC
>CAYGZA010000072.1:0-21695 GCA_964354135.1 uncultured Planctomycetaceae bacterium
ACGAACCGAACCGGTCATCGAATGCCGGCGTGGGGTTGTTGAGCGTACGGATCAGGTTGCCCGTCGCTGCATCGTAGACGTACGCCGAGCCGGCATATTGGGCGCCGCTGCCATCCCCATATGCGCCCACCACCACCGTGCTCCCCGAGACGGCCACGGAGTAGCCGAAATAGTCACCGGTTGCGGGCGTGGGGTTGACGAGCGTCCGGAGCAGATTGCCCGTGGCGGCATCGAACACGTAGGCCGAGCCGGCATTCGTCGCGCCGGTGTCGTCATAGGGCGTCCCCACCATCACCGTGCTCCCCCAAAGACGCACGGAAAGTCCAAAATAGTCACTAGCTGCCGGCGTGGGGTTGTTGAGCGTCCAGAGTAGATTGCCCGTGGCGGCGTCGAAGACGTAGGCCGAGCCGGCATCCGTCGCGCCGGTGTCATCGCGATACGCCCCAACCAGCACAGTGCTCCCTGACACGGCTACGGAATAGCCGAACCAGTCCTCGGCTGCCGGCGTGGGGTTGTTGAGCGTCCAGAGCAGATTGCCCGTGGCGGCGTCGAAGATGTACGCCGAACCGGCACACGTCGCGCCGGTGTCATCCCGCGAGGCACCCACCACCACCATGCTCCCCGACACGGCCACGGACGAACCGAACCGGTCATCGAATGCCGGCGTGGGGTTGTTGAGCGTACGGATCAGATTGCCGGTGGCCGCGTCGAAGACGTAGGCCGAACCGGCATCCGTCGCGCCGGTGTCGTCGTAAATCGCCCCCACCACCACCGTGCTCCCGGACACGGCCACGGACCACCCGAAGAGGTCAATGGCTGCCGGCGTGGGGTTGTCCAGCGTGGCCACGAGTGCGCCCGACGTGGAATTGAAGACATAGGCACGGCCGGCATTCGCTGCCCCCCCCAACATCGGCCGTCGGCACGCCCACAACCGTCAGATTGCCGTCCGCCGCCACCGCCTGACCGAACTGCGAGTTGGCCTTGGGGGTAACACCTGGGTCATCGAGCGTATAGAGCAGATCACCCAGGTTCAACAACCGCCGGGCTTCCAGCACTTCGAAGACGCCCCGCCGGCGATGGCACCACAAGGGATCGAGTTCGTGGACGTGCGGCGACTTCCACGCGAACCGGGACCGCTTGTTCCGGTGGGCACGTCGGGCGTTCATTGCGGCACCCCCTAATAGAGTTAGACCGTGCCACACGAAGGTGGATTCCAGTAGTGTACTTGGGGAGTAGCCGATGTCAACGGTCTTACGGGTAGCGATACGCCTGGGGCCTGCCTCCGCGCAAGACCAAGAAGCCAAAGAGACTTCCGAAGTCTTCAAGACTTCGGAAGTCTCTTTGGTTGCGGCTACGCCCCGCCAGCCCGGATTATTCATGGACAGCAAGAGTAGCACAGGCATCTTGCCTGTGTTACCTGAACGGCAGGCTGGAAGCCTGTCCTACAATGTCGATGGATAATCCGGGCTATCCCCAATGGGGCGGGCTGGGTAGAATCTGCGAGTGTTACTCGAACCCGGTTGCGCGGCGGCAGTTCGCTCTAAGCTGTTATACCTAAAGATGTTACGATACTCGACTGCGGGTGAGTCGCACGGCAAGGCCCTGGTGGCCCTGGTGGACGGCTTTCCGGCGGGGGTGGCGATCTCGACCGACACGATCGACGAGGAACTGCGTCGGCGGCAAGGAGGATACGGCCGCGGCGGGCGGCAGCGGATCGAGGCCGACCGGGTCGAAATCCTCACCGGCCTCTGGCAGGGCCGCACGTTGGGGAGCCCGATCACTCTCTTGGTCCCCAACAAGGACTACAAGTTGGAGGGGATGGAGGACCTCCATTGCCCTCGCCCCGGGCACGGCGACCTGAGCGGGGCCATCAAGTACCTCGCCCCGGTCCGCGCGATCCTGGAGCGGGCCAGCGCCCGGGAAACGGCGGTCCGTGTCGCGGCCGGTGCCTTGGCCAAGCAGCTTCTGAGCCCTTTCGGGATCACGGCCTTCGGCTACGTCGTCGAGTTGGGGCCCGTCAAGATCGAGCCGCGGTCCGGCACCCTGGGAGAGCAGCGGGCCCTCCGCGACTCGAGCGAGCTCTATACGCTCGACCCCGACTTCGACGCCCGGCTCAAGGCGCTCATCGACGCCTGCCAGAAGGAAGGCGATACGTTGGGTGGCGTGATCGAAGTCCGGGTCGAGGGCGTGCCCTTCGGGCTCGGCTCGCACGCCCAGTGGGACCAGAAGCTCGACGGCCGGCTGGCCCAGGCAGTGATGTCGGTGCAGGCGATCAAAGGGGTGGAGATCGGCCTGGGTTTTGAGGCGGCCCGCCGTCGCGGCTCGCAGGTCCACGACCCGATCGGGTTCGACGCCGGCCAGGTCTCTTCCCCGACGCTCGGCTTCACCCGGCCGACGAACAACGCCGGGGGGTTGGAGGCGGGAATGACCAACGCCCAGCCGATGGTGCTCCGCGCCGCGATGAAGCCGATCAGCACGCTCGCGCGGCCGCTGGAATCGGTCAACCTCCGGACCCGGGAGTCCGAGAAGGCCGCCTACGAGCGGAGCGACGTGTGCGCGGTCCCGGCGGCTTCGGTGGTCCTGGAAAACGTGGTGGCCTTCGAGGTGGCCCGCGCGATGGTCGACAAGTTCGGCGGCGACAGCCTGGCGGAGATGCAGGCCCGGTGGAAGCTTTTCCACGAGATGGCCAGAGAGAGAGGCGAGAGGTGAGAGCCAGGAGCGAGAGAAGGCAGAATGCGAACCGGTTCCGGAAGGTTAATAGCTCCTAAACCCCTGCCGGGCCGGCACGGCCCGGCTCTGAAGCGCGAACCCTGAACCCTATGGCAAAGGGGAGCATGGATGCTCGAGTTATCTGACCGAATGCGGCGGCGGATCGCGATTTTCCTGTTTACCGCGCTCTGTGTCGCCCCGACGCTGGTCGTTGCGGCGTGGGGGATTTCTCGGCACTTGCCGACGCACGCGACCGCCGAGGCGCAGCGGCTGAGCTGGCAACTGGGAATGGACGTGTCGCTGGCCGCGGTGCGGCACCCGCGGCCCGGCGTCGTGCAGTACGAGGGGCTCGCGATGACTGCCCCTGAGACGGGGCGCGAGGTCCTCCGCTGCCGCCTCGTGGAAGCCCGCTGGACGCCGTCGGCCGACGGAAAGGGCCCGGCCCGCTCGCGGCTGACACTCACCGCCACCCAGCCGGAGATCGGCGCGGACGGCCTGGAGGAGCTGCGGCAGCTCGTGGACCGGGTGCTCGCCGGCCGCACCGGTTGGCGCGGGGCGGACCTTCAGTGTACGGCCGTGAGCCTGACTCTCCAGTCGAGCCAAGGCTCCTGCGCCTTGAGCGAAGTGACCGGCACCGTCGAAACCCTTGCGGAAGGGACGTTGGCCAAGGCCGGATTCCGTTTGCCCGGCCACGCGATGCCGGAGCCGGCCTGGGTGTATCTCGGCCGGCACCGCCCGCAAGGGAGACCGGCCAGCGTTTTCGGGCTGGACACGGGCAGCAGCGCCCTGCCTTGCTTGCTCCTGGCGCCGGCCGCCAAGGCAATGACCGTTTTGGGATCCGAAAGCCGGTTCTCCGGGACCGTCCAGGGTCGCGAGTTGCCGGACGGCTGGGAGGTCGAAATCCACGGGCAGCTCGGCAACCTGGAATTGGATAGGCTGATCGGCGACCATCTTCCGTCGCGACAACTGAGCGGCACGGCGCAGCTCACGCTGGAGAGTGTCGTTCTCTTGGATGGGCGGCTGCAAGAGGCCAGAGGAACCCTGGCCGGCGGTCGCGGGGAGATGAGCGCGTCGCTGGCGGTCGCGTTGGTCGAGGAGTTCGGGCTGGTCAACGGCCTGGGTTCCATCGCGGGGAGAGAGATGATCCCTTTTGAGCGACTCAAGGTGGCGTTCGACCTCGATTCCACGGGCTTGCGCTTGCGGGGGCTTTGCGGGCAGGGCAACGCGGGGGCAATCCTGGCGGGCCGGCACGGTGCGATCCTCGGGGAGCCGCCGGCTCAGCCCATCTCGATGCTGGCCCTCTGGAGGGTTCTCGCGCCGGACGGCGATTCGCGGATTCCCGTCGCCTGGCAAAGCGAGTCGCTCATGCGGCGGCTCCCCATGCCGCGGCTATTGCCCGAGCGCGTCTCGCCGGGAACCGCTTCGCAAGCCCGGCTGCCGGGTGACCGCGGCCGCGATGCGCAGTGAGGCGGGGGCTGGAAAGACGAGTTGCTATTTCCGTTCGCGCGGCCGGGTCTCGATGAGATATCGGAAGGCCGCCGCCCCGACGAGTATCCAATTGACGGCCACGGCCAAGAGCACCCACTTGAGCCCGCCGGCCCCGGTGCCGTAGGTGTGCTTGCCGGTGCCCAGCACATAGTTGACCCCGTACCAGGCCATCATGATCGAGGTCGCGCCGATCACTGATCCCATCGCCAGTCCGAAATTGCCGCTCCAACCCGTATGGCGGCCGTGGAGGACGACCAGGTAGACCAGCAGCGAGACCAGGGCCCAGACTTCCTTGGGGTCCCAACCCCAGTACCGGCCCCAGGCGACGTCGGCCCATGCGGCGCCCAACACGGTGCCCACGAACAGCAGGACCACGGCCACTTGGGTTGCCTTGTAGATGTAGGTCGCCACGGTAGCGCACTCTTCGGGGGCGCAGCGGACGGCGAAATCCTCGGGGGCCTCGAAACTATCGCCCTGGCTGGAAAGCTTCCCGGGGGCGGCTGCCGGCGAGCCGCGTTTGGGGTCGCGGTAGCGGCCGAGCAGGTAGTAGCCCAGGGCGACGTTCCCCAGGGCCCAGGCCAAGGCCCCGGCCCCATAGCTGGCGGTGATCGTGAGCACGTGGGAGGTGAGCCAGAAGTTGTGGCGCAGCACCGGCTCCAGGGCCTTGATGTCCTGCTTGAAGATCGGGGCATAGTAGCCGACATAGCCGGCCAGAAAAGCGACGGCGGCGCCGCACAAGGCGAAGGGCCTCCGCGCGATGGCCTGCTGGAGCGGCTCCGACAAGCCTCCCTTGCCCAGCACGCGGGGGACGGTAACCAGGGCGACCACGATCGAAAGCAAGAGCCGCGGCAAGTAATACAGCGACAGCGCCAGCAGGGTAAGCCCGACGATCCAGATCAGCCCCTCGCCAAGACTGGGCCAGGAGGCCCCGATCCCGACCCGCGGCCGGAGCAGCACGGCCGGTTCCCCTTTTCCGGCACCGTAAGGACACACCGCCAGATAGTAGAAGACCACCGCCACCAGCGCGGCCCGCGCCGACACCAGGAGCAGGCGCACCACGTGCAGCCACGGTGCCGCGGCGGCGGACCGCGGTTCGCGCTGCGGCGAGGCTTCCCAGGTACACGGGATTGCCGTCCACTGCCAGGCGAGCTGCAGCCCGCGGCCGAACAGGGGCACCAGCGCAAGCCACAGCCCTAAGAGGGCCACCACGAGGGCCACGAAGATCACCGTCTCGAACATCGTGGCCACGGGCGTATAGCCGGTGATGAGCGTCCGCAGGGCGAAGCCATAGATGGTCATGAGCTGCCCTGCCGCCAACAGGCCCGTTCCCAGCCAGAACGACGGCTTGCGGGCGGGCCCCACGGCGCCGAGGAACGCCACGAACGCCGCAAGGCTCAGCGCCCAGGTCCAGAGAAACGGGTCGAGGCGGTTGTAGTGTACTTCGGTCCAAGTCGCCCCGAAGGGCGGATAGGCCGTGCGGGCCAGAAGGTCTTCGTCCCGTTGGCGGATGGGAAGCTTCCGCCGCAAGGGCTCCATCTCTTCGCCCAAGGCGGCCAATGCCAGGGTGAAGCGGTCCATCGCCGCGGAGAATCTCGGGGCCCGATTGGGGGCCTCGCGGTCGCGGTAGATCGCGGCCAGCTCGCGGAAGGCCCGGCGGACCTCCTCGATTTCCGGCTGCGGGTAGTCCTTCAAGAGGAGATCGGAGCCCCAGAGGACCGCCGGGAGGCCAAGCCAGGGCCGCAGCCTGTTGCCGGCGTGCCTCCCCACGGCCTCCGCTTCCGCACCCTCTCCGTCTTCGTCCGAGCGGGCAAGGCGGAATAGCCACTTCTGCACCTCGCGGTCGAGGCCGCGGCCCTGCTGCAGGGCACTCGGATGGAGCGCGGGGACAACGGCCGGCCAGAAGTCGTGGTCGTAGAGGGCCATCTGCGTTTCTTCGGCCAGGCCCGCCAGCTCGCCCGCCGCCAAGGCCAACTTCCGCGACTCGATCAGCACATTCTCGGCCCGCACCTTCTCGTGCTCCAGCTCCTGCACGACCTGCGACGCTTCTGCCGCCCGCTGGTTGAACTCGATCGGCGGGACCCGCTCCGGGGATTGCTGCAATTGCCGGAGGTGCTGCCGGGACTTGGCAATCCCTTCTTCGCACTGGCGGAGCCGCTTCTCCGCTCGACTGCGGCAGTCCTCCAACTGCCGGCGGAGAGTCTCCGTGGATTGGCGGAAGGCGACCAGGCCGGGCTCGATCTTGCCCGCATAGGTCTCGCCGCCGCGGGCCAGGCCGGTCAGCCCGCGCACCGCCTCGGCGGCCGCCGCAAGCGGCGCCGACACTCCGGCGGCCGACTCGGAGCGCGAGAGCGCGAAGAACCCGTTCTCCAATCCAGTCCACAGGTGGACCATGTTGCGGAACCGGCGGAAGAACAGGTCGCGTCCTTCCTCGGATTCCGTGGGCGGGGACGCCAAGGCGAGGAAAAGGTTATGTGCATCGAGCAGCTCCGCGAGCTTCTCGTCCGCGCCGGTCAGCTCGAACGGCTTCCCTTCGGCCCGAGCGGCTTGTTGCTTCTTCGCCAATTCCGCCCGGCGGGCCTCGAGCTTCTTCGCATGCGCGACCTGCCAAGGGGAGGCGTGCTTCAGCCGGTTCCCCTCCTTGTCGGTCAGGGGAAGCCCCAGGAGATCCCGCCGGAGCTCCTCGTTCATGGCCGGCAGGAACGGAACGCGATCCCATTTGTCCGCTTCAACCATCCAACTGAACAGGATTTCGCTTGCCCGGAACTTGCGAGGCTTGCCGCCGGGGAAGAGCTTCCGGGCCTCGCCGAGCGCGCTCTCGTTCTCTCCCTGGGCCAGTGCCCCGGCCGGGCTCAGCCACGGGCTTTCCTTGCCGCAGACCTTTCGGACGACGAACCGCGCCAGCGTGTCCAGGGGCTTCACGCGGGCGTCGTCCTCGAACGGCGGCTTCGCGCGGCGGTCGCCGAACACCGGGATCTGCTCCCAGGTGTCCCAGTCCAAGGCGGTCTCGTCGGCCGTGCAACCTCCCCCGATGCCGGCCAGCGCGCACGCGACGAAAAAGAAGGGCGTGCTCCTTGCCCTCCCGAAATCACGCAGTGTCATTCTGGCGCTTCCTAAAGAAGTAAGCCCGCATGTAGTAGATGATCACAAACCCGGCGAAGATCAGAAGCGTGCCGGCGTACTTCAGGCCGCGCCCGGGGTCGTAGTTGACCGAAAGCACCGAGAGGAACAATTCCTCGCGGCCGGTCTTCGGTCCGAGCAGGTAGGTGAACTGCGGGTCGCCCGGCCTCCAGGGGCCGTTGAAACTCTCCTGGTAGAGCCGGTAGCAGCGCCCGTTTCCGGGGTCGGTGATGCTCGCCGGCTCGTTGAGCGTGATCAGAACGTTGTCCCGGAGCTTTCGGCCCGGGTCGTCGCGGTCGCAAAGATCGACCTCGCTGGAGTAATGGGAGACTTTCTCGGAGCCGGGGTCCAGACGCCGATTGAACTTGTTCAGGCGGACCTGGAAACCCAGGTCGATCTGGTCCCGCTTGAGGGTAACGGCCACGCGGCGCTTGCCGCCGCAAACTACTTTCCGTTGCTCTTCGTTGGGCAAAGCGGCGATGGGGCTCATCTCGAGCCCTTCCAGCCAGAACCGCTCGCTGCGGTCGTCGACCGTGACCCGGACCAGGGCCCGTCGCGGCTCGAGACTTTTCTCCCCCTTTCGCGGGAAGAACGGATTGGCGCGGATCGTTCCGCCGGGGAGGTCGTGAGGGGTGAACTCCTCGACGTACCACGTCACGGGCGCGCCGGACGCGGCGAAGGCGACCAGCGGGGTCCCGTCGTCCGGCAGCGGGGCGATCGCTTCCACCCGGAGCGGCTTCCATGCCCGGTAGTACAGCTTTTGATCGGCCCCCTGAAGGATGTCAATCCGCGGTCGGCCCAAGCCCTGCAAGCTGCCGGGGGCGGCCTCCTTGGCCGGTGCCGCGTCTGACTTCGCTCCGCTTGCCAGCCAATAGGCCCCGAACACGCCGTGCTCGTGGTCCTGCCGGTTGAATTCGGGGTAGTCGGCCAAGAGCATCATCTGCTGCGGCGTTTGGCCGGGGGCACGGATCCGCAGGGCGATCCCGCGGACCGCGGCATCAACCTGAAGCAGCTCGACGGCTAAGTCAGAGTTGCCCAACGGCTTCCGCTCGCCGGGCTGCCAGCCGTCAATGGGGAGCGGGAACTTCCTCCCGCCGGCGTGCAGGACCACTTGACCCTTTTCCCCTAATGGACCTTCCGGCCGACTGTCGAGGAAGGCGTCGGTCTCGGCCTGGCTGCGGGCGACCCAGAAGACGACGTACTGCCCGCCCGGCAATTTCTGGCGTCCCCCCAGGCCCACCCGGCGATTCAACCCGTGGGGATCCGACACGCCCTGCACCCCCAATTCCACCGTTTGCCACTCCTGGTCCGCGCCGGGTTTCGCGGGAGCCGAAGACCCGCCCGCCGTCGAGCGGCCTTTGACCCGAAGCTTCAGCGGCTCGGCGGGCACCAAGTCGGCGTCGCTGGAGTAGTCGAGCACTTCCAGCCGAATCCCGCCCCCGTCGTACAGAATGCCCCGGTCCCGCCACAGCAGGCGCCAAGGAAAGAAGTGCCAATACCGGTACTCGCTCCAATTGAATGGGCCGGAAACGAAGGGGACCCGGATCTTCGCGTTTTCGTTCGAGGACCCGAGCGAGGCCGGGCCAATGCCGGAATCCCTCGGCTGGTCCGGGGCCGCCTGGTGCGAGCCGGATTGCCCAAGGAGTTCCAGCTCAAAGTGCTGGCTCTTCTCAAAAGCCACGTGGGCCGTCCCCGCTTCATAGACCGACAACTGGGCGTCGATTCCGCTCATGCGGGTCACGAGACAGCCGGCCAGGAGCACGAGGATCCCCGCGTGCGTGATCACAAACCCCGTTTGACGCCTTTTCCAGGGGAAGCGAATCAACGCCGCGCAGGCCACGTTCAAACCCAACAGGATGTTCAGCGCCGCGAACCACGCCGTCCCGTAGACGCCGAATTGCGCCGCCTCCGTCCCGAAGTACTTCTCGACGAACGTGGCCCCGGCCAGCACTATTGCGCTGGCGGCGATCAAGACGACCGCCAGCTTCAACGATGCCAAGCCTTCGTACAGACGGAGCAGGAAGCGAACCGATCGAGGTTGCTCGTGGGAACTCAGCTTTGGGCGGGCCATGAACCGGCGGGGCCTCGGGATCAGGACGTACGGCGGGGGGAGGATCGCGGGCGAGTTGCGGGGGCCTCGATCGGACGGGCCTTTCGATCCCCACGTCGATTATAGGGGCGGGTTCTGAAGAAAGGTAGTCGCGCAAGTCGGGCGCCGGGGCCTCAGTACAGGCTGGGAACCGTCTCCGTCCAGCCGACCACCGGCACTTCGGGGGCCATGACCAGGACCTCGACCCGGCGGTTCTTCTGCCGGTCCGCCGGCGAGCCGTTTGGGGCCACCGGCTGGTGCGCCGCGAAGCCCATCACCCCCATGCGATCCTCGGCCAGGCCGAGGCGGCGCAGCTCGTCCGAGACGGCCAACGCCCGGTCGGCGCTGAGGTAGAAGTTGTTGGGGTACTTCTCGCGGGCCGCACGCTTGGCAATGAGGCGATCGTCGGTGTGTCCCACCACCAGGACCCTCAAGTCCTTGGCCTCCGGGCCGTTGAGGAACCGCACCAGCTCGCGGAGCACCGGTTCCGTCCCGGGCTTCAGCTCGGTCGTGCCGGTGTCGAAGAGGATGTCGGTGTCCAGCTTGGTGACCCCGGTCTGCGGGTCGAACTTGAGGGCGGGAAACCGCCGCGCGATCTCCGCCAACCGCTGACTGGTCTCGGGCCTTAGCGGCGATCGCGACTGCGCCACGCCGCGGAACTCCGCGTGCAACTGCTGGCGCTCCCGCTCGTAGTTGGCCAGCCGCTGCCGGTCCAGCCGGGACCGCTCCGCCAGCAGGGCCAACTCCTCCTCGGTCCGTTTCAATTGGTCTTCGAGCCCGCGGGCATGGGTCCGCAGGTTGTCGATCTGCGTGGCGTCGGCCCGGTTCTGTTCGCCGAGCGACTGGTTCTGTCCCTTCAGCGCCGCCAGGTCCGTCGTGGGCACCAGCGAACAGCCGGCCGACCACGGCAGCATCGCGGCGAGGAAGGAGAAGAGCACGGGGCGATCCAGCAGCATGATTCGACTCCTTTCGAATCGTTGCCACGGCGTGTTCTTAGCCGAACAAGCCGAGGATTTTGTCCATCAGCCAACTGTTGACCGGGTGCGCGCCGTGCCAGCCCCACATGTTCCGCATGAGGTCGTAGGCCATCATGCCGGACAGGAGGAGGAGGACGATGCAGCCCGACAGGGCGGCGATGTTTAAGCCGGTGTACGGGGCCTCGGGCAGAACGGCCGAAGCCGCTCCGGCCATCGGGGCGCCTTCGGTGAACGCGGGATGGGCCCCGGCCAACGCGCCCGCCGCAGGGGCCCCCCCTGCCGCCGCCGCCAGGCCGGCGCCGCTGGCGCCGGTGAAATCCTCGTCGAGCATCGCCGCCATCCCCGCGGCAGGACCGCCGGCAAGCATCGTGGCCGCCGAATCGCTCACCGGCGCGCTGTCCAAGGCGATCACCTGGGAACCGCTCTCCGACTCCTCTTCCGCCGCTTCCTCCAGCGGCGTGAGCATGAACTCCTCGTCGGCCTTCAGCTCGGTCGGGGCGTCGGTGTCGGTCTCATCGGAGAACGTGAGCATGTCGTCCTCGCCGAGCTCCAGCGAATCCTCGTCGGCGCGCTCCAGCTCCAGAGGCTCTTCGAGCGACAGGCCGCTGTCGGTCGGGTCGACCAGCGAGATCCCGCTGTCGCCGCCGATCGTGATGTCGCTGCCCGTGCCGCTGCCGCCCAGCACCACGTCGTCGTCGTCGAGCTTCTTGCCGGCGGCAGCCACGTCGACCGCCGAGTCGCCCGCACCTACGGGCACGCCGGCCGGCGGCGCTTCGGTCTCGTCTTCCAGCGAGATGCTCTCGTCGAGCACTACTTCCTCCGGGGCCAGGTCCAAGACCCCCGAACCGCCCTGCTTGGGCGACGATCCCTTCCCGGAGTCGCCTGGGGCCTTCGCCTCGCTGCCGATCTTCAGGTCGCTGTCGGCCAGGCGAAGGTCGCTGTCGCTGGGTCCTTGCGGCGGGGTCCCGATCACCTTGCCGGACGAGCCGGCATCGGAGCCTCCCAGGGCCAGCTCGGTCAAGAGCACGTCTCCCGTATCCTCGCCGGGTTCCGTGGAGGCTGCGAGCTTTTCTCGCAAGCGCCGCTGCTTCGCCAGGGCGTCGACCTCGTCCGCCTTGAACTTCCAGCTCACGCCGTCCCGATACCCGTGCAGCTCGTGCTTCTCGCGGAACACGTGGACTTCGGCGGGGGTGACGCCGAGGCACTGGGCGGCCTCTTCGATACTGTAGTACTTCTTCTCGACCATGACGCGTTCTCTTATCTCGCGGGTAGGAGGGCCTGGATCTCCTCCGGCAACGGGTCCTTGCCGTTAAACTGCTTCAATTGGAGGTCGAAGTGAAAGTCGCGGACGCTCCGCAGCGCGATCTTGCCCGTGGCAAACTCAATGTGGTAGACGCTCATCACCCGCCGCTTGGGATCGATGACCGTCAACTGCTGGTACTTGTCTCCAACGTTGGCCGACACGGTGATCAAATCGCTGTTGGCCGCGCTCGGATAGAATTGCACCGGCACGGCCCGCGGAGGCAAGCAGTCCTGACGGTCGGGGGCCGCCCCCACCGCCGCAATCACCAGACCTGCCACCACCATCAAGAACCCCAGTCCCGCCGCTCTCATAACTCACCTTCACATCTGGGAATTAGAGAAACTGGGGCCTTTCTTCTTATTCTAAGAGCCCCGGTTTCCATTGCAAGCAAAAACACCCGGCCCGGGGGTAAACCCGGACGCGTGCCCTCTCCCGGCACCCGACTGCTAGCGAAAACCTCCTGCCCCGGACACCCGGACGACACCTCGGGCGGGCAATGTAAGTGCAATAGCGAGAAGAACTAATGACGAGTCAGCCAAGCGCGAACCGACGCGTTCGCCACGGTCTCCCGGGCGACCGGCTCCTCTGCGACGCCCTCCGCACAGCCGCCGCGGGAATGGCCAAGAAACGGCTCGCCGGAAGCGGGGCGAGTTTACCGGCGGCATCCTGGCCACGCAAGGTCAGCTTGCCCTGCCGGGTGGTCGTAGACTGACCCTTCTCTGGTCTCGTGGTAGGGCCTAGAATTGCCCTGATTCGCAGGTCTGAAGCTGATCCCCAGGAAGCCCGAAAGAACGCCCCCGCTGCCGGACCCTATGAGATCGGACGCCCCATCGTCGAAAGTCGCCCTCCTGCTCAGTGGGGGCCTGGATAGCGGTATCCTGGCGGGGCACCTCCTCCGGCAAGGGGCCTGGGTGCAGCCCATCTACATCCAGTCCCGGCTGGTCTGGCAGCCGGAGGAACTGGAGGCCCTGCGTAGCTTTCTGGCAAGCATCTCCCCGCGTTGGCCCCGGCTTCTGGAACTGGTAGTCCTCGACCTGCCGCTGGCCGACCTGTACTCCGACCACTGGAGTCTGACCGGTCAAGACCCGCCCAGGGCGGAGAGCGCCGACGAGGCGGTCTATTTGCCCGGGCGGAACGTCCTTCTATTGGTCAAGGCGGCGCTATGGTGCGTCTGGCGCGGCGTGGACCGGATAGCCCTTGGGATCCTGGGCACAAACCCTTTCGCCGATGCCACGCCGGAGTTCTTCGAGCAGTTCGAGGAATGCCTGAACCGTGCGGTTGCGGGCCGGCTGCGGATCGTCCGCCCGTTTGCCCGCCTTACGAAGCGGGAGGTGATGGAACTCGGCCGCGGGCTGCCTCTGGAGCTGACCTTCTCGTGCATCGCCCCTGCCGCCGGCTTACACTGCGGTCAGTGCAATAAGTGTGCGGAGCGAAAGGCCGCCTTCCGGCTCGCGGGAGTCCCAGACCTCACCCCCTACGCGGCCCCGCTGATGACTCCGGGCTGAGTTGAGAAGTCCTCAAGAAACCGATCGCACCGACCTCCATGTTCCGCATCTCCCGGCAGATCGAGTTTTGCTACGGCCACCGCCTGCTTAATTACCAGGGGAAGTGCAAGAACCTGCACGGCCACAACGGCAGGGTCGTGATCACGCTCGGGGCCCCCGGGCTGGACGAGCGGGGCATGGTGCTCGATTTCGGCGAGGTCAAGGCCGCGCTCAGCCGCTGGATCGACGAGACGTTGGACCATCGGATGATCCTCCATCGCGACGATCCGGCAGTTCCCGCACTTGCGCAGTTAGGCGAGCCGCTCTTCCTGATGGACAGCAACCCCACGGCGGAGAACATCGCGCGGCTGATCTTCGAGCAGGCCGTTCGCCAGGGGTTTCCGGTCGTCGAGGTCTCTCTCTGGGAGACTCCGCACTGCCGTGCCACCTATCGCCCGGACGAGCCTCCCCGCACGTGAGACTGGCCGCGGCTTTCCCCTTCGACGGGTGATCGCCGCATTGCGTCCCAAGACAATTACAGTCCGGGTGGCCCACGCGAGTGGGCACACACCGGACTGTTTTCCCCCCCTGGGAACGTGCTGAACGGAATCGAAGGATTCGTACCCAGGTATGCTTGAGCCTGCTGCCCCCTGCCCGGCGGTCCCAAAAAACGTCGGCACTTCTTTAGATTCGGGCTGGCGGCCCGGGCGGTCTTTTCGGGCAGCGGTTTGTGGTATCGGTTGGGGAGGCCGTGCTACTTTGGCAATCTTTGCCGGTGGATCGGATTGTCGGGAGCCGACTCGGCAGAAGCTGCCGCCGGGAGAAAGTATCCCATCTTGTGGATTTTACCCAGACTTCCGAAGTCTTCAAGACTTCGGAAGTCTGGTTCCCTCGTTCCCACGCTCCGGCGTGGGAACGTACTCCTGCAACTCTCCCCACCCTGCTCCCGGAACGGGGCACCCACCTCGGATTCTCCTCATCAAGTTTGACGATTAGGCCGATTTTTAGGGTGATCCGGGCAGTTCTGCCATCTAACCGGCCCATAAAGGAGCCCGATAGTGAACGATTTGCGTCGTGTCGTGGAGTACGTCATCCGGTCGCCTATTCTGTGGGGTATCGCTGCCGGCGCCGCGTTTTTCGCGATGGTCCATTCCGGAGCCTTGGGCCCCCAGTTCTTTCAACGGTACTGTGCGGGCCATCCGGTCGAATACGTGGAGACGATCCTGTTCTTCGTGGGGCTGGCGGCCCTAGTCATTAAGGCCCTCGAAGTAGCCGTCCAGTACCGCGGGCTCGGGCGACCATTGCTGGACCCCATTCCGCAGGGACGCCAAACCGCCGGCGACTGCGGGCTCCTCCTCTCCCGCCTGGCCCGGGCTTCCGGGGGCGGCGAGGAGTGCCTCGTCCGGCGGCTCCGCGATGGCCTGGAGCACGTCTCGCGGACCGGCTCCGCCGCCACCCTCGACGAGCACCTCAAGCACCTGGCCGACGTTGATGCGGAACGCGCCCACGCGGGCTACGGCCTGATGCGGTTAATCGTCTGGGCGATTCCCATTCTCGGCTTCCTGGGCACGGTGATCGGAATCACGATGGCGATCGCCAGCCTGAAGCCCAACGCCCTGGAAGAGTCGATGGTGGAGGTGACGGCGGGCCTGGGCGTTGCCTTCGATACGACGGCGTTGGCCTTGGCCTTGTCGATCATTCTGATGTTCGTGCAGTTCTACGTGGACCGTGCGGAAAGCGGGCTCTTGGCCGCCGTGGACGAGCGCGTTCAGGCGGAGCTGCTCGGGCGGTTTGCCGATGCCGGCGCCGCACCGGACGGCCAACTCGTGCTGCTCCGGCGGATGGGCCAGACGATGATCGAGTCGATGGACGGGCTGGTCCGTCGCCAGGCCGAGCTGTGGCGATCGACCATTGACGCCGCCCAAAAGCGCTGGACCGAGCTGGCCGACACCGCCGGCAGGCATCTCCACGCAGCCCTCAGCGCCGCCCTGACCGACAGTCTCAGGGCCCACGCCCAGGAGCTGGTCGCCGCGGAGCGGGCCGCCGCCGAGAAGAGCCAGCGGAGCTGGAGCGAGGCGCAGCGGGCCCTGGTCCAGTCCAGCGAAACGCTGGTCGCCGTGCAGGGTGCGCTTGCGGACAAGGCCGAGGTGCTTGCCCGGGCCGTCGAGGCCACCCTCTGCGTGGCCAAGCTGGAGGAGACGCTCAACCACAACCTCGCCGCGCTGGCCGGGGCCAAGAATTTTGAAGAAACCGTGATGAGCCTTGCGGCAGCCATCCACCTGCTCAACACTCGGCTGGGCGACCTCCCCGGGAGATCGCCCGTCTTGCACCTGGATCCGGTTCGCCGCAAGGGACAGGCCGCATGAGCCGCTCCGCCGCTGCTACTCGCCGAAGCCGGCGCCGCGGTGCCAACCCGGTCGCGCTCTTTCCCTTCTTGGCCGTGCTGGTCTGCACGATGGGCTCGCTCATTGTGATCCTGGTGATTCTGACGAGGCAGTCACAGCTCCAAGCCGCCCAAACGGCCGTCGCCAAGGCGGCCGAGGCGCAAAACGACCTTGCGGCCGCCAAGGAGCTCGTCGAGTGGCGGGTCGGCCAGATGGGCGCTTCCCAAGAGCGGGCCCGGACGCGGTTGGCCGAGGCACGCCTCCGATTGGGCCACTTGGAGGACCACGCCCGGCAGTTGCGCGGGCAAATTGCAGACCTGCAGGCGACCTGGAAAGAACTCGAAAGCTCGAAATCACAGACGGCGCGCCGGCAGGAGGACCTCTTGGCCGAGCAGAACCGCGTGGCCGCCCAGATCGCCGAGGCCCGGCGGCAGCTCGAAGAGGCCCAGAGGGCCGCCTCGGAGGGTTCCAAGTCGTACGCCGTCGTCCCTTACGAAGGTCCCAACGCGACCCGCCGCTGGCCGCTCTACGTCGAGTGCCGTGCCGACGCGATCGTCCTCCAGCCCGAGGGCATCCGGTTCACTGCGGCCGACTTTCCCGAGCCCCTTGGGCCCGGGAATCCCCTGGACACGGCCCTCCGCGCGGCCCGCCAGGCCCTTCTGGCGCAGAAGAGGATCAAGGGAGACGGCTCCGACGAGCCCTATCCTCTCCTGCTGGTGCGGCCCGGCGGAACCGCCGCGTACTACGTGGCACGCGAGGCCATGAAATCGTGGAAATCGGAGATCGGCTACGAGCTGATCGGCGAAGACTGGGAGCTGAAGTTCCCGCAGGCCGATCCCGCCGTGGCCCAAGCGGTTCAGGGATCGGTCCAACTTGCCCGCCGGGAACAGCAGCAAAAGGCGATGCTGGCCGCTCTCGCCTCCGCCGGCCGACGGCAAACCACCTATCGCGCCGCTCCCGGCGGCGGGTTGCTCCGCGAAGGGGACCCGGAAGACGAGCACGCGGTGGTTGCCGGGCCCGGCATGTCGTCCCCAGCCGGCCGACACGCGGGTTCGAGCCGGCCCGCGGTCTCCGGCCGGCCTGCCGAGCCGGGCTCTGCGCCCGAGCCGCGCCGCTCCGTCGGCGACCCTTCTGCGCCGGCCCCGGAATCGAAAACCCCGTCCCAGGCCGGCGACATGGCCCTGCGGCCAGAGGAGTGGATCCCGAACGACACCTCTCGGAAACCCAAGTCGCTGGAGAAGGAGAAACCGGGCTCGCCGTCGAAAAGCCTGGCGGAGGGCCGCGGGCGAAACTGGGCCCTTCCCGACGCCGCCCGCAAGTCGGTCCCCATCTCGCGGCCGGTGGCAGTCGAGTGCTTCGCGGATCACCTGGTCATCGTGCTGGAGCCGGGCACCGCCGACGGCAAGGTGATCCCGCTCGGCCCCCGCACGGCCGACTCGATCGACGACTTCGTTTCCGGCCTTTGGGAGCACATCAAAACGTGGGGGATTGCCGGCCGGGGGATGTACTGGCGGCCGGTCCTGAAGGTCCGCGTGGCCGCCGACGCCGAAGCACGCTACGCGGAACTGAAGACCCTGCTTGAGGGCAGCGGGCTGGAAATCGAAGAAAGGAAAGGATGAGGGATGAAGGATGAAGGATGATTGTCGAATTCGGAATGATGAAGGGTGAATGATGAATGATGAATCGCGAGGTGTGGATTCAACCGTCGGTCGGTTGCAGTTCAAGCCGTCTAGCGGCCGAGGGCACGTCGGCCGTCGGTGAGCCCCGACCGGGCCGACACGGCCCGGCTCTGAATCCCGAACCCTGAACCCTAGTCCCTGACCCATGCCGCGACCCGAATCCCAAGAAACCGGCGCCGTCGGCCACGACTCCTTCCTGGACGTCGTGACCAACATGGTCGGGATCTTGATTGTCCTGGTGATGGTGGTCGGGATGCGGGTCAAGAATGCCCCGGTGAAAACCGCCCAGGACCCGCAGGTGCTGGCGGCCTCCGAAGCCCTCGAAAAAAATGAGGCGATCGAGCGAGCCCTGCACCGGGAGGTTGCGGAGACGGCTCGGCAGATCCAGTCGGTCGAAACCCAGGAGACGCTCCGCCGGCAGGAACGCGACCTGCTGGCGACGATGGCCGCAGCCATCGAACACAAGCTCCGCTCGCAGGGGGAGAAACTCGACGCGGCTGCCCAAGAGGATTCTGACGCCGCCCGCCGACTTGCCGACGCCCGGCGAACGCTGGACCGGCTCCAAAAGCAGCAAACCCAGGTCCGGGCCGACGAGGATCGGCCGCAGATCGTCCAGAGCTATCCCACTCCTCTGGCGAAGACGGTCGTGGGCGAGGAAGCACACTTCCAGATCCGCGGAGGGCGCGTCGCCCATGTGCCCGTCGAGAAACTCCTCCTCTTGGCCAGGTCGGACGCGAAGACCAAGGCCGATCAACTGCTGGGCAAGTCGCGATCGCCCGAGTTCACCGAAACGGTGGGCCCCGAGGGCGGGTTTCGCTTTCGTTACACGGCCACGCGGGAAGACAGGACGGAACAAACGCCCGCCGGGCTGACCCGCATCGCCTACCTGAAGATCGTCCGTTGGGCGGTGATCCCCGTCTCCGGCGACTTGGGCGAGCCGGTCGAAACGGTCCTCAATCCCAGCTCGCAGTTCCGCCAGGTCCTGGCCGGCCTCCGCCCGAGCGAGACGGCGGTCACATTCTGGGTCTACCGCGACAGCTTCGACGCCTTCCGCCAGCTCCGCGGCGAGCTCTACCGGCTCGACTTTCCGGTGGCCGCCCGGCCGCTCCCCGACGACGCGCTCATCGCCGGCTCCCCCAGAGGCACCAAGTCGGAAGCGGAGTGAGCGCAGAACGCGGCAGGTTTCATCGCCCGTCTAGTCGCCGGTGGCGGCGAGGATGCCCGCCTCCACCGCCACGCAAATGCGATCGAGCTCATCCGGCGCAATCGCCAAAGGCGGCATGATCACCACCACGTTGCCCAACGGCCGCAAGAGCACCCCTTCGCGCCGGGCATGGTCGCAGACCCGCAGGCCACGCTTCTCTTGCCACGGGTAGGGCTCCTTCGTGGCGTGGTCGCGGACCAATTCGATGCCGGCGATGAGGCCGCACTGGCGGACGTCGCCCACGTGCGGCATCTCTGCGATGCGTGCCAGGTGCTTGCCCAGCCGGGCGATCTTGGGCACGAGCCGGGCCAAAGTCTGTTCCTCTTGGAAAACCTCCAGGGTTGCCAGTGCCACCGCCGCACCCAGCGGATTGCCGCCGTAGGTGTGGCCGTGAAAGAACGTGCGGCTCTCGGCATACGTCCCCAGGAACGCCCGCCAGACTTCGTCGGTGGTGAGCGTCGCGGCCAGGGGTAAATACCCTCCGGTGAGCCCCTTGGCCAGACAGAGGAAGTCCGGCGTGACGCCCTCGTGCTCGCAGGCGAACAAGCGGCCGGTGCGGCCCATGCCCACCGCCACCTCGTCGGCGATCAGGAGCACGCCGTGCCGCCGGGTCAGCTCCCGCACGCCCCGCAAGAAGCCCGGCGGGTGGACGATCATCCCCGCCGCCGCCTGCACCAAGGGCTCCATCGCGACGGCTGCAATCCGCGGATGGTCCTTGGCCAGTATCGCTTCCACTTGGCCCAGGTAGTAGTCCAGGGCGTCTTCACGGGCGACGCCCGGCGGCATGCGGTACGGATGGGGCGCCGGCACGCGGAGCGTCTTGAACAGAAGCGGCTTGAACATGGCGTGGAACCGCTCCACCCCGCCCACGCTCACGCTTCCCAGCGTGTCGCCGTGATAGGCGTCGCCGAAGGCAACGTACCACGTCTTCTCCGGCTGCGGCGTGGGGCATTGCCGCCAGTATTGGAAGGCCATCTTGAGGGCCACCTCGACCGCCGTCGCGCCGTCGTCGGAGAAGAAGACGTGCTCCAAGCCCGGCGGGGCGAGGTCCACCAGCCGCTTGGCGAACTGGATGGTCGTCGGGTTCGAGGACCCCAGATTCGTCACGTGCGCTACGCGATCCAATTGCCGGCGGATCGCCTCGTCCAGCTTCGGGTGCCGGTGCCCGTGAATGTTGCACCACAGGCTGCTGGTGCCGTCCAGGTAGCGATTTCCCTCGACGTCGATGAGCGTACACCCTTCGGCCCGCTCAATCACCAGCGGCTCGTACTCCGCCATCTGCGTGAAGGCGTGCCAGACGAGGCGGGCGTCCCATTGCTTGAGCTGTTCGAGAGTCGGTTCGGGCATGCGGGTCAGGGGTTTGGGAAAGTGACCAAGCACCAAGGACCAATGACCAAGGTGGTCTGATCCTATCTTTGATTGGTCATTGGGACTTGGTCATTGGTCATTGATCCTTCCACTCCACCGTCACCGAGTCATCCACGCCGGCATTCAGTAGCGCTGCCGCGTTACCGCCCACGACGGCCAATTCCAGCCGCCCGCTGGAACCGATCAAGGCGACGAGCGTTCCCTCGGGCCGGTCGCCGTAGGTGCGGCAGAGGCCCTCCACGCTACCGCCGCCGCAAGAGATCCGCAAGGATGGATCCTTCGGCCGTTCGGCCAGCATCTCCGCCGTGATGTCGGTGATCAAGTTGCCGAAGGAGTCAACGCGGAGGATCGATCCCGTGATCGCTTGGGGCGTGGCGCGGACTTCCGGCCAGTCCAGTATCACCAGGCCCTCTTGCGGCGTGCCGAGCCAGTCCGGATCGAGATCCAAACTGAGCCGGGCGGCCACGGGGGCCAGGATGTCCCGACCGTGGAACGTGGGCGAGACCGGATGGAGCCAATACTGCTGCTCGGTCAGCCGGATGATCTTCGCCGGGGGCTTGCGCCGCGCCAGGCGGCTTAGAACGCCGTTGTCCGGCGCCAGGTAGTTCTGCCGCCCGATCCGCACGAATACCAGCGCACGCTCGGTGCCGACGCCGGGATCCACGACCGCCACGTGGATCGAGCCGGGCGGGAAGCGGTCCGTCACGTCGTCCAGCAGCACCGCCGCGTGGCGGATGTCCTGAGGGGGGATTTCATGCGAGATATCGACCACGGTGGCCGCCGGGTTCTGAGAGTAGATCGCCCCCTTCATCGCCGCCACATAGGGGCTGCCGGTGCCGAAATCGGTGGTGAGGGTGATGAAGGCCACGGGAAGCAGGGATTAGGGATTGGGGATTAGGGATTGGAAATCACGGGTCCAACGCCACGCTCCAACGAACAACATTCGTTTTCCTTCGCCTCCAATCCCTAATCCCTAATCCCCAATCCCCTCTTCTTTCACCAGCGCCAGGCAAATTTCCCGGAACCGGTTCGGATTCACGTTCGGGTTCCTCTTCTTCGCCTGTCCGATGAGCCAGCCGGCCGCCTTCATGTTGCCTTCCCTCAGGTCACCGACGATCTTCGGGTTGGAACGGAGCAGCTCTTGGGCGAGGGCCACGAGGTCCGCCTCGTCGACCTCGCGGATTCCCAGGGCCTGCATCGCTTCGCTGGCGGTCTTGCCCGAAGCGATCATCGCGGCCAGCACCTCGCGGCCGCGGCTGGTCTCGAGCTGCCCGGCGGCGCACTTGCGGATCAGCCCGGCCAATGCCTCCGGCGAAACCGGGAATTGGTCGATCGTCATGTGGTTCTCGCTCAGCGTGCGGAGCACGTCCTGCTGGATCCAATTACTCGCCAGCTTGCCGTCGCCGCAGCGGTCGGCCAATTCGACGTAGTAATCGACCAAGGCCCGACCCTGATTCACGATCACGTCGCTGTCGTAGGGGGTCATGCCGCAGGTCGTCTCCAGCCGCGTCCGCAGCCGGGCGGGAAGCTCACCGATGGACCGCCGTGCCCGGTCGATCTCCTCGTCGCGGATCGTCACCGGCACCAGGTCGGGGTCGGGGAAATAGCGGTAATCGCTCGATTCCTCCTTAGAGCGTTGACCCCAAGTGGCCTGGGCGGCATCGTCCCAGCCGCGGGTCTCCTTGGGGACCTGGCCGAGCCGCCTGCCGGTCTCGCGCCATACGTCGTACTGCCGCCGGGCTTCGTAGGCCATCGCCCGCTCTACGGCCCGGAAGCTGTTCATGTTCTTCACTTCCACGATCGGCGTGGCCGCTTTGCCCTCGGGCGTGTCGACGTGCAGGTTGATGTTGGCGTCCACGCGCAGGCTCCCTTCCTGCATGTTGCAGTCGGAGA
>CAYGZA010000073.1:0-21667 GCA_964354135.1 uncultured Planctomycetaceae bacterium
CCAGCCAGAGTCCCCGGCAGGTCCGGTAGATGTGGTTGCCGCGGATCTCGCAATCAATCGCGGCGTGAAACTTGATGCCCGCCATCTCGGCACCCGAAAACAACTTCCGGACGTGGATGTCATGGATGATGTTGCCGCTGACAACGCTGAAAGCGGCTCCCAGACTGCCGACGATGCCCGCCTGTTCGCAGTGCGAGATGGTGTTGTTGCGGACGACGTGGTGGCCGATGGTCTGGCGGTTCCAGCCGTTCTGGAGGGCGCGCTCGATGGTCTTGACGTAGCCCTCGGCGGTATTGGCCGACGTGTTGTCCCATCGGTCGCCGTATTTTCCGAGCGCGATTGCCGAGCAAATCGAGTGGCTGATCACGTTGTTCTCGATGATCCAGCCTTTGCTCCAATGCGTGCCGACCAGGCCGACCTGCTCCGCCGTGGGCGGCGCCCACGGAGTGGCCGCATGGCGCAGCGTGAAGCCGCGCACGGTGATGTAGTTCATGCCCGGCTTTTCCGGGTAGAACACAGTCCGGCGCACGTTGATCTCCACCAGTTGCTCGTTGGGGTTGACCCCTTGGAACTGCGCCCAGATCGTGGTGCTGTCCTTGTCCACCTGAGCGAACCAGAGCGGGGTGGTTCCCGCGGGCTTCAGCACGTCGTCCAGCTTGACCGCCTCGGTCAGCCAGTCGCCGTTCAAGTAGACGGCCCCCGTGTGATGCTGGCGGCCCTTGGGACTAAACCAGTCGCCGCGGATGAGGTCGCTGTAGGGATTGAAGCCGCCGAAGAAGGAGTTCGGAAGGGTCGCCTTCCAGACATCGTCCTGGACCTTCACCCAATTCTTGACGGCTTCCGACCCCTTGATCTCGACCTTCTCGCCCGGCGCCGCCTGATAGACGATGCGCTTCTGGTCGGACTGGCCTCCGCGCGGCGGATTGATGCGCTCGCGGTAAACGCCTTCGTGCACGGTGATCACATCGCCCGGCTGCGCGAGATCCGCAGCGCGCTGAATCGTGCGGAGCGGAGCCGCCTGCGTGCCGGGGTTGGCGTCGTTGCCGCTTAGAGCGACATGGAAGTCGGCGGCACGGGTCGCGACCAACCTTCGGTCGGTGCCCGGCGGCGCCAACAGCAGGGCGGCGGCGCAGGCTATGAGAGTGTGTCTTGTTGTTTTCTTCATTGGGGGATTCCCTTTCGCATGCAGGCGGGTAACCGTGTGGCTCTTGGCAGCCGGCCGACTCATCAGCCCCCCATTGTAATGACGCCGAACGACGTGTCAAAACACGTTCGGAATTCGGAGCGCCCCCCGTCGCGCTGGGCACCACTCCTAACCTCTTGCCACGCCGGCCCACTGGGCGGCATCGGCGGCAGGGGCTTCCCTCCTGTGCCCGCCTGGGCAGCGCAGGTAAGCGGCCGGCCAACAGTAACTTCGTGTTTTCACCGCAGCGTGCCCTCACTCCCTGCCGCCTCTCCCGCGGACGGGAGAGGGGAGTTATGGTTGGACAGCCGCTAAGATGCTCGTGCTGCCCGGGGGCCCCTTGCCAGTCCTGCCCCCTCGTGCCACAATGCTGGGGTCTCGCGGAGTCCTTTTCTGGGGGCCCGTGCCACGGGGACTGCCCATGCTCGCCAAGCTCAAGACCTTTTCACTCCTGGGAATCGACGCCCTGCCGGTGGAGGTTGAGGTGGACGTCTCGCCAGCCGGCCTGCCCAAAACCATCCTCGTGGGCCTACCCGAGGCCGCCGTCAAGGAGAGCACCCATCGCGTCGAGCGGGCGATGGTCAACTCCGGCTTCCAGCGGCCGCAGAACCGCGTGGTCATCAACCTTGCCCCGGCCGATTTGCCGAAAGAGGCGGCTTCGTTCGATCTGCCGATCGCCCTGGGCATTCTGGTCGGCAGCCGGCAGATGGAGTCCGAGGTGCTCGCCCAGTACGCCGTGGTGGGCGAGTTGGCCCTCGACGGCAATACGCGGCCGACCAAAGGGGCCCTCTCCATGGCCATGGCCGCGTCCGAGCTGGACGGCGTCCGCGGGCTCCTGGTGCCCACCGATAGCGCGGCCGAGGCAGCGGTCGTCGCCAAGGTCGAGGTGATCCCGGTGGCCAGCCTGACGCAGGCGGTCGGTTTCTTGACCGGCCAGTTGGAGATCGAGCCGGCCCCGTCGCGGCTGGAGGATCTCTTCCGCCAGTTCTCCAGCTACGAAGACGATTATGCCGACGTCCGCGGCCAGGAGATGGCCAAGCGGGCCCTCACGGTCGCCGCGTCCGGCGGGCACAACCTGCTGATGCTCGGCCCGCCCGGCTCCGGCAAGACCATGCTCGCCAAGCGCCTGCCCACGATCCTGCCCGACCTGGAGCCCGAGGAATCGATCGAGACCACGCGGATCTACAGTGCCCTGGGCCGGCTCAAGCCGGGCCAGCCGCTTTTGGCCACGCGCCCGTTCCGCTCGCCGCACCACACGATCAGCGACGCGGGCCTGGTGGGCGGCGGCTCCACGCCCGGTCCGGGCGAGATCAGCCTGGCCCACAACGGCGTCTTGTTCCTCGACGAGCTGCCGGAGTTCAACCGCCGCACGCTCGAGGTCCTCCGCCAACCGCTCGAAGACGGCACGGTCACCATCGCCCGGGCACTGACCAGCACGACCTTCCCGGCGAACTTCATGCTCGTGGTCGCCTTGAACCCTTGCCCGTGCGGCTACCGGAACGACCCGCGGCGGACCTGCCACTGCACGGTGCCGCAGATCGAGCGGTACATGTCCAAGATCAGCGGGCCGCTGTTGGACCGGATCGACATGCACATCGAGGTCCCGTCCGTGGCCTTCCGCGAGCTTTCGGCGGAGACTCCCGGCACCACAAGCGGCCGGATGCGCGAGCAAGTGATCGCCGCCCGAAAGCGCCAGCAGGAGCGTTTCCGCGGCGCGAAGGCCCGCTACAACGCCGACATGACGCACCGGCTCACCCGCAAGTTCTGCAAGCTGGACGACGAGTGCCGCAACCTCTTGAAGGGCTCGATGACGGAGCTCGGCCTTTCGGCGCGGGCCCACGACAAGATCCTCCGCGTGGCCCGCACGATCGCCGACCTCGACGGGGCGGAAGAGATCCTCGCCTCGCACCTCAACGAGGCGATCAACTACCGGATGCTGGACCGGCAGCTTTGGACGTGAGGAAGGGGCGGGGGGCGAGAGGCGAGAGACGAGGGCATATGCAGTCGAACAAGTACCTGATGCCTGAGCGCACCAAGTAGACGTGGGTGCGCCTTTGCGCGACTGATAGGGGGCCTCCGGTGGCTATCGAGCAAGAGCTTCAAACATACGGAAACGAAGCCGAATTCAGGGGCAAGTTCCTGGTCCCCCTCCTACGCCGACTCGGGTTCTTAATCGTTGTTGAATACCACGGTACCCGAGAATTCGGCAAGGACTTGGTATTCGGCGAGATCGACCGGTTTCACGAGGTCGTCTATCACGCTCTGCAGGCAAAGTACGTTGCCAGCGTTAGCCAGACTGAGGTGCATGATCTAGTTGAGGACGCAAACGAGGCGTTCACACACCCGTTTCGGCACCCGATCAAGGGCGCGTACCACAACATCACGACCTTCTGCGTCGCAAACGCGGGGAGCATTTCCGAGAACGCTCGGACGCACTTCTTCGGCCGTCTACATGTGCCGCACGGCGGCCACGTCAGGATGTTTGACGGGAAAGCACTATTGGCCTTGGATCGTTGGGCCACCGCGGCTCACGTCGAGGCAATCCAGGAGCAACTGATGGGGTTACTCATTGAGTTGCGATACAACCGAGCGATGGCGCGGATAATCGCCGACCGCATAAGGAGCCATCTGCACGACGACAAGCAGCCGCTTCCCCTCGAGCGGGTGCGGCTTTTTGCGATACCTCACTACTTGCACCGGCCTGTGGTGGCGGCGCAAGTAGACACAACTGTTGTTCATGAGTATTGCCACGCCGGGGAGATGGCAAATCGCATTCTCGACCGCGTGATGGCAGGCCTGGGGACAAAGGAGAACCGCCACCATCTTATGGAGGACGTGCTTATTATACTGAGCAGACTTGAAGGCATAGCGGATTCGCTGGAAACAGCGCTGTTGACAATCATCGAGACGTTGGGACCCCTTGCTCCGGTTTGATCGCGGGTGCCCTGCCCACGACAAGCGTGGGCAGGGCACCCGCGAATGACCTGCGAAGGCCGATCGACGGCTAGATCATGTCGCCATACGCAAACCTGAGTTCGTTGGGAGCTGAACATGGACGTGGACGTAAGGAACCCGGAAGTCCAGAGTGAACTGCTCGCTCAATACCGGCGATTTCGGGAAGTCGCGCGACAGTTGAACCAGAGGCTGGTCAAGAGCCTGGACAACGACGCGATCCACGAGTCCGGGCGGCGGCTGGGCATTCTGAGGCGCGGGGTGCTGGTCTTCGAAACCGAGGACATGACGTCGGTCCTGATGGACTACGCGATCCATCACTACTTCTCCGGCGACGGGCGCAACGCAGTCCAGCGCTACCTGGACCTGTCCCCGCCACCCGCTGATTCCGAAGAAATGGCGGCGCTGCGGGCAAAGGCCGGCATCCGGTACTCCCTCCTCCAAGTCGCCGGGGTCTTCCGCGGTTTCGGCATCGAGGCGGACGACTTGCTTCGGAGCGAGCGGTTGCTGTTGATCGACATCGGATTCGGCGACACCGCTCAGAGAGGCATTGTTCTTGCCGGCAATGTTGTCTGCCGGGGCAGCTTCTGGATGACGACCGGGGCCGCCCTACTGGTCACTGCGGACGTCCTGGAAACCCTTGCGGGTCCTATTCGCCAGGCATTCGGGACGAAACCGGAGGGCTTTCGTGCGTTGGACCGGGCTCGGCAGGCCGAGCTGGCCACGCTCGTCATCCGGACGTGCCTGCAGAAAGGGATGGCCGAGCGCGTGGCTTATGAGGACCCCGGGAGCCATCGCGGACGCCCCCACTTCGGTCTGGCTCGGGAGCACGCCCCGGGCACGATCGAGCCTGCTCCGGCACGGGCGCGGGACACGCACGTGGGACGGAACGATCCGTGCCCTTGCGGCAGCGGACGGAAATACAAGAACTGCTGCGCCCGCCGCTGATTTTGCGGGCGATGGGCTAGCGATTAGGGGTTTGGTGCGAGGGACGAGAGAGGAGGGAGGAAAGAGGTTGGACGCAATGCCCACGCAAGTGTGGCCACGGTTCCCGCGCTCTTTTTGACGGACGCAGCGACCCATTGACAACCAGAGTCCCGTCTATCCAAAACGGCAATGGTACCCTCCACCTAGCGAGTCCTCTGAACGGTTCCGGGAGGCGTGGACCGCCAAGATGGTGCTAACAAGCCAAGGAAGTCCAATGGGCAATGAACTGAACACACCCCTTCCGCCCGAGGCTCCGCATCGCTCCCTGCAATTCAGCCTCTCCTCGATGTTCCTGGTCACCACCGCAGTGGCGGTGGTCTGCTCGCTGACGTTTTCCATGCCGGCCGTGGTCGCCCTCCCGTTGCTTGTGTTGTCCAGCGTGATCCTGGCAGCCGTGCTGATTACGCTCATCATTTACGGACGCGGCTACCAGCGGACGTTCTGTATCGGGGCCGTGGTTCCTTTCGGCGTTCTCCTGCTCACGTTGGCTTTCACCGGGGCTATTGTCTTCTTCGATGGCCCGTCGTCGAGGGGCTACAGGCTCTCACTCGTACCCCGCCTAGTTGTAGTGGGCTTCTGGATGTCGAGCATCCTGGTTGGAGCAATCTGCGTTGGCGTGCGAAAGCTCGTCGAGAAGCCGCGGCGTGGAAGCTTGCCCCCTCCGGCCTCTCACGGGGCCCAAAGCGGCAAGAGCCGGTTTCTGTAGACCAAGAGCACCCCGGGCGTCATCGCGGCTGCGGTCGGTAGGCCCAGATGGTGCCGGTGACGGTGATCGTCGTGGTGGTCTCGGTGCGGACCGTGCCGTCGGTCTCCTGGCGGACGGAGGTCTGGGTGGAGGTGCTGCCGGTCGTGTGGATCTCGTTGGACCGCACGACCCGTTGCGGCGTGGAGCTGCCGCGCGGGGGGGCGTTCTGCTCCAGCACCCGCAGGCGGCCGCCGCTAAGCCGGGACGAAACAACCGCCGTATGATGGGGGCGCGCGTACGTTTCCGTCTGGACGTCTTCCGACTCCTCCGTGGAGCCGTCGCGAAACGTCTTGGTGCTTCTGACCACGACCTCGACGGTCACCTCGTAATCGCGGAACTGGAGCACGTCTCCCGGCTGGACGTCGACGAGCTGCACGGCGTTGCCCCAGCGGTAGTCGGCGTCGGCCGAGACGTCTCCGTAGTCCGCAGCACTGCGGGCGCCGGCCGACCTGAGCGCCTGATCGGCCAGGTCGAAGCACTCGCCGCTGCCGACCTGCTGCCCCGAACGATTGGTCGCAAAGGTGTGAACCCTCTGCCCTAACGTAGGCCCATTAGCCATCCGCAAGGCCCTCCTCAAAAGAAGGGATACGTTGATCTGAAAAACGCCGCCCGGGTCCGACCCGAGCCGGCCTGCTCCCATTATCGTAGCGCGGCGGAAAAAGTTGACCGGAAAAATCCCGAGGCGAAGAACCTCACTGCGCCGACGAGGGACGGCCCAGTGTGCCGACACGGACAGACCGAGGAAGGCGTATGCGACGGCTCCCCTGCGTCACTCGGGAACAGGGCCCGCCGAATCCTGCGCAGAATACTGATTTATACGATCCTGGCGACCAGAATCGGCGACCCGGCTATTGAAACGACTCCCGCGGCAAGGAGAGAATGGGGAAGTGGAGATTCGCTCCTTCGTTTACCGATTCTCCCTGGGACATCTCCGGCCGGGAACGAGTTGGGCAGGAAAGGTGAGGTCACGCAATGACGAAACAACGCACGCGGCCCGCTGGAATCACTATTTGCGTGCTGCTGATTATCGCGGCGTTGCAGCCGGCGCGGGCGGAGGATCGGGCCAAGCCCAAGGCCGCCCCTTCGCCGGACCTCTTGGCGGCCTTTCGCACCGGCCCGATGGCCGGCGTCGAGGAGATCATCTTTGCGGTCCGTCAGCCGGGCAAGGACGGTCACTGGTACGCCAACTTCGGTTACTACGCCGACTCCAAATCGACGCAGCCTCTCGTCACCCGCTGCGACGAAGAGGGCATGAGGGTCACCTACGGCACCGGCGGACGGCTTTGCCGTCTGCACCTGGGGAGCGGCCGCTTGACCCTGCTCGTGGACGACCCCAAGGGCGCGGTGCGGGACCCCGTGGTCCACTACGATGCCCGGAAGGTCCTTTTCTCCTATCGCAAGGGCTCCAGCCCGCACTACCACCTCTATGAAATCGACGTCGACGGCTCGGGGCTGCGCCAGCTCACCGACGGGCCGTACGACGACATCGAGCCCTGCTATCTGCCCGACGGCGACATCCTCTTCGTTTCCAGCCGGTGCAAGCGCTGGGTCAACTGCTGGCTGACGCAGGTCGGCGTGTTGCACCGTTGCAACGCCGGCGGCGGCGCCATCCGGACGATTTCCAGCAACGGCGAACACGAGAACACGCCCTGGGTCTTGCCCAACGGCCAGGTGCTCTACACGCGATGGGAATACGTCGATCGCAGCCAGGTCGACTTCCATCACCTCTGGATCACCAGCCCCGACGGCATCCGGCAGACCGTCTTCTACGGCAACATGCACCCGAGCACGGTGATGATCGACGCCAAGCCGATTCCGGGCTCGCGGAGCGTGGTGGCGTCGTTTTCGCCCGGGCACGGGCAGAGGGAGCACGAGGGGACGATTGCCGTGGTCGATGCCCGCAAGGGACCGGACGAGAGTGCCTCGGTGCGCTACGTTGCCGCCGGCTTCCGCGATCCCTGGGCGTTTTCGGAAGAGGCGTTCATGGCGGCCCGGGGGCGGCAGATTGTGCTGGTCGACGGGGCCGGGCGAAGCCGGGCGGTTTACGAGCTGCCGCCCGAGGCCGTCCGGCAGGGGCTGGAGTGCCACGAGCCGCGGCCCCTTTACTCCCGGCCGCGCGAGCCGCTGATGCCGGCCCAAGTGGACCGGCGCCAACAGACCGGCCGGGTCGTGCTCGTCGACGCCTACCGCGGCCGCAACATGGGCGGCGTCGAGCGCGGCCAAATCAAGAAGCTCCTGGTCCTCGAAACGCTCCCCAAGCCGATCAACTTCACCGGCGGGATGGAGCCCCTAAGCTACGGCGGCACGTTCAAGCTGGAACGCGTCCTGGGCACGATCCCCGTGGAGCCCGACGGCTCGGCCTTCGCCGAGCTGCCGGCGCTCCGCAGCCTCTTCTTCGTCGCCCTGGACGAGAACGACGTGTCGGTCAAGCGGATGCAGAGTTTCCTGACCGTGATGCCCGGCGAAACCACCACCTGCCTCGGCTGCCACGAGCAGCGGACCCTCTCGCCGCAGTACGGCCCGGGCAGATCGCTTGCGGCCCTCCGCCGCGGGCCGAGCAAGATCGCGCCCGTGGGCGACGTGCCCGACGTGCTGGACTTCCCCCGCGACGTCCAGCCGGTGCTTGACCGGCACTGCGTGCGATGCCACGACTGCGACAAGCGCGAGGGCGGCGTCGTGCTCAGCGGCGACCGCGGGCCGATGTTCTCGATCGGCTACTACACGATCACCGCGAAGTCCCTGGTGGCCGACGGCCGCAACCTGGCCAAGGGCAACTACCCGCCCCGGGCCCTCGGCAGCTCGGCCAGCCGGCTGATGAAGCTCATCGACGGCAGTCACTACGACGCCAGGCTATCGGAGCGCGAGCGGAAGCTGGTTCGGCTCTGGATCGACACGGGGGCCACGTATCCGGGGACTTACGCCGCACTGGGGAGCGGCATGATCGGCGGCTATGCCGAGAACCAGCTCGACCGCAGCGACACCGTCTGGCCCAGCGTGCAGGCCGCGACGGCGGCGCTGGCAGCGCGTTGCGGCGGCTGCCACACCGGCTCGCGGGCGCTGCCGCTCTCAGCCAGCGACGAGCTGGGCGGGCCGCCCTGGGAGCCACTCGCGCCCGACGACGTCCGCCGCCGCTACTCACGCCATCTGCTCTATAACCTCAGCCGGCCTGCCAAGTCGCTCATCCTCTTGGCGCCGCTGGCGAAGCGGGCGGGCGGATCCGAGTCGTGCGGCAAGGCGATCTTCGCCGACGCCGGCGACGAGGACTATCGCAAGATCTTGCGGGCCATCGCCGACACTCAGCGGAGGCTCGATGAGATCAAACGGTTCGACATGCCGGGTTTCCGCCCGCGTCCCGAATACGTCCGCGAGATGAAGCGGTACGGCATCCTCCCCATAGCCTTGCCGGCCGAGGCCCCGATCGACGTGTACGCCACGGAACGCAAGTACTGGGACGCGCTTTGGCAGGGGGCCCTGGCACGCGGCAATCCGTGAGGTCCGCGTGCGGTCGCCGGCCCGGTGCGACGGCTCCAGCCCGAGGGTCCCATGCCGCCTCGGCCGGCAGATCGGTCCCCGCCCCCAGAACGGGTGAAGCCGGGCTTTTCAAGCGGCACGGCGGAAGGGAGAATGGGGGCGGTCCGGGAAGCGGGCCGCGGCTTCAAGACACCTGACTTTGGGGGAAACGCCATGTCCAGAAAGCTCTTGGTGCTCGGGTTGGTACTCGTTGGGTCGCTGGTCGCCGCCCCGTCGGCCCTCGTGGCGCAAGCCGGGAGGCCGGCCCAACCGGGAGGACAGCTAGGCCCATCACAGGCGGCAATCGTCGGGACGCGCGGAGTCTGCGTCTTCCTGGGCGACAAGGACTGCAACAACGCGATCGCCTTGGCCCGGACGACTGAGTGGCGGGTCTACGTCGCCTTGACAACGATCGAGGACGTCACCGCCGCAGCCCGGGCGGCCGACGCGGCCGGTCTGTACGGAAAGCAGATCTTTGTCGAGAAGCAGCCGCCGGGACGCATCGGGCTGGCCGACAACGTCGCCGACGCCGTCGTGGCGGTGGGCGATGCATCCAACACGCCCAAGGCTGAGATGCTCCGCGTGCTCCGCCCCGAGGGAAGAGCGCTCATCGTCGGCAGAACCGCCGACTCAGCCAAACCCTACACCCTCTTCACCAAGCCGATCCCCGAAGGCATCGACCAGTGGAGCCATCACTACCACGGACCGAGCAACAATCCTCAGTCGCTGGACAAGCGGGCCCGCTCGCCGTACCTGACGCAATTCGTCGTGGAGCCGCGGTATGCCCCGGCGCCGCAGGCGGCGGTCGCCTCCGGCGGGCGGCTCTTCATGGCCTTCGGCAACGTGGCATGGCACCAGCGGGAAGAGGCGATGCTCAACACGCTGGTGGTCATCAATGCCTACAACGGCACCCTGCTCTGGAAGCGCCCGCTGGTGCAAGGGATCATGGTGGACCGCAGCACGATGATCGCCACGCCGACGACCCTCTACCTTGCCGACGACACGTCGTGCAAGGTGCTGGACGCCGCCACCGGGCGACAGCTCGACGAGATCGTCGCGCCCGCGGACCTGACCGGCGGCTCCTTCTGGAAGTGGATGGCCCTGGAAGGCGGCACGCTGTTGGCCCTCGTGGGCGAGCAGGAGCCCCCGGACCCCGACGCCAAGTGGGGAAGCAAGGGCCACGGCTGGCCTTGGGATGCGATCTCCCAGGGCTACAACACCCGGCAATACCCCTGGGGCTTCGCCAAGACGCTCCTGGCCATCGACCCGAAGACCAAGAAGGTCCTCTGGAGCCACCAGGAAGACCCGCCGATCGACAGCCGCTCGCTCTGCACGACCGGCGGCCGCGTCTACATGGCCTCCTTCGGCAAGTACCTCCTCTCGCTGGATGCGAAGACCGGCAAGGAACTCTGGCGGCGGACGCCCGAAAAGGACCCGGAGGTCTACCGCACCATCGGGCCGTACCGCCCCGGGCATGGCTACATCGGCGGCTGGAAGAGCACGGTCTGGCTGAAGTGTACCGACAAGGCCCTCTACGTCCTCGGCCCCCAGGTCGAATGGCTCACGGCCCTCTCGGCCGACGACGGCCGCGTGCTCTGGAGACACCCGGTCAAGGACCTGCACATCGTCATCCGCGACGAAGGGCTCTTCTGCATCGGCCCGCAGGGTTCCGCGGACCAGACCAAGAAGCTCGATCCCCTGACCGGCGAGGTCCTGGCCAGCTACAACGTCCAGCGCCGGGCCTGCACCCGCTCCACCGGCACGCCCGACGGGATCTTCTTCCGCGGCCACGAGGGTTCCGGGCGGCTCGACATTGCCACGGGCCAGGTCCAGTGGTTCTCGCCCGTGCGCCCCTCGTGCCACGTGGGTGTCGTCGTGGCCTTCGGGCACCTTTATTGGCTGCCGTGGACGTGCGACTGCAACTTGCAGATGTTCGGGGCGATGTCCGTGGGCCCGGCCGGCGACTTCGCCTTCGACCAGAAGGCGACCGAGACGGAGCGGTTGGAGTTCCATGTGGAACAGACGGCAATCGGCCCGTTCCCGCAAGGGCCGAACGACTGGCCGACCTTCCGCGGCGATAACGCCCGCGCGGCGCGAACCGGCGCGACGATCCCCACGAGCGTCGTGCGTCTCTGGAGCGTCAAGCCGAAGATCGCCGGCGAAGTGACCGCCCCGGTAGCGGCCGGCGGGCTGGTGTTCGTCGCCGGGCACGACGGCATCGTCCGGGCCTTCGACGCCGCCACCGGGAAGCTTCGCTGGACTGCCTACACCGGCGGCCCGGTGCGCTACCCGCCGACGATTGCCGCGGGCCTGGCCCTGGTCGGCTCCTCGGACGGCTGGGTCTACGCGTTGGAGGCGGCCACGGGCCGGCTCGTCTGGCGATTCCGCGCCGCGCCGGCCGATCGCCGCATTCCCGTCTACGACCGGCTCGTCTCGACCTGGCCGGTGGCAAGCGGCGTTCTGGTCCAAGACGGCCTGGCCTCTTTTGCCGCCGGAATGAACGACTTCGACGGCACGCACGTCTACGCCCTCGACGTGAAGACCGGGAAGCTCCGCTGGCAGAACAACACCTGCGGACACCTCGATGCGTTTGGCAAGCGGGGCGTCACCTGCCAGGGCGAGATGCTCTTCCACGACGGCAATCTCTATCTGGCGGGCGGCAACACCGTCTCGCCGGCGGTCTTCGACTTTGCCGACGGCCGCTGCCTCAACGGGCCGCCCGGCGGCATTGGCTCCGGCGCCCCGCGCGGCCGCGAGCTCCACCTGGTCGGCAACCAGGTGACCGCCTCCGGCCAGCCGCTCTACTCGCTGCCCGAAGCGCCGGTCTTCGGCGACAAACGGCTGGATTGGACCGGTGTCGTTGTGACCGCCCAGAACGCCCAGTTGACCTTCCGGCAACAGCGGGGCGTCAAGGGGCCCAACTGGATGCTCGTGGCCCGCGACCCGCAGCAGGGCAAGGACCTCTGGACTCAACCGCTTCCCGGCGAGCCGGGCCGATGGGGAATCGCCGTGGATGCCCAGGGCCGCACGCTCGTGACCCTGCGCAGCGGCGAGGTCCTGTGCTTCGGCGAAAAATGATCATCGCCGGGCCGTGTCGGCCCGGATGCGTAGCGGGCGGTCAGGGTTCAGCCGGGCCGTGTCGGCCCGGATGCACAGTGCGCGGTCAGGGTTCAGAGCCGGGCCGTGTCGGCCCGGATGCGTAGCGGGCGGGCTTGCCCGCCGCTTGTATCCGAAAGGGTGGTCTCATGCGACGAGCAACAGCGCGAGTCGATGTGCTGCGGTGTAGCCGCCGCAGGTTCCTCCGAAACGCCGGTTTGGCGGCAAGCGGCGTGTTGCTCGCCGCCCCGGCCGGCCGCCGGGGGCTTCTCGCTGCGCCGGCGGTGGTGCAATCCGCGACCGGATCGAAGCCCAAGCCGCGGCCGGACCTTGTGGACGAAAAATCGCCCAAGGCCGTCGAGGTGATCCAGCTCACCGCCGAGCCGGACGTCCCGAGCTCGCACCTCTACATGGAGGCCCAGATCTTCACGATGGACTCCAAGCGGCTCGTCCTGCACCGCTCGGCCACCGCCCACGGCAGCAGCCGCAAGGACCCCAAGCACCAGTACCTGCTCTGCGACATCGACAGCGGCTGCGCGATGAGCCCGTTGACCACGGAAATGGGAGCGACCGGGGCCTCGGTGTCGCCCGACGGGAAGTACGTCTACTACTTCGTCGATGAAACCAAGGTCGACGGCGGCCGCTTGACGCTCAAGCGGGTGCAGCTCGACGGCACCCAGCGGGAGACGATCCTGGTGGTCGATTCGCCCCTTCCCGGCACGCGATTCCGCCCCAGCCACATCTACCCGCTTTCGACCATCTCTTCGGACGGCCGGCGGCTGGCAATCTCCGCCTTCCTGGGCGACGGCAAGACCGAAGCAGCCCCGTGGGGCCTCATGGTCTTCGACCTCCAGAAGGCGGCGGTGAGCCTCATCACCCACGGCCCCACCTGGTGCAACATGCACCCGCAGTACTCCCGCTCGCTCGATCCGCAGCAAAGCCACGATATCCTCATCCAGGACAACCACGAGAACGTCACCAATACGGCCGGCTCCGTCACGCGGCTGGTGGGCGGCGACGGGGCCGACATCCACGTCGTCCGCGACGACGGCTCCGCCTTCCGCAACATGCCCTGGGGACGCGACGGCAACGAGTTCTGCCAGGGGCACCAGTGCTGGCGGGGCCGAAGCGACTGGGCCATTACGAGCACCGGCACCCGCAAGCCGCCGGAGGCCCAGCTCATCGAGGGCCGCGCCGCCCCGCACGCCGGACACGTGGGCATTAAGACCCCCGGCGGCGTCCGCAACGACCTATCCTGCTCGTTTGCCAACCCGCACTTCTATCACTTCGCCACCGACATCGCGGGCAAGCGGCTCATCTCCGACGCGGCCCCGCTGGACCGCGGCGGCAGGATCTACCTGGCCGAGCTCGGCGAGCCCGGCAAAGACGCCGCCAGGGATTTCAAGTACCTGCTGAGCCCGGGGTCTTCCGGCAAGAAGGATGCCCACGTCCACCCGTTCCTCTCGCCGGACGGAAGACTGGGCTTCTTCAACTCGGACGAGTCGGGCATCCTCCAGGCCTACATGATCCGGGCGCTGCCGGCATAGAGTCGCGTCTTTGTCCAGGCTACCCGGCCGCCGCGCTCGCGGCGGTGGTCCATAGCCAGGGGCACAAGCCCTCGTTGTTACGCACAAGTGGCGAACGTCTCGCCCCGTAGGGGCGTTTGACAATAGCCCAGCGATTCATCGCTGGGTTCGGAAGGAAGAAAGAACGTATTCGTCCCGTAGGGACGATTGGAAACGAGCCTCGAAAGGACGAGTTCGACCGTCCCTCCGGGACTCGCGATTCTCCCTTGGCTACTTATCTTCCCAGCAGTGGACTGCTGGGCTACTATCACACGTCCCTCCGGGACTGGATACATCCCTCGCAAGGGAGCCTGTCTCAAGACGTTTTCCGCGGCGCAACGGGAATCTCGCGCACCACGCGGAAACCGGAGTTGGCCACGCCCCACTGTGGTATGTCCGTGATTCGGATTCCGGAGCGACACACACCAGCCTGATCAGTCCAGGCGCCGCCGCGAGCCACTCTGTCCCCACCTGAGGCCGGGCCCGACGGGTCGATCGGGGGCGACTGTGCATAGTAGCCCGCGTCGTACCAGTCGGCACACCATTCATGGACATTCCCAGCCATATCATGCAAGCCAAGCGGATTGGGCTGAAACCGCCCCGCGGGCGACGTAAATGCGTACCCGTCGTCCCAAGGGAGAAACTGTGTGAATCTTGCGCCCTTGCGTCTCAGTGACTGGTCGGCGAGGTTTGCATTTTGCTGAAGTGCAGCGACGTCGTCGCCGCAATGCCAACGAGTGGTGGTGCCCGCGCGACAGGCATATTCCCATTCCGCCTCCGTCGGCAATCGGTACCGGACTCTCTCGGTACGCTCGAGCCATTGGCAGAAGGAGGTTGCGTCATCCCAGGTCACGAAGACGACTGGATGATCGTCGGCCTGAGGGATGCCGGGCAGCCGCCATGTCAATCCGGGAGTCTGGTGCCAAGACCCAAGGGACGCATCGTAGCCCCATCCTCCTTGACCGGTACTCTCGAGGTGTGTCTTATAACCGGTCCCTTCCGCAAAGTTCCGAAACTGGGCGACGGTCACCTCATACTTGCCGAGGTAAAAGGCGCTAGAAAGCCTTATGCCGTGAGGAGTGGCTCCGCTTGTCCACCGTGGAACAAAAGCTGCCGCTTCAGTTTGGCTCAGGGCACCGCTCTCCGTTTCGCCCGTGACTTCCGCCGCCTCCGCTTGGGTAATGCCCATCGTGTACTCCCCCGCCGGGATCAGGACGAGCTTCATGCCGATGGAGTTGGTGAGTTCGACCGGGACGCCCAGATACCTTGCCCACGCGTCCTGGTGCTCGTGCGCTTGAGCCCCATCAAACGGGGCCACGGCGAGCGGGGGAGGATTCGGCCCCGGCCCAAAACGCAAATCATCGAGCCACAGCTTCAAGCCGGGTTTTGCGCCGGCGACGTGGATTTCTATCCAGTCCACGTGGGCAAGATCGAGGGCATTTACATCCGTTCGCGTCCAGGTCGCGTCGCCGGCAAGCGGGATGTAGAAATGGGCCCAGGCGTTTTTCGCCTTGTCCAGGACCTGCGACTGGGCCTCGTACTGGACGTAACGCGAGCCGCAGCCAATCCGAATCCTGGGGAACCCTTTCTGGAACACGGCACTTGGGTCCTCAACGAAGAACTCGACGCTGAGATAGCGCTGCTTTGACAGGTCCCAGCCAGCACTGCGGGTGCGAGGATACGTTATGCAGACCTCGCTGCCGCTTTGGCTCTCCAGGCGCAGCGATTGGCGCCCGGATTCAACCCGCGAGGTGTCGCCGGTCACCGTGCAAAGGGCCTTGTCGGCGGCAGTCGCGTCGAACATCTCTGGGCCGGCCTCCGTGAAATCCGTCGCAAACGCGGCCTGGGCAGCCGGGGGCTCGACGATCCCCTTCGCACGCAGCGCGAGTTGGGCCAACTGGGCGGCCAGACTGCGAAGGTCCCGGGCCTCGCGCCGTAGCGCCGCGGCCTGCTCTTCCAGGGCCTTCACTTTCTCGTTGGCCGCCCGGGCACGCTCCGTCTCCGCGGCAGCCCGGGTTTCCGCAGCCGCCAACTGGGCCCGATCCTTGTCCATCTCCTCTTTGAGCTTCACCGTCTGATCGGTTTTCACCTTCAGATCCGCCTCCAACTGGCCGATCCGCGTCTTGGCCTCGTTGGCTGCCTGGGTGGCTTGGGCCGCCTGCTGCGTCGCTTTCCCGGCCTCTGCCCGGGCCTTCTCCGCCTCCTCGGCCAAACGCCGGGCCTCTTCCTCCTTCTGTCTGGCCTGCTCCAAGGCATCTTCGGCCTGCCGGGCGTAGTCCTCGGCCAGCAGTTCCGCCGCCTCCGTCTTGGCCCGCTCCCGGGCGATCATTACCGCGATCACCGAAATCGCCAGGATCGCGCAAACTAGCGCGGCAATGCCCCCCGCCACGAGCGTCTTGTGCCGGCGGGCCCAGCGCATCGCCTGCTCGACGGGTCGCTCGGAATACGCCGTGACTCGCTCGTCGTCGAGCCAGTTCTGCACGTCCTCGGCCAGGGCCACGGCTGTTGCATACCGCCCGCCCGGCTCGCGGTCCATGGCCCTGAGGCAAATCGCCTCCAGCGGCCGCGGCACGCCCGGAAGCACGCTCGACGGCCTCGGCGGCGGCGCGGCGCGGACCTTCTCCAAGACTTCCTTGGACGACTCGCCGCTATAGGCCGGCTTGCCCGTAAGCACCTGGTACAGCACCGCGCCGAGACTGTAAACGTCGGTCGCGGGGCTAAGTTGCACGGGCCTGCCCGACGCCTGCTCCGGCGACATGTAGGGGAGCGTGCCCATAATCCTGCCCGGATCGGTGACCTCGGGCCGCTCGGCCAGGTGCTGCGCGGCAAGGTCGCCGAGGGTCGATTCCGCCGACTCGCCTTCTGCCACGGGCTTGGCCAGGCCCCAATCCAGCACGAGCGTCTCGCCAAACCCGCCCAGCAGGATGTTCGAGGGCTTCAGGTCGCGGTGGATCACGCCCCGGGCATGGGCGTAGGCCATCGTCTGGCAGACTGGGATGAAGCGGCGGAGCAACTCCCGGAGACGCGCCGGCGTGCGTGCCCGATGGTACTCGTCAATCGCCTGCTTGAGCGTCTTGCCGTGGACCAGCCGCATCGCGTAGTACGGGCGGCCCTCGCGGTCCATTCCCAGCGCGTAGACGGGCACAACCCCGGGATGCTCCAATTGGCCGGTGATTTCCGCCTCTTCGATGAAGCGGTGGCGGCTGGCGGGGTTCTGGACCGCGGCGTCGAGCAGCTCCTTGACGGCCACCTCGCGCTTGAGGGGCTGGTCGCGGGCGATGCTCACCTGCCCCATGCCCCCTTTGGCAAACGGCCGCAGGATCTTGTACGGGCCGCAGTCCCGCTCTCCCGCGTCCGCCGGAGGGTGTTCCACCTGCGGCCTGCCGCCGGTGCCCTCGACCATTTCCGGCGGCTGTTCCGCCGCTTCAGCGCGTGGCTGCCCAAACGGTTCAGCGACGGGAGCGGACGTCCCCTCCGCCTGGCCGACCGGGGTCTCCCTTTCCGACGCTTGTGGAACGACGATGTGGGCGCCGCAGCGCCCGCACTTCACGGTCCGGCCTGCGTGCTTGACATCGACCCGGAACTTCTGGCCGCAGCCGCAGTGGAAGGCGATCATTTTGCGACCTCCCCCTGGGGGTCTCGCAAGGGGGACAGTCCCATTTTCGCTGCGCGAAAACTGGGACAGTCCCCAACCTGCATGGCGACGCAAGCGACGCCATGCCACCCTGCCGCGTCATGCTGAAGCATAACCTACCGACGTGTCTCTGCACGGGTCATCACCCGGCGGCCGGCGGCTGGAGACGCCAGACCGCCAGATTGCGGGTATAGTGGGCGCCGGTCAAGAGCCGGGTGCCGTCCGGGGTGAAGGCGACGGCGCCGAACGCCTCGCCCATCTCGCGCACGCACCGGCCGCTTGGGAGCTGCCAGAGCCGCGCGCCGTCGCCGCCGGCCACGGTGATCGAGGCGATGAGCCGGTCGTCGGGGGAAATGGCCACGGAGCAGGCCCAGTGGGTGTGCCCGGCAAGAACGCCGGCGCAGCGCTGCCCGGCGAGATCCCAGAGGCGCACGCTGAAATCCTCGGCCCCGGAGACGGCCCACTTGCCGTCCGCGCTTACGGCCACGGCAGTCACGCGGCGTTTGTGGCCGGCCAGCACGGCTTGGGGCTTGCCGCTCGGCAGATCCCAAGAGCGGACCGTCCCATCCCACGACCCGGAAACGGCGGTGCGGCCGTCGCCGGCAATCGCTACGGAAGTGACCGCCCAGGTGTGCCCGCGAAGCTCCTTGACCACGTGGCCGCTCTGCCGGTCCCAAACGATCACTTCGTGGCCGAGGTCGGTGGCGAGGAAGGACCGGCCGTCGGGCAGGATGGCGACGCCCATCACGGGTCCTCCGGGGTTGCTCAGATCTACGAGGCACTTGCCTTCGGAGAGGTCCCAGATCCGCAGCGTCTTGTCCTCAGAGCCGGAAACCGCCCACGTGGCGTCCGGGGCGACCGCGCAAGCGTTCACCTCCTTGGCGTGCCCGCTCAGCACGTGCAGGCAGTTGCCAGTCTGGAGGTCCCAGAAGCGGAGCGTCTTGTCCGCGGAGGCGGAGAGCGCCCGGCGGCTGTCGCCGGTGACGGCAATCGACTTGATGGGCAGCCCGTGGCCGAAGAGCTCGGCCAGCTTATCCGCCCCCCAAAGCAGCGAATCGGCCATCAGCGCACCCCCGGTCGGACCGATGCCGGAATTGTCTCGGGGAAAACGACGCCGCACGAGAAGCAGCTTCACCACTAATCATATCCTGAGGGCTTCTTGCCGCAATAACCCGATTCCCCCAAGAAATGTGGAATCGGCACAACCCGTTTGGCGGGGCCGGATTGCCGCGTCGTCCGGATCACGCTGCTCGGCCGCAGTCCCAAGGGATTCTCCCCCGCGGGGTCGGCAGAGAAAGGACTCGGGCACGGGCAGACTTCCGAAGGGGCAGGGGCAGACTTCCGAAGTCTACGAGACTTCGGAAGTCTTGGGAGGTCTTAGGGAAGGAGACGACTCAGGTTGGCTTCCGGAACGTGGGCATCAAAAAAACGGCGATTTTCCGCGCTTGCCCCCTAGCTTCGCCGTAGGATTGTGAGGAGAATACCAACACCCCAGCAAAGTAATTGCCCAAGGCTCAAACCGCGAGGAGGTGAATACCGTGCCTAATCTGGCTGCTACGTTGAAGGAGGAGATCCGTCGCCTCGCACGCAAGGAGATCAAGTCCCAAATGGGCGCGACCCGCCGGGCAGCGGTCCAGCACCGCCGCGAGATCGCCCGGCTCAAACGCCTGATGCACTTGCAGGAGAAGAGACTTGCATCCGTTGCCGCGCAGGCCGGCAAGCAGGCGCCCAAGGCGGGCGAGCCCGAAGGCGTGCCCGAAGGGACCCGCTTTTCCACACGATCGGTGAGGGCCCAGCGACGGCGGCTGAAACTGTCCGCCGCGGAATACGGGAAACTGATCGGCGTCTCGGCGCAGACGGTTTACCTTTGGGAGCAGGGCAAGGTCCGGCCGGGCAAGCCCCAGTTCGCCGCCTTGGTGGCCGCCCGGGGAATCGGTCGTCGCGAGGCAGTCCAACGCCTGGCGAAACGCTCCCGCTGAACCGCGGCTTCACGCAGCAGACCCGATCGCAGCAAGGCCCGTCGCCGGAATCAAGGACTCCCGAAAGCTGAAGGCCGGCACCTGACGGCCCAGAGTCCGGCTCGAAAGGAATCGCCCGCATGGTTCCCGTGCCCGAGAGGCATGAGATCGTGCTGATCCCCGGCGACGGGATCGGGCCCGAGGTGACCCGGGCCGTCCAGCGGGTCTTCACGGCAGCGGCGGCCCCGGTCGCCTGGGTCGAGCACCAGGCCGGGCTCGTGGCCCTCCAGGCGGGACGCCCGCTCCTGGCCGGGGAGACGATCGAGGCGATTCGGCGCCTGCGCGTGGCCCTGAAGGGCCCCTGCACCACGCCGGTCGGCGAGGGGTTCACGTCGGTCAACGTGCAACTGCGGCGGCGGCTGAATCTCTATGCCGCGGTGCGTCCGGTCCGCAACCTGGAGGGGGTCGCCGCCCGTTTCAGCGGCGTTGACCTGGTGATCGTCCGCGAGAACACCGAGGGGCTCTACAGCGGCGTAGAAAACCAGGTCACCGACGGCGTGGTGATGAGCATGAAGGTCGCCACGGAGCTGGCCTGCACGCGGATCGCCCGCTGGGCCTTCCGCTACGCCACTCGCAGGAAGCGGCGCAGGATCACCGTCTTCCACAAGGCCAACATCATGAAGATGACCGACGGTCTCTTCCTCCGATGCGCCCGGAAGGTCCACGACGACGAGTATCCCAACATCGACTATCAGGAGCTGATTATCGACGCCGGCTGCATGAAGCTCGTGCAGGACCCGACGCAGTTCGACGTGCTCCTGCTGGAGAACCTCTACGGCGACGTGGTGAGCGACCTGTGTGCGGGCCTGGTGGGCGGGCTGGGCGCGGTGCCGGGGGCGAACGTCGGCGACGAGTTGGCGGTGTTCGAGGCCGTACACGGCTCGGCCCCGGACATCGCCGGCCAAGGCGTGGCCAATCCGCTGGCCCTTCTCATGTCGGGCGTGATGATGCTCAACCACCTGGCCGAGAGCCGGGGCGACGCCCGCTGCCGCGCTACTGCCGATCGCATCAAGGCGGCCTACGACCGCGCCTTGGCCGAGGGACAAAAGACCCGCGATCTGGGCGGTACGCTAGGCACCGCCGAGTTCACCGAGGCACTGATCCAGCGGTTGGGCGAAAACGATGGATGACGGGCACGGGGCGACTACACGATGCCGTAACGGATGCCGTCCCGGCCAGGCCACGTTTGCCGGCGGCAAGGCGCCTCGCCGACTCAGTGCCCGGCCTTCTTCTCCTCCGGCTTGGGCTTCACAATGGATAGCGGCTTGACCGTGAGCGCGTCTCTGTCCGGCAGCGCCGGGAACTTCGCGTGCGGCTCGGACTGATACCAGTAGGCCACCGACGCGATGTCGTCGTCCAGCGGCTTGTACAGCCCCCGCTTGTCTTCGCGCCAGCCCAGGGCCTGGATCGTCACCTTCAGGTCCTTCTCGAACCGGACCGGGTCGGCGATGTGCCAGCGGTAAAGCCCGAAACGCTGGCCGACCAGGTAGGTCACGTCCGGCGGCAACACCTGGGCCAGACCCGTGTAGGGCGTGCTGAACTCCTGGTAGCGACGGGTCCGCTGGTTCTCGAAGTTGTAGGAGCCGCAGAAGTAGTCCTCGGTGCCGGTGCCGCAGATCGTGGGGAACTCCTGGTCGCCGTCGAGGAAGAACTTGATCTCCCCCTCGCCCCACCACCCCGGGCTCCGGACCTCCCACGCCATGTAGGTCCCCACGTAGTGCCCGCGGCCGCGCACGCCGTCGAGGATCGTGTAAACCGTCTTGACGGGCAGCCTGGGAACGCGGCGGAACTGGGCGTGGAAGCAGGCGGCATCCTCGGGCACGTCGGTGAGCGTGTAGTTGATCTGGTAGTAGAGGGTCATGTCACGCTCGTCGAGGTTTTCCATGGTCACCTTGGCCTTCTTGCGGAAGGGCATGGTCCAATAGCAGTTGAACGCGCTGCCGGGATTGACGCAGACCGGCAGCGAGTTGATCTGGC
>CAYGZA010000074.1:0-21554 GCA_964354135.1 uncultured Planctomycetaceae bacterium
AAAACGTGCCAAACGCCTCATATTGTCCACAATGCGATTTTGGCCACTTCCGAGGCGGCCGCGGGCCCGAGGGTGGTCAACAACGGTGCCGGGAAGAGGGCAGTACGCAGGGGCAAAGCGGGGAAATGTCCCTGGCGCCTCTGTCACCTCAAGGGACCCTGACGATCTCGCCGCTGCCGGTGGTCAGCAGGCCGCGGAACACGTTGACATCGATGGTATCGGAAAGGAAGCTGGTGCTCCCATCGAGCAGGGCGAAACTGCAGCCCCCGGGGTGACGGCTGGAGAACTGGAACCGCCGCTCGGCGCTCCCGGAACAGTTGGTCTCCGGAGGGTTCATACCGGGCGCGGCGCAGTTGGCGGCCGCCTTCCACCAACGGAGAACGGCGCGCCCGAATCCCTGGCTGCCGCCGCCGCCCCCGCCGCCACCGGCGTTGATGGCGCCGCGGGCCCAGCCGCCGGTCTCAAAGGCAATCTCCCCGGCCGCGATGGTCTTGGACGGGCCATCCACGACCTGCTGGAAACGCGTCGAGGACATCGGGAACAGGAGACCGTCGTTTGCCCCCGGAACGGTTCCCGCATTCCCGGCGTAGTGGCTCGGCGCGAAGGCCCCCTCCACGAAGTCGTCGCCAAGGGACGGACATAGATACAGCGGGATCCTCTGCACGACGATCGCGGAGTTGCTCGGATGGTCGAAGCGGACCTTGAAGTTGTATCGGCTGTGGAGGCCCGTCTGCTCCAAGTAGGGCAGGACCATCGCCTGCCACGTGTGGAGCCTTTCGTTGGCCGAGGCGCCCCCGGCGGAGCCCAGGACCCCGGGCGGAAACACTTTGTAAGACAGCTCGTAGTTGTGGAGGGCAAGGACGATCTGCCGGAGGTGGTTCTTGCACTGGCCCTGTCTGGCCGCTTCCCGCGACTGTTGAACGGCCGGCAAGAGGAGCGATATGAGAATGCCCACAATCGCGATCACCACCAGAAGCTCGACCAACGTGAAACCGAGCCGTGGATTCCGGCCAATTCGACTCATGGAAGGCGAACCCCCGAGTACGGTGCTTTAGGAGACGAATCGTCGGGCTCTCGTCGGACGAAGAGCACGTCACGTCCGGATCGCCGGTTGGGACGAAGGTGCTTTCCCACGTCAACCAGGCCCGTTCTCACCAAGTCCCCGGTTCCGAGTTCCCGGACCTCAACGCCGCGTCCGTCGAGGACTCCCACGGGTTGAGGCCCGCTGAGGTCGTCGGGCCAATCCCCTAGCTGGACGACCCGCCCGTCGTCGCCGGTGACCGCCAGCCCCACGGCGGCCAGCGCCCCGATCACCCCGGCTTCCGTGCCGCCCAGGCCGGCCAAGTAAAGGCCGCACGCCCCGGCCAGCCCGCGCGCTTCGTCCTGGGCCACCAACTGCCGCTGGCAGCGGCGCCCGAACTCTGATACGGACTGCGGCACGTTCGCGGCGATCGAGAGCCCCGGGTCGCTGCCGGAAACAAACCAGGCAAGCATGCGGGCCCTTACCAGCGGCACGAGTTGCTCGATGGAGACTTGGGCTTGCGGTTCCAAGGTGATCGAGGCCGACCCGTTCTTGGTGGTGCAGGGCACGTCGGGGTGTTCGAGAAGCTGGTGGCGGACAATCCGAACGCAGCGGCACAAGGGGGCGAGGTCCCGGACAATCGCCCTGGCCAACTGGTTTGTGCCGGGCGAGCCGGGCACGTCGGTATCGTCGATGCCCACGTAGATCACGGAGCGGGCTCCCCAGGAGCGTCGACGTCGGGGCGGCGCCGCTGAAACCAGATGAGGGCGCTGACGACGCCGGCCAGGCCGCCGCAGAGGGCGTAGCTGAGCACGGCCTGCGGCAGCCACGTCGAGAGCGGCTGGGCCCCCAGCCGGTCAAGGCCGGCCAGCTTGGCCGCCGTCCGCGCAACGAGGGCCCCCAAGTTGGCGAGCAGGCCCGCTGCGGCGAATCCCAAGTAGGCCTGCCAGCCCGTCCGGACCCGCCGCAGGCACCAATCCAAGGACGGGCCGATCAGGGCGAGGCTCGTCAAGGCCCCCAGGCTCATCCCATCGGTGGAGGGGATCGCGTACCCGAGCGGCAGGCTGGCAAGGAGGGCCGTGACACTCATCGTGGCCCCGGCGCCCCGGCGCGGCACCAGTGCCAGCCCGACGGCCAGCGGGAAGACGGCGCGGAGTATTGCGTGACCGGGGATCCGCAGTCGAAGGTCAAGGCACGTCGAGGCGACCGCCGCCGCAACTCCAAAGCCAAGAAGGACGGCAAGTTCCCACGGCCGCGTATCTTCCGTGCCCGCAACGAGCCGGCGGAGACGGCTGCTCGACAGGAGCCCGCGATTCAAGGACATTCGCACAACGGACATGACGTGAGCCTCCCCGAAGACACCAACGCACTCTGTATTGCAGGTGCGTAGAGTCTTGCTTTCCGAACAAGACTCTCCCGCGCAGACTTCCTGCGGCTTTGCCGCGCCACGCTCCCCTTGGGCCCTTGCCGCGAGCAAGGCAAATTGCACCAATGTGCCATTTGCCGTCGATTATCGCCGGTGCGGCTCGGCTGTCAAGAGGGGCGGTCAACCGGGGTCGGCGTGTCTTTCGAGAGTCCGGAGAATGCGCTTGCGCGACTGCCGATCCAGGACCTCCGAGAGATGCCGATGGATGCCGTCGAAATCGAGCACGAGGTCGCGCGCCAGGCTTGTCAGAGCGCTTCGGCGGGCATCCCGGCCGCCGACGCGTGCGATCACCAACGGGGCCCCCATGGCCGCTTCTGCGTCCTTGATCCGCGACCAAACGAATCGGTAGCTCTTGCCAACCCGCGTCGCGGCTGCCTTGATCGAGCCGGTCTCATCCACTTCCTGGAGGATGTCGCGGATTCCCCGCCCGAAGACGTAGCGATCCCCGATCTCGAACCACAGCTTCAGCCGCGGGAGGACTTTTCGTGGAAGGCGTGAGTTGCGGGCGCTCTTTGGCATCGTTCCACTGGGGCTCGTTACGGACGTCTGATGCCGCCCGCCAGCGGATCAGTTCCCGCTGCCGCTGCCGGCGCGGGCGCCACGGCGGTCGCCGGGCTGATCGCGGCGGTGTTCGCCGGGCTGACCGGGCTGGCCGGGTTGACCCGTGCCCGGTCGCGTGCGGCCCACGCGGCCCGCGGCGCCGTCGCCCATGACTTTGGAAATCGCCGCTTCGATCTGCGTGGGGCTCATGCCCGCGCCGATCTTGAGGACCGAGACGGACTCGGTGGGTTGGGCGGCCTCATCCAGCTCCTTGATCATCTTGCCGACGTCCTCGAGCAAGTAAGGCGGGGCCGAAACCAATAGCGTGTTGGAGATCTTTTCCACGCCGATCGAGAGAAGCCCTTGGAAGCGGGGCCTTTTCTGGCCCTCGCTCTCACCGGAGGATTCGTCGAACATGAAGATGAACGGCCGCTCGCGCCGCTGCTCCTGGCCGGCCAGCGCCTTGTCCTTGGGGCTCAACAGGTCGCGATAGAGCTCCTTGATCGTCTCGGCGACCACCTCGGCTTTGGACCAGCGGAGCTTGAAGGTCTCCGTCGTGTGGACCGACTGGGCGTCCTTCGGCTCCGGCTTGTCGTAGTACTCGATCAGCTCCTTGATCGTTTTCGATTGCGAGGTGTCGGCCCCCTGGACGAGGATCGAGTTGGTGTCGATGTCCGAGACGATCTTCAAGGGTTTCCGCTTGGAGAGCCGGGTGCGATCCTTGTCCGAGCTGTCGCCCAGCCCGTATTCCAGCTCCATCCAGAGAGGCATTCGCCGCTTGTCGCCGCCCTCCTTGAAGATCTCCTTGAGAATCGTGGCGACCGAGGAGGCCAGGGCATACTTCAGCTTGAACATCTGGTAGTCGGTCCGCCCGGCCGTTCCCATCCGCTCGATCAGCTCCTCCAGACGGTCCAGCGCCTGGGTGTCCAGGGAGGTGATCATCAGCTTCCCATCGGCGGTGCGGGTGACGGTGATCGGCGGCGGCGGGCCGGCGGGTGGAGCGACCTTGGGCGGCACACCCGGCGGCACACCGGGCGGCACCGGCCGGGGCAATGCGCCCCGGGGCCTTTCTTTGGCGGGCTCGGGCGGAGACGCCGGTTGCGGCTCCTCTTTCTTCTCTTCGCCGGGCTTCGCCGGATCACCGCCCTTTTTGGCTTCTGCCGGGGCAGCCGCCGCGGTCTTTTGCGCCGCGGCCACCGGCGCCTGTGGCTCGGGAGCCAAGACGACCGTCATTGCCGTGCTCGCGTCCCCGGGCGACGACGGATCCGCGTGCGGAACTTGCCACCCGGCGGTCCTTTTCGAGGGCCCCGCCGGTTGCGGCGATTCGGTCTTGGGCTTCGCGGCCGGCTTTTCTTGGGGCGCTTCGGGCGGAGGAAGACTCAGCTCGTTCGGCGCCACCGAAGGCCACTGCCGCCGGATCCGCTCCAACAACTCGTCCGTTTCCTTGCCCGGGGGAAGGTCCAGGACACGGATGGTGGGCGGGCCGCCGCCCTCCGGGTTCTCACCGAGCTTGACCAGGAGCTTCTTGATTTCCTCCATCTCAATCGGATTGGCCCAAAGGATCAGGCGGTTGCGCTCGATGTCGGCCTCGACGCGGAACTTGTCGGTCGGTTCCTCCTGCTGCCCGCGGGAACTGCCGTAGTCCCATGGGTAGTAGTACCGCGAGCGCTGCTGTTTCTTATCCCCCCGCTCGCCGGTCATCATGAACTCGATCGTTCCGGCGACGTACTCGGCCTCCAGGCGGCGCAAGGAGATGACGGTGAACTCCCGGCTGCTGCCGTCGAGGCGATCGATGAGGGTGCGGATCGTCACGTGGTCGACCAACGGGGCGTAGGCGACCACTGCGCGGTTTTTCTTATCGGCCTGGAGCCGCGTGCTGGGGTCCAGGTTGCCCAACTCCTGCAGGGTCTGGATCAGCGGCTCGGGATCGATGGCCGCCAGCCGGTAGACCTGCCACCGCTGCACCGTGCCGAGGATCGACTGCCCTTCGTTGCCGGGAACGTCGATGGCCCTGATCGCCTGGGCGATGATGACCATCTTGTCGGGCGGGGCGACGGCGATGATGCTGTTGTCGGCCTTGCTGACCGTCAGGTTCACTTCCACCTTGGGCTTCGGCAGCCCGCCGGGGGCCCCTGGTTGGCCGGGTTGCGGCTGCGGCCCCTGCGGGCCGCCCGGCGGCATCTCCACCATGCCGCCCCGCATGGCCATCATCCGGCGGGCTTCCTCACTCATCTGCTCCGGCGAGCCCGGTTTCTTCATCCCGCCGGGCTTGCCTTCCACGCCCACCAGGGTGTACAACTGCTCGCAGACGTCGGAGGCCCTGGTGTATTTGAGCCGGAACTTGCGGACCAACCCCTCTTGGCTCTCCGGGGACTGCTCGGCGGTGAGCACGGCCTGAACCTCGCGGAGGTTGACCACCGCGTCCATGGCCTCCAGCCGGTTGGTGGCCTTCAACGGAGTGAGCTTGCCGTGGCGGCTGAGCATGGGCTTGAGTTCCTCCACCGCCGTCTCGGCCAGCATCCAGTCCAGAGGGAACGAGACCTTGACGAACTCGTACGGGTCGCGTTTGGCCAGCTCGTCGGGAGCGACGCGCGGCACCACGGCGGAATTGAGCTTCTCCAGGTTGACCACCGTGAGCAGCTCATCGCGGCAGAGGAGCGTGTACCCGCGGGCCAACAAGTGGCGGTTGACGAGGTCCCGCGCCTCCCTGACGGTGTAGCTTCGCCCCGGCGGCGTGCTGAGATTGAGGTAATCGCCCGGCAGCTCCTGCCAGTCGAGGCTCATGCGGGAGACGTCGGCCAGCCATTCGAGGACCGCCTGCCAGGGCTGGTTCTTGAAGTTGAAGCTGAGCTTGCCTTCCTTGTCGGGGCGGACCTTGAGCTCGTTGGGATCGGGTGGTTTGGGGGGCGTGGTGGGGCGTTGGACCGGCGGGGGGCCTTCTTTCTTTTCGCCCGGCTTGCCCTTCTCGTCCGGCTTGGGCGGCTCCATGCCCGGCGGGAGCTTCATCCCCGGCGGGAGCTTCATTCCTGGGGGAAGTTTCACTCCCGGCGGTAGCTCGGGCATCCCGGGCGCGGTTGCCGACGGGCCTGCCGAAGGGGCAGCCGACTCGACCTTGACCACCGCCGCTCCGTCTCCGCTGATAACGACTTTCGCCTCCTGCGACGAGGATGTGGACGTCCACAAGGCGAGGGTCGCAGCGACAAACCCAAGCCCAATCCGAATACTTACTTTCCTGCTGGCCACCGGTACACCCCCTTCTCCAGACGTACTGCGACCGCCGCGTTCCTCCCCAAGGAGCACCCATCCCTAATTATCCTCCTCGGCAATGGGAACGCAACAGGATTGACTCGATCGTTACACTCATATAACGGCTTCGGCGCGGCCGCCTCGGTCTCGGCCGGCGCGGCAGCCTGGGTTGCCGCCGGGCGGTGGCCATGTGATACTTGCGGGGGTACACGGCAGTGCTCTGCCTGACGTAACCTGCGAACCAGCAAGGTCTTGCAGCACTTTCGCCCTGAAGGAACTCATGGAAAACGCCCGGCTGCCAACGGTCGAACACGCCCAGCAGGCCGCCGCGGGGCGGATTCTCATCCTCGACGGTGCCATGGGCACGATGATCCAGCAGTTGGGCCTGGATGAGGCGAGTTGGCGCGGCCGCGAGTTCGCCGGCCATCCCCGCGACCTGAAGGGCTGCAACGATCTCCTCTCGATCACCCGGCCGGAGGCGGTTCGCGCGATCCACCGGGCCTACCTGGAGGCGGGGGCGGACATCGTCTGCACCAACACGTTCAACGCCAACCGGATTTCCCTGGCCGACTATGGGTTGGCGGATCGCGTGCGGGAGATCAACCTGGCAGCGGTGCGATGCGCACGAGAGGCGGTGGAGGAATATCGGTTGGGTGGCATGCCCGCGCGAAGCGTGGGCACGTCTCTGGAGGCGCATGGCGACGCAAGGGACGCCATGCCACCCAAGCGGCGAGACGCCGGGCCTGCTGATGGCAGGCAAGATGCCTGTCCTACTGGGTTCGTTCCGACTCGAAGCTCAATCCATGCTCCTGAAGCTCCTGATGACAGGCAAGATGCCTGTCCTACTGCGTTCGTGGCGGGGGCGATCGGGCCGACCAATCGCACCGCCTCGCTTTCGCCGGACGTGAATGACCCCGGATACCGGGCCGTCTCGTTCGACGAGCTGGTCGCGGCCTACCGCGAGCAAGTCGCCGCGCTGGTGGAAGGCGGCGCCGACGTCCTCCTGGCCGAGACGGTCTTCGACACGCTCAACCTCAAAGCATGCCTTTTTGCGATCGAGCAGCACTTCGACGAGCGCGGTGCCCGCCTGCCGGTAATGGCTTCGGTGACGATCACCGACCGCAGCGGGCGAACGCTCTCGGGGCAGACGCTCGAGGCGTTTTGCGTCTCGATCGGGCACGCCGATCTGTTCAGCGTTGGGATCAACTGCGCCTTGGGACCGGAGCTGATGCGTCCGCACGTCGAGGAGCTGGCGAGGCTTTGCCCGGTCTATACGAGTTGTCATCCGAACGCGGGCCTGCCCAACGAATTCGGCGGCTACGACGAGACGCCCGAGCAGATGGCCGCGGTGCTGGGAGAGTTTGCGGCCAACGGGTGGCTGAACGTCGTGGGCGGCTGCTGCGGGACGACGCCGGCCCACATCCGGGCCATCGCCGGCGCGGTGGCGGGCACGCCGCCGCGGAAGCCCCCGCCGCCGATCCCCTTCTCCTGCTACAGCGGCTTGGAGCCGCTCGTGCTTCGGCCGGAAAACGCCTTCACGATGATCGGCGAGCGGACGAACGTTTCGGGCTCGCGGGCCTTTGCCCGGATGGTCCGGGAAGGCCGGCTGGAAGAGGCGGTTGCCGTGGCCCGGCAGCAGGTCGAAGGGGGCGCGAACGTCATCGACGTGAACCTGGACGACGCCCTCCTGGACGGCGAGTCCCTCATGCCCCGCTTCCTGAACCTCTTGAGTGCCGAGCCGGACGTCGCCCGCGTCCCGGTCATGATCGACAGCTCCAAGTGGTCGATCCTCGAGGCCGGTCTGAAGTGCGTGCAGGGGAAAGCGATCGTCAACTCGATCAGCCTGAAGGAGGGCGAAGAGGAGTTCCTGCGGCACGCCCAGCTCGTGCGACGCTACGGGGCGGCCTGCGTCGTGATGATGTTCGACGAGCGCGGGCAGGCGGTGACCGTGGAGCACAAGGTGGCGATTGCCCGCCGGACCTGCCACCTGCTCACGGAGAAGGTGGGCATGAAGCCGCAGGACATCATCTTCGACCCGAACATCCTCACCGTCGGCACCGGGATCGAGGAGCACAACCCTTACGCGGCGAACTTCATCGAGGCCACGCGGCAGATCAAGGAGCTTTTCCCGGGGGTGAAGGTCTCCGGCGGTGTGAGCAACATCTCGTTCGCCTTCCGCACCAGCGAGCCCGTGCGGCGGGCGATGCACGCCGCGTTCTTGTACCACGCGATCAGGGCCGGCCTGGACATGGCCATCGTCAACGCCGGGCAGTTGGACGTGTACGAGGAGATCCCGCCCGAGCTATTGGAGCGGGTCGAGGACATGCTCCTGGACCGCCGGCCGGACGCCACGGAGCGGGTCATCGAGCTGGCCGAATCGCTCCGCACGCAAGAGGCCCCGAGCGAGAAGGCCCAACAGGCCTGGCGAGAGGCTGCCGTCGAAGAGCGGCTCAGCCACGCCCTGATCCAAGGGATCGCGGACCACGTCGAGCAGGACCTGGAAGAGGCCCGCGCGAAGTACCCCGCCGGCCTGGCGATCATCGAAGGGCCGCTCATGGCCGGGATGAAGATCGTGGGCGACCTGTTCGGCGAGGGCAAGATGTTTTTGCCCCAGGTGGTCAAGAGCGCCCGGGTGATGAAGAAGGCGGTCGCGTATCTGCTCCCGTTCATGGAAGAGGAGAAAGCCGGGGCGGAGGGCGGCACGGCGCGGGTTGCGTCGCCGTGCGAAGCGGAGGACGTGCCCACGCTCCGCGAGGGCACGCCACCCGGCCGTGGCTCAAGACGGAGCCGCGGCAAGATCGTCATGGCCACCGTCAAAGGCGACGTCCACGACATCGGCAAGAATATCGTCGGCATCGTGCTGGCCTGCAACAACTACGAAGTGATCGACCTTGGCGTGATGGTCCCTTGCGACAAGATCCTCCAGACGGCAATCGACGAAAAGGCGGACATGGTGGGCCTCAGCGGCCTGATCACGCCGAGCCTGGAGGAGATGGTCCACGTGGCGCGGGAGATGGACCGCCGGGGGATGGACCTGCCGCTCTTGATCGGTGGGGCGACCACCAGCGCGAAGCACACGGCCGTGAAGATTGCCCCCGCTTACCGCCACGTCACCGTCCACGTGCCGGACGCCTCGCGGAGCGCGGGTGTCGTGGAGCGGCTCGTGCAGCCGGAGTCGCGCTCGGCCTTCGACCGCCAGAACCGGGCCGAGCAAGAGCGGCTCGCGGAGGCCTTCCGCCGCCGCCAGGCAATCGAGCTGGTTCCCTACGCCGAGGCGGTCGCCCGGCGTTTCCCCACCGATTGGACGAGCGTGCGGATCGACGTGCCGTCGTTCACCGGCACCCGCGTGCTGCGCGATTATCCGCTGGAGGAGCTGGTTCAATACATCGACTGGTCGCCGTTTTTCATGGTCTGGGAGCTGCGCGGCAAGTATCCGCGGATCTTCGACGATCCGGAGGTCGGCGGTGAGGCCCGAAAGCTGTTCGACGACGCCCGGGGGCTCTTGGCGCGGATCGTTCAAGAGAAGCTGCTTCGAGCGCGGGCGGTCTACGGGTTCTGGCCCGCGGCCTCGGTCGGCGACGACATCCTGGTGTACGAGGACGCGGACCACCGCAGCGAGCTGGCCCGGTTCCACACGCTCCGGCAGCAGTGGCAGCGCAAGGGGCAGGAGCATTTTCTGGCGCTGGCGGATTTCGTTGCGCCGAGGGAAAGCGGCCGGACGGATTATCTTGGTGCGTTCGCCCTAACGGCCGGGGAGGGCGCGGCGGAGCTGGTCGCCCGCTTCGAGGCCCAGCACGACGACTATAGCGCCATCATGGCCAAAGCCTTGGCCGACCGGCTCGCCGAGGCGTTCGCGGAACGGCTCCACCAGACCGCCCGGGCCGACTGGGGCTACGGCCGCGACGAGCATCTCACCGGCGAAGAGCTGATCGCCGAGAAGTACCGCGGCATTCGGCCCGCGCCGGGTTACCCCGCCTGCCCCGACCACACCGAGAAAAGCACGCTCTTCCGCCTCCTCGACGCCGAGCGGCAGACCGGCATCCGGCTTACGGAGACGATGGCGATGGACCCGGCGGCTTCGATCTGCGGGCTGTACTTCGCCCATCCGCAGTCGCGCTATTTCTCCGTGGACCGCATCGCGCGCGACCAGGTCGAAGAGTACGCCCGCCGCAAAGGGATGAGACTCCAAGAGACCGAGCGCTGGCTGGCGCCGAACTTGGGCTACGACCCGCAGTAATGGCAACCGGGCCCTTACGCCGACGATTCGCTGCGGCGCCCGATCGGGCCGCGAGGATTGCCGGGCGGGGCGGGATGGGGTACGATCCTGGCATCCTCCGCCGCGTTGGCGAGGTCTGGACGGGTCTCGTAAGCGAGGAGTCTGCCATGAGACGACTTGTCATCCTGCTCAGCGGTGTCCTGGTTTGCCTCGGATGTGGCCGAGAGCCTGCGTTCCGCGGGCAGCCCTTGAGCTACTGGAAACAGCGCGCCAAGGATGCCGACCCGGAGGTCCGGCGCAGTGCCGCGAACGCCCTGGGATCCTCGGGCTTCGAGGGCAAAGCAGCCATTCCGGTGCTGGATGGACTACTGAAGGACGGCGACGCGGGGGTCCGTCGCAGTGCCGCGCAGGGTCTAGGGAACCTAGGCCCCGCGGCCAAGGAGATAGTCCCGGCACTGGTCGGGGTACTCTCGGATAAGAACGAGGACAAGAGTGTTCGCGCGACTGCCGTCCTGGCACTAAGGAGCATGGAGCCGGAGGTCGATACGACGCTCCCCGCCATTGCCCAATTGCTGGCGGAGACAAACGAGGGCACCGAGCTTCGCATCGCCGCCGCCGCAACCCTGGCGAAGTTGGGTGCGGCAGCGGTACCGGCACTGGCCGGTTCCCTCAAGGACAAGGAGGCGACGGTCCGTCAGGCCGGTGCCCAAGCCCTGGGGGACATCGGGGCGGAAGCGAAGGCCACCGTCCCTGACCTCATTGCCTTGCTCAAAGACCCGGAAGAATCGGTGCGCATCGAGGCCGCCGGAGCCTTGGGGGGCATGGAAAAGGAGGCCAAGGCAGCGATCCCGCAACTCATTCCCTTGCTCAAGGACGCGAAGGACTCGGTACGCGCGGCGGCCGCGGGGGCCTTGGCGCGGATGGGGCCGGAGGCCAAAGCGGCAATCCCTGACCTCATTCCGTTGCTCGGGAGCCAAAACCAGTCGGTCAGTGTCGCCGCCGCGGTCGCCCTGGGAGAGATGGGCCCTGCGGCCAAGGCAGCGATCCCGGAACTGACCAAAATGTTCAAGAGGGGAGGCTACGCCGCCGGCCCGGCTGCCCAGAGGGCACTCAAGCAGATCACAGGCGAGGCTTCGGCACCGTAGCCACGACCGGCGTGTTCGGGAGACTTCTCGGGCCTCTCACGCAGTCGCCGGCTCGGCCTCCAGGAAGCGCTCGGTGCCTTCCGCCTTGGCGATGACGGTCACGCCGGCTTCGGTGATCGTGAAGCCGCGGGCCCGGTCGACTTCGGGGTCGTAGCCGATCTCGATGCCGGCCGGAATGCTGACTCCCTTGTCGATGATGGCCCGGCGGACCTTGGCGTGCCGGCCGATGTTCACGCCGGCGAAGAGGATCGAGTCCTGGACCTCGGCGTAGCTGTTGATGCGGCACCGCGGGCCGAGGATCGAGCGCTGCACCCTGCCGCCGGAGACGATCGACCCCGGGCAGACGATGCTGTCCAGGGCGAACCCGCGGCGGTGCTCGTCGGCAAAGACGAATTTCGGCGGGGGCAAATTGGCCTGGTAGGTGCGGATGGGCCACTGATCGTCGTACATGTTCAGCTCGGGGTCGACCGCGACCAGGTCCAAGTTGGCGTCGTAGTAGGCGTCCAGCGTGCCCACGTCCCGCCAGTAGAAGTCCTTCTTGCGGTTCTCGTCGCGGAAGGGGTAGGCGTAGACGCGGTTCGTGCGGATGATCGAGGGGATGATGTCGTTGCCGAAATCGTGGCGGCTGGTCCGCCGGGTCGCGTCGCGGCAAAGCTCCTCGAAGAGGTACCTCGCCGTGAACATGTAGATTCCCATCGACGCCAGGCAATGCTCGCCATCGCCCGGGATCGGCTTGGGGTCCACGGGCTTCTCCTCGAAGCCGATCACGCGGCTGGCGGTGTTGACCTCCATGACGCCGAACTGGCGGCTGGCCTCGGTCCGGCGGCGGCGAAGGACGCCGATCGTCACCTCCGCGCCGGTCTCGACGTGGCACTCCAGGAGCTTCAGGTAGTTCATCTTGTAGATGTGGTCCCCGGCGAGGATCAGCACGTAGCGCGGTTTTTCCTTCTCGATCGTGTAGATGTTCTGGTAAACGGCGTCGGCGGTGCCCTGGTACCAGTTCTCGTCGATCCGCTGCTGCGGGGGGACGACGTCGGCGAACTCGCCCAGCTCGCGGCAAAAATACCGCTGCCAGCCCATGTTGATGTGCCGATCCAGGCTCATCGCCTTGTACTGGGTCAGCACCAGGAGCTTCCGTATCCCGCTATTGAGACAGTTCGACAGGGTGAAATCGACGATCCGATACGAGCCGCCGAAAGGAACTGCGGGTTTCGCCCGATCCCGCGTCAACGGCTCCAGCCGCGATCCTTTTCCGCCTGCCAGGATCACCGCCATGACCTGGTCTGTCATGTCGCATCTCCCCTTTCGTTGTCCGTCCTCCCGACAACCCGACGGCCCGCTGTGCTATTGTAGCTCTTGATTCCCGGGGGCTAAAGGGCGGCTCCCGCCAAACGTGTAGCCGTCAAGTGACAAGGCACCGGGAGGGCGAGGCTCCCGCCGAGCCTTTGTTGGGGCCGGGTGCGACCGGGATTCCCGGCGAATCGAGCGGCGCAGGCACCGAGTGTGCAAGGCGGGGCGATCAGTCCATCCAACGCCGCTGCCAAAGCTCCAGCACCAACAGGGCCCACAACCGATAGCTATGGTCGAACCGGCCCGATAAATGGGCCTCCACCAACTGCCGCACCACCGCCGGGCGAAACAGTCCCCGCCGGAGCGTTCGCCCGTCCAACAGCACCTCCCGGGCGAACTCGGCCAAAGGGCCCCGGAACCAATGGTCCAGCGGGACGCCGAAACCCATCTTCGGCCGTTTTCGGATCTCCGGCGGCAAGAGGTCTGCAAAGGCCGCCAGCAGGATCCGTTTGCCGCGACCGTAACGGAATTTCCACCTCAGCGGCATCCTGGCGGCCAGTTCCACGACCCGATAGTCCAAGAACGGCGGCCGCGTCTCCAGCCCGTGGGCCATCGAGGCAATGTCTACTTTGGTCATCAAGTCGCATGGCAAATAGGTCGTGAGGTCCGTGAGGCTCACGGAGGTAACCGGGTCGCGGCGGGAGCTTTGAGCCGCCCGGGCTGCCAGGAACTCCAGGGGATCGTGGTCGGGGAGAGTCGCCAGGAACTCGTCGGTGTAGAGCTCCGCTCGGCGGGTCTCGTTGAAGATCGCGATCCACTCCAGGTATCTCCTTAGCGGGGGGAAGTTCAGCATCTCCGTGAACCGCTTCCAGCGGCGGCGGAGCGATTTCTGCCTCGGGCTGGCTGGGAGCTTCTGCCAGTAGCGCCCGGCCAGCACGCGGCGGAGCAGCTTCGGCAGCCGGTCGAAATAAGTGGCAAGCCATACCGCCTGGTAGCGGGGGTAGCCGGCGAACAGCTCGTCTCCGCCGTCCCCCGTAAGGGCGACCGTCACGTGCTGGCGCGTGACTTGGGAGACATACCAGGTGGGGACGGCCGAGCTGTCGGCAAACGGCTCATCGTAGTGCCACACCAGCTTGGGCAGCACCTCGATGGCGTCCGGCTCCACGCGGAACTCCTCGTGGACCGTCCCCAACCGCTCGGCGACGATCCGGGCATAGCGGGTCTCGTCGTATTCCGCCACCGGGAAGCCGATGGAGAAGGTCCGCACCGGCCGGCTGCTGAGCCGTTGCATTAGCCCGACGACGATCGTCGAATCCGTCCCGCCGGAGAGGAACGCACCCAACGGAACGTCGCTCTCCAATCGCATCTGCACGGAAGAGGTCATTAGCTCGCGCAATTCCCGGGCGTAGTCCTCCACCGAGCGGTCTTCCTCAAGCTGGAAATCGGGCTGCCAGTAAGAGCGGAGTTCCAGCCGGCCGTCGCGGTAGACCGCCATGTGGGCCGGGGGCAGCTTGCTTATGCCGCGGTAGATCGTTTGCGGGTGCGGCACGTACTGGAAGGTGAGGTAGGCGTCGAGGGCCTGCGGGTCCATCGCCCGCGGGATTCCCGGCACCTCCATCAGGCTTTTCAGCTCGCTGGCAAACAGCAGCCGGTCTGGCTCTTGTCGGTACACCAGCGGCTTTTCGCCGAGGCGGTCGCGGGCCAAGACGAGCTGTCGCCGGGTCGCGTCCCAGATGGCCAGGGCGAACATCCCGTTCAGGTGCCCGACGAAGTCCAGCCCTTCGTCCTCGTAGAGGTGGATGATCGTTTCCGTGTCGCTTTGGGTCTGAAAGCGGTGCCCGGCCCCCTCTAGACGGCGGCGGAGGTCGCGGAAGTTGTAGATCTCGCCGTTGAAGACGATCCAGACCGAGCCGTCCTCGTTGGCCATCGGCTGCTTGCCGCCGACCAGGTCGATGATCGCCAGGCGACGGTGCCCGAGGGCGACTCCCGGAGTGATCCCATGGCCCGGGCTGCTCGCCAAGCCCGAGGTGTAGACCCCGTCCCCGTCCGGGCCGCGATGGGTCAAGACCTCGACCATGCGCCGCAGGGTGGCTTCATCAATGGCCTTCTGCGGTTCCGTCCAGACTGCTCCGGTGATGCCGCACATGACCCATTCAACCTATTCTTTCTCGCCGCTGGCTGAATTCAATCCGCGCAATCGTTTCGCCGGTTTCGAGATACTTCGGCAAACAAGCAAAGAACAAGGTCGAATCGTGGCGTGCCGATCAACACTTGACCAACGCGAATTCCTGAATCAATCGGTAAGTCATTGAAAGGCGACATGTTACGTCACAAGAAAACTGCGATTCCCACCTCGTGCCACGCAATACTGCCCGATATAATGACCGCTGCTACCTGGGCATTCGTGGTACCAGGGCTGGCCCTCAAAGTGTACAGCAATGAAATCCGCTTGGCGTCAAATCTTCAAGAACACAGCAGCCCAGGCGGCCCGCACGTGCGGGGTGGAGTTCGGCGTGTTCTTGCGCGACTGGGGTTTGCAGGACTTCCTCCTCGAGGCGTTTGACCGAGGCGACTCTCCGCAGGAAATCGCCGCCCGAGCACTCGACCAACTCTGCGTGAAAGAGGACCCGTCGCGCGACATGCCAGTGTGTCTGACGGTCGCAGAGTTCTTGAACGAGACTGTTGGCCTTTCTACGGAAGACCCTCAGATGCAACGGCTGCGGGACCTTCGGCGAATCCTCGCGACTTCGGGCACCTACATCGCCTACCTGGAGTGGGCTAGGTCTTGGTATCCGTAACGGGCGCTGGGTGCAGAAAAGCGTTCTCGTCTTGGGAGGCGGCTTCCCACGCCGCCTTCATCTTCTCAAGACTCCTGTCCCGTGATGCGTACTCATCGTCCGGGATGAGGTCGATGTAGATGTCGAGTTCCGCGCCGTCTTTCGCAAGATGCCAGGAACGCGAGAACTCGCGGGTCAACTCGCTTGACTCGCCGGCCGCCTTGTCCTGCACCAGTTGAACTGCCTGCTGGATCGCCTGGACGGCATCGCCCGGCAACGCATCACCGCTCGGTTCCTTGCCCGTCAACCGGAATCGCATCGATTGAAACGGGCCGACTTGGACGTGATCCGTGGCGAGTAGGCCGGCATCTTTCATCTCCGCGATCAACTGGGTTCCCGAGTCGATTCCCGGTCCGTTGGGCATCTTCACGATCGGCCAGTCCGAGAGATACCCCGGTGCCGACTCGGCGTAGTAGAGATGAGCGAAGTAGAACGCCTTGTAGAGCCGCGTGGTGCCGGTCAACTCTCCGCCCGCTTGGCGCACAATCTCCGCAATGATCCGAATGGCGCGATTCTTGTCGGGCGTCATCTTTCCCTCCTGCAAGTTCATGTTACCTTTCGGGTGCCGCGGCGGCAAGAACGCTTTGCTGATCACACGAACCGCCCTAGCGCCCCACCCAAACGGGGCGGCGGGCTGTGTGTTTGCGTTGCTATCCATGGCCGCCTATAATCGACGCCGGACGTTGATCGTCGAGGCGTAGCGGCGGCTCCTTGCCCCGCGTGGTTTCTGTGGAGGACCAACGATGAGACGGACCAAGAAGTATCTCCAGATCCTCGGAGCGCTTGGCATCGCCACGCTGGCCGTGGCCGTCGGCTGCGCGGCGCAGGAGATTATCGACCCGAAGGTGGCGGCCCAGGACCCGGACTTCCACGTCCAGGGTGAATACGTGGGCCAAGGAACGCTCTTCGGAGGGAACAAGGGGGAGAAGCTCGGCGCCCAAGTTGTGGCTTCGGGCGATGGGAAGTTCGACGTGTACGTGCTCAAGGGCGGGCTGCCCGGCGAGGGCTGGAGCAAGGGCGACAAGCGGGTCCGCCTGGAGGGCCAGCGGCGCAACGGCGCGATCGAACTGAAGGGCGTGGAGGTTCGCGGCAGGATCGCGGACGCGGGAATGATGTTGACCATCGACCCCAGGCATGGCGCGAATCTCAAGCGGACCGAGCGCCAAAGCCCGACCCTCGGCGCCAAGCCGCCTGAGAAAGCCAAGATCGTTTTCGACGGAACCAACGGCGACCAGTTCGACCACGGCGTGCTGACCGATTGGAAGACTCTCCTTTCCGGCTGCACGACCAAGGAGACGTTCAACGACTACACGCTGCACCTGGAGTTCTGCCTCTCCTGGATGCCCAGGGCCCGCGGTCAGGGCCGCTCCAATAGCGGCGTCTACATGCACGACTGCTACGAGGTGCAAGTGCTCGACTCCTTCGGGCTGGAGGGGCACGACAACGAGTGCGGCGGAATCTACAGCATCAAGCCGCCGGCGGTGAACATGTGTCTGGCGCCGCTGGTCTGGCAGACGTACGACGTGGAATTCACGGCGCCGAGGTACGACGCCGCGGGCAAGAAAACGGCCAATGCCAAAATGACCGTCCGGCACAACGGCGTGGTGATCCACGACGGCGAGCTCCCGCGCAACAACGGCGGCCGGGCGGGCGAAGGCCCGGGACCGCGGCCCATCCACTTCCAGGGCCACGGCAACAAGGTGCAATACCGCAACATCTGGCTGGTGGAAAAGAAATAGCCTGGTTCCCTGGCGATTCTGGCGTATAATAGATGAAGGATAGGTGCGATGAGGCTCGCCCCCGCCGCGGGTGGAGCCAGGAGGCGGCGAAAGCGGGTGATTTCGGCCGCAGCCTTGGGGCGGAATTTGCCGATATGTTTTGCTGGAACGTGCCGGCATCGGGGCGCCGGTCGAGGCATCGGATATAACCTCCCGTTTCGTTATTCCGACGGAGGTGCCAACCCTTTAGCGTGAGCCGGGGTCATCGAGGGCTTGTGGACGTACCACGCCCGATCCTCGTTCGTCTCGCAGCGACGCATCCGGTCGCAATTCGACGGGAGGTTTCCTTCTATCGCCGCCGCTTCCCTCCCAAGGGAGGCGGCGGTGTTGTTTCTTGATCGCGGCCGAAGGAGCCTGCGCCGCGCAGACTTCCGAAGTCTCGGAGACTTCGGAAGTCCCTCAGAAAGCGGGGCAAAAAAGGCGCGAAGCCGAGACCGAGGGAAAAGACCTTCGAGACCGGAGCCCGGTGGACGGCGACCCCACGGGGCTTTCAGCCGACTCGGTGGATTCGATCCCCTCCCCGCGACACGATCGACTCGTCAGTCCTTCTTCTGCGGCTCTGCGCCTCGGCGGTTCTTGGAGCCCTCGGGCTTAGCGGCGCTGCCGGGCTCGGATGCGGGCTTGGGTTTGTCGGGCACGTCGCCGGCAGCGACCGGGACCGGCTTGGCGGCCACCCTGGGCTCGCTGATGCGGAGGCTGCGGACCAACTCCTCGTCGGCCCGGGCAAAGCGGTCCACGTACTCTCCCTTGACCGTGAAAGCGAGAATCACTTGCCGGCCCGAGCGGTCGGCCAGGCGGTAGTAGACCCACTGGATGGGCATTTGCGCGACCTCCCCCTGGATCACCACGCGGTACACGCGGTAGTCCGCGTCGCTGTGCGACTGCCCGGCGCGGACGAGCTGCCCGAAACTCTTGCCCAGCGATTGGCGGACGTCGTCCTGGAAGGCGGAGAGAGTCACCTCCTTGCCCTCGGGAGGTCGGCTTGCCGCGGAGATGTTGCACTGGCCCACGTAGTCGCCCTCGTCGACCATGCGCAGCACGACGGTGTCTTTTCTCTCCTGGATCACGATCCAACGGCGGTCGTGGGCCAGCTCCCAGCCCGCCTCACGCGAGAGGAACTGAAGCTGTTTCGATTCCTCGGTCGGCACGGGTTTCAGGTCCTTGAGGGCCGCGTCGGCCAAGTGGACCGGTTTCTCCCCGGGTGCGACCTTGATCTGAAGCCGGGCCGCGACGTCCAGGCCGGGACCGACGGCCCCCGGGGGCCGCTTCTCTTGGGTCACCAGCCCGAACCAAGTGACCCGGCCGCTTTTGGTGTCGAAACGGTACTTTGCCTTGACCTCGATCGACGTGGACGCCCCGTCGGCGGTTCCCGCGACGGTCCCGGACATCTCGATTCGCGCCACGCCGTCCGAGACCAGACGGAGCACGCTCTCCGCCGCGTTCGAGCTGACCGCGTCCAGGCCGCAGAGGGCCGCGAGCACCGCGTCCGGATGCTTCCACGTGTCGTTCAGCGCCACCGGCTTTCCGGGCAGGAGACGTTCCAGGAGCAGGCTGTTTCCCGGCAGGTCGAGCAGGTCCAACTCTTCCCGAGTGAGCATCCCGGCCGGGCTGAAGAGGGTTGCCTCTCCCCCGTCGATTTCAACGGCGATCGTGCGCCGCTGGTCCCGGAGCGTGGGCCGGATATCGTCGCCGCCCACGTGGATCGTGGCCTCTGCCTTGTCGTAGTGCCGGACCGAGCGGAGGATGCCGCCGGCCTTGATGGGGACCTCCAGGGACTTCTCCTCGTACGTCAGGTTGGCCACGGCTTTCATCTTCACCGGACTGGGCTTGGCGGCACCCCCGTTGGTCATGTCGCCTGGGAGCAAGTCGCCGCCGGCCTCCAAGACCACCTCGACGCGGTCGACGGTCCCGGCGGCACGCTTGCTTTCGAGCGGGTAGGTTTCTCGCGTTTTTGCCGTCGGCTCGGCGGCTGCCAGCGAACACACCGCCAGGAGGGGTGCAACTCCCAAGGCAAGAATGAGATTCCTCATGGCGAACTACCCTTAGGGTCAATGACGGTCGGAAAAAAAAGGGCGAGGTCGGACCAGCCCCGCCATCTCAGGACTGGGGGGACCGTAGTGGCTAGATCGACCCGCCGGGTTGGCTAAGTTCAACCGAAAGCATGGCTACTCCGGGGGAGGCTGTCTTGAAGTGACTTGGTAAACTGCGCATTCTGGGAAAATGCGATTGCGTCAGCCGCCTCGCTGAAGGCAGGAATTCGCGTCGGGGTAGTTCAGCGGGTGAAGCGACCCTGCTATGATTGATGTGGGCAGGGCATCTAATGCTACAGCACCAGGCTGATTGTCGCGAAAAGAGGGCAAGCGGGAGGGTCGATCAGAAGCAGGCCGGTTGAGGGCAGGTTTCTTCCTCTTCGGAGTAGGTCTTTTTTGGGCCTGGTGCCGAACATGCACCGGACCAACTGGTGTCTAGGTGCGTAGAGACTTAGACGGTCTGACAAGGTGGGGACTGGCGCCTACCTGTACCGGCCGTTAGACGGGGAATCGCGGCTCCCTGGGGTGCTAGACCCCCGTTCCGGAGGACACTTGCGGTGAAACGTTGGCCGATGCCGTTCACATTGGGGGTTTCCAGTACAGGTAAGGGGTGTTAACCTACCAACCCGAGAAATTCTGCCGACAATGGACGGATCCCCCTGGATTTTTACAGCAATACATGTCATAATTCGGCCGATGCGATGGGACTGCTTGGCAGCCGGCTGGGCGGCGCGCGAGGTCGAGCCCGCCGGAGTCGCCAGTGGGGAAGCTTGAGAAGCGATGCACGTGCAAGGACGCCGCGTGAGTTGGGAAAGTGAGGGAGTGCGATGCACAGCGATTACCTGAATCCCGGCATCCGGCAGCTCCGCGATCAGCAGGTGCGGTTCGCGCCGCGCGAAAAGAAACTCGAGCAAGCCGATCAGGCCGAGAAGCTCCTGACCGAATTGGAGCCGGACCGCTCATACACTTATGCGGATCTCTGCTACAAGATCACGAAGTATCGCCCGGAGGCATACCCGGACCTGAGAATCAGCGGCCAGGAGGCGAATCACGATTTGCGGTTGTTGGTTGAGGACCTTTCGGACGCCGCCAACGTCCCGGCCGACGACGCGGGGGAGCGGGTCCTGACCGTGGATCAGTTGAGCGAGCAATTCCGCGTTTCCACGAAGACCATTTCCCGTTGGCGCCGGCAAGGGCTGGTGAGCCGCCGCTTCGTGTTCGACGGGCGCAAGCGGGTAGGGTTCCTGGCCAGCTCGGTGGAGCGTTTCGTGCAACGGAACCAGGAGCGGGTCCGCCGCGGCTCGCAGTTCAGCCAACTGAGCGACGAGGAGCGGCAGGCGATCATCGAGCGCGCCCGCCGGTTGGCCCAGGCCGGGGGCTGCCCGGCCGAGGTGACCAAGCGGCTTTCGCGTCACAGCGGTCGGAGCGTGGAGACGATCCGCTACACGCTCAGGCAGTTCGACCGCGATCACCCCGACCTGGCGATCTTCCCCGAGCATTCCGGCCCGCTGCGGGAGGAGACGAAGAGGAAGATCTACCAGCAGTATCGCCGGGGCGAGCCGGCGGAGTCCCTGGCCCGGCGGTTTTGCCGCACGAAGACCAGCATCTACCGCATCGTTGCGGAAACGCGGGCCCAGCGAATCATGGAGCTGCCGCTGGACTTCATTCCCAGCCAGCAGTTCGCCAGAATCCGCTCGGAGAAGCAGGAAAGGGAAATCCTCGGGCCGGCGCCGCCGAGCGAGCCGCCGCCGAAACGGCCGCGGCTCCCCAGCGGGCTGCCGCCGTACCTGGCCAGCCTCTACGAGGTGCCTCTCTTGACCCGGGAGCAGGAAGTCCACTTGTTCCGCAAGATGAACTACCTGAAGTGCAAGGCCGGCAAGCTCCGCGAGACGCTGGACCCGGCCCGCCCGAAAAGCAGCCTCATGGACCAGATTGAGCGGCTCTGCGACGAGGCCGTGGCGGTCAAGAACGAGAGCATTTCCTCCAACCTGCGGCTGGTGGTGTCGATCGCCAAGCGGCACGTCG
>CAYGZA010000075.1:0-14023 GCA_964354135.1 uncultured Planctomycetaceae bacterium
CCGCCAGTACGACCACGAAGTGCAGGGCGGGAGCGCGATCAAGCCGCTCGTGGGAGTGGCCAACGACGGGCCCGGCGACGCCGCGGTGCTGCGGCCGCGTCTGGACTCCCGCCGCGGCCTGGTGATTGCCTGCGGGATGAACCCCCGCTACGGCGACCTGGACACCTATTGGATGGCCGCCAGCGCGATCGACGAGGCGGTCCGCAACTGCGTGGCCGTCGGGGCCGATCCGGCGAGGATCGCCCTGTTGGACAACTTCTGCTGGGGCAATACCGACCGGCCGGAAACGCTCGGGTCCCTGGTTCGGGCGGCCCTGGCTTGCCACGACATGGCCGTGGCGCTCGCAACGCCGTTTGTCAGCGGCAAGGACAGCCTGAACAACGAGTTCCGGCCGGCGGGCGGGGAGCCCATTTCCATCCCCTCGTCGCTCTTGATTAGCGCCCTGGGCCAGGTCGCCGACGTGGGCCGCTCGGTGACGATGGACCTGAAGGAGCCGGGCGACTACTTGTACATCGTCGGCACAACGAGGAATGAGTTGGGCGGGTCGCACTTTGCCTTGGTCGAGTCGCTCGAAGGGGGCCAGGTCCCCAAGGTCGACGCGGCGACAGCAAAACGGACCTTCGCGGCACTGCACGCCGCGATTACCGCCGGCATGGTCCGCGCGTGCCACGATCTGAGCGAGGGCGGATTGGCCGCCGCCGCCGCCGAAATGGCCTTTGCCGGCGGCCTGGGCGCCGAGATCCTCCTGGAGCGAATCCCGGCTGCCGACGCCACCGCCGCACCGGCCGTCCTCTTGTTCAGCGAATCGAATACGCGATTCCTCTGTGAAGTCCGGCCCGGCGACGCCGACGCTTTCGAAGGCGCCCTGGGCGGCGTGCCGCACGCCCGCGTCGGCCGGGTGACGGATAGCGGCATCCTGGAGATTCCGGGCTCCACCGGGAGCCTCGTCAAGGCCGACGTGGCAACGCTGAAGGAGGCATGGCAGAGACCGTTGCGATGGTGAAGGATGAAGGATGAGGGATGAAGGATGAATCGCAGTAGCGCCCCACTCCGCCTTTCATCTCGGCCAAGTGTCAGTAATTCAAGGTCGGCCCTATACTGCCAGAATGCGTATGCGTGCTGTCATCAGAGGTAGTCAGCGTTTTTCGCGTCGAAAGCTCCTTCACCCGGTTCTGAGGAGGTTTCGAGGCGAAAAACGCGGTCCGGCAACCCACGAAATACGGCTTCAAACACCAAACGGGGGTGACCTCGTATTACTGACACTTGGCCCTTCATCCCTCATCCCTCATCCTTTCCCCTAAACCCTGAACCCTGAACCCTCCGATGCCGCAACCCCGAGTCCTGATCCTGCGAGCCCCCGGCACGAACTGCGATGAAGAGACGGCCTTTGCCTTTGAGTTGGCGGGGGCCAACGCAGAACGCGTCCACATCAACCGGCTGCTGGAAAGGCCCGATGTGGCGGACCAGTTCCAGATCCTCTGCATCCCCGGCGGCTTCAGCTACGGCGACGACGTGGCCGCCGGCCGCATCCTCGCCAACCAGATCCGGCACCACCTGGCCGACGCGATGCAGCGGTTCAAGGCCGCCGGCAAGCTCGTCCTGGGCATCTGCAACGGGTTTCAGGTGCTCATCAAGTCGGGACTGCTCCTGGAAGACGACCCGGCGCAGGGGCCGCCGGCCTCACTGGTCTGGAACGATTCCGGGCGGTACGAGGACCGCTGGGTCCGCTTGGGGGTGGAGGGCAGCAAGTCGGTTTTTCTGCGGGGAATCGAGGCGATGGACCTGCCGGTGGCCCACGCGGAAGGGAAGTTCGTCACGCGGAATCCCGAAGTGCTCCAGGGGCTCGGCAGCCAGGGGCAACTGGTCCTCCGCTACCGGCGGCTGGACGGAGGCAATTCGGACTCAGTGCCCTATCCGGACAATCCGAACGGTTCGCTGGGGAACGTGGCGGGGGTCTGCGACGAGACGGGCCGCGTGCTGGGGCTCATGCCCCATCCGGAGCGCTACATCGACGCCACGCAGCACCCGCACTGGACCCGCGGCCACTCCCACCAACCCGGCGACGGGTTCCGGCTGTTCCGCAATGCCGTCGAGTACTTCGCCTAGGCCGGAAAAATGGCCGCACGGCCCGCTGCGACGCCTCTCGCTACGGAAAGGAACATCCTCAACGAGTCTTCCCCGCCAAGTCTTGTTTGACTCTGACAAAGGCCGCCTCTTCCAGCTCGATCCGTTCTTGGATGACGTGCGTGAGCCAGTTCTCAACGTTCTTGGTTCGGTGCAGTCGGGCTAGAAAAGCCGCCCGGGCGGCAAGATTGGCAGGAATAGACAGGGAGGTTGGTTTGGCTCTGCGAACGCGAACAGGCTTTTCCCAGGCCGAATCGTCATTCGCCTGCGCGGTAACAACTCGGTCGATTTCTCGTTCGGACAGCTTCTTCTTGGTCTTGTCTTTCGTACTCATACATCCCATCCCGTGATGATGCGGACAACATTCCGCGGCTTGAGCTGGAAGATGATCTTGAGCCGACGCCCGCGGATCGTTCCTGCTCAATCCTGAAGCTCGTCCAGCGTGACGAACCGACGGTCGCGGATCTCCCTTCTTGCCTTGGCGATTCTCCGAAGAAATCTCTCGTCGTGCTGGAGCTTGTAGTCGAACCAATCGTCCTCGTCGCGGAAACCGATCACGACTGCGGCAGGCTTGCCGTGGCGAGTGATGAGAACCTCGTCCTTCTCCGCTTCCCGGATGATGCTGCAGATGTCGTTCTTGGCTTCCGTCATCGTGTGTGTTTTCATTCTGGCACCCCGTGGTCCTGCAACCACCGATGGGTCTCCGGCTTCTTGACAAAACCCAAGACTTCGACCCGTTTCTCGACTTCGTTCACGTCGTAAAACACCCGCACGTCGTCAACGCGCAAGCGGTACTGCGGTTGGCGCAGTCCCCTGAGCCGCTTGATCCTGCTCTTGCTCTCCCGCACAGGAGCCTGTTCCAGATGCGCTTGCATTGCCTGCTTCAGGGTAGAGCGCCGGCGAGCGTCCAGTTTCCTGAACTGCTCCTGCGCAGTTCGCGCAATGACGACAACGTAGCTCATTCTAGGAAGAGTATAGCCAGATTACGCGCCGGAGTCAAGCTCCTGACGGTTTCCGTGGCCAAAGGACCAAAACTGAGCCGGGACTCCCGCCGGCGGAGCACGCCCGAAAATCAGTGATGTCCCCTTTGTCCTGTGTGCTTCGTCTCGTTCATGTCTGTCTCCTTCGGGCCAAACGGCCGGGTTGAGAGGCGTGCCACCTGCGGCGCGCGTGCTTCGAGCCGATGTTACACGACAGGGTTCTACGAAAAAACGGCAGTAACGATGTCCTCAACTTCCTGAGTGATCTTGGTCAGATCAGAGAAGAACACATGTGCCGCGTACTGGTCCGAAAAATGTGTTGCTAAGCCGAGCGACCGCTCCAGGTGGACGGGATAGGTGTGAACTGGGTTGGTGCCACGAAGCGCGGCTATCGTATCATTTCGCTTTTGCTGTACGGCCTTGTCGTCTTCGCGCATGGCTACGGCTATGTCGAGGTCGTAGAGAACCGCGTAGGGGATCTTGAATGCATTGAGGACTCGCTGGAAGAACGGGATCGAGGGTTTCCCGCCGCACGGAATGACAGACCACTCCAGCTCCTCGGGTCGGGTTGTGATCCGCCCAAGTTTCTTCAATGTTGCAGTTACGGCAATGGAATCTTCAGGGCCCTCCACCAACAACACCCGCTTCGCGAAGAACAACTCGTTCATCGCTGGGTTCAGTCTCGTGAAGCCCTGAAAAAGCTTCTTGTCGTCGAGTCCGTCGAAGGCGGAGGAATCGCAACTCCGGACACGCGTCCCAGCGGCTGCATCGTGTTTCGTAACAAGGGCGACGCGCTCTGCTTCATAGGCGTCGACGAACCACGGGGAATGCGTCGTGTACATGACCTGGTCTGTCTGAGCGAAAGAAGCCAATACGTCAAAGAAGAGCTTCGATAGCTGCGGGTGGATATACAGTTCTGGCTCTTCCACAAGAAGGATGATGGGATCCTGAGGCAGCGGAGGTACGTTTCCCGTTGCGACGAGTTGGTTCCGCTCATTCAGGATGAGGGTCTGGAGGAGAGTGAAGACTATGCACCGCTGAAGGCCATGGCCCTTAGCTAGCACATCTGTATCGACCCCATCGTTCACTGACAGCGACACTCCGGCCGAGAACAGCTCTTCGACTTCCCCGATCTCGACCGCCAAGGACACACCCGTTACGGAAGGCATCACCCGTCGCAGAAGATCCGTGATCTTGCCCTCGACAACGCCCAGTGACTCGATTCTCGCAGGTGCAGCGTCTGCCGTGGAGGGGTTCAGCAGCGCGCGCACCGTCTCAATGGCTTTCTTAAGCTCTATGAACCGCGGGTCTTTCGCAAGAATTCTCTCGGAGAGCGCGGCCATCAAACGTCGGAACGTGGAGGAGGAAGACCGGCTCTCGTCTGCGTAGTCGGTGATAGCGGACAACAGATAGACCTTGGGCAGGGAGGCGATCACGTTGCTTTGGAGGCCAAGCGCTTGCGCTGTACTCAAATCGGGAGCGTCAAAGGCGACCTCGTTCTCAAGCAGGAATCGCGAAATCGCCTTCGTGTAGATAGTCTTGTTCGACTTCCCTTCCTCGAAGAAGTACTCAGGTAAGGCGTTCTCCTTCGCTATGTCCGCCCATTTGGGGCGGTCGCCATGCCTCTCTTGGATCTTCTGAAGGGACAGGTACCAAAGGGATGGCTCAGCGCGGTAACCGTGGAACTCCGTCTCGATCCTCTCCTTCTCGGTTCGCTCATCGATCGTCAAGAAGATGTGCTTTTCGAGAGCAAGTGTTTCCCCGACGAGGTACGGCCTCCATCGCCGCTTCTCGGCGTCGGACAGGTCACCGAAAACACCTTTGATGACTATTGGTACGGCGGGGTCTTTGAAGTCGTCTCGCGACACTCGTCCGGCACCAGCGGAAAGCAGTACCTCGACGGAATGCAGAAGGTTCGACTTGCCGGTGTTGTTCTCCCCCACTAGTGCCAACAAGGGCTTGACCGCGAACTCTCCACAGTCGCGGACAGATCGAAAGTTCTGCACTCGGAGTTGGGTTAGTCGCATGAAAACTCGATGTTCGGATGTCTAACTTCGGATTTCACCGGGCCGGCTTGGCCGCGTCCGGTGGAGGGACTTGTTCGGCACTGTTCTTCTGATACCAATCCTTCCAACGGGCGAACGAGCGAGGCCCCTCGCCGGACGGTTGACCGAAGAGGATATTCTCGACGCTGATGTCCTCGTCCAGCTCGGGCCAGTGAATGCCGTGGCCCTGTCCAATCAGCTCCCATTGCGCGCGATGCTCGGGACGAGCGTGCGACAACCTGGGATACCAGGAAATCGGGACGGTCACTACCCGGCCATCGGAGAGCGATACACGAATACTCTCATCCGTTGTCTCGACGTTTTGAATCGTAACATTAGCCGTCAATATCGAAGAAGCCATTCCAGATCTCCATTAACTCGGCCTCGTGTTCTTCGGTAATTCGCTCGATCTGCCGCAACTCCGCGCCCGAGAAACCGCGATTCCAGGCCAGTCGCACCGGTGCCAACCAGAACTTGCACTCAAAGCGGTCTCGCTGCACGTGCATGTGCGGCGGTTCACCGCCGTCGCCCGCATAGAAGAAGAACCGGTACGGTCCGATCCGCAGCGAAGTAGGCATTCCGAAATAGACCTCAAGTGCTATTGCAGGCGCAAGGGCCTTTCGATGCCGCCTTTCGCGCATTGTAGGCTCTCAGTCGAAGATCCCCGCCCCGAAGTCGTTTTTCGGGCGGTCGTGAGACTGGGGCTGCGGCTGCTGCGAAGGCGGCCGGTGCGGCCCGCGGGGCTGCTGGCTCGCCGGTTGCACGTGAGGCGCCGGTTGCACGTGGGGCGCCGGTTGCACGTGAGGCGCCGCTTGGACGTGGGGCGCCGCTTGGACGTGGGGCGCCGGTTGCACGTGGGGCGCCTCCACCCTCGAAGGCCGATCGATGCGGGCCTCGGCCAGCGTCTCTTCTTCAAAATCGTCGTAGCTGGGGACGTAGCCGGGGAGTTTGGAGCGGGCCCTCTCTTCTTCAAAGGCATGGATCACCCGTTCCTGGATCATCTCCCGGCAGGCGGAGTTGATGGGATGGGCGATGTCGGCATAGAGCTTCGCCCGGCCTTCGTCGTCTCGGGCGGTCGAGCACTCCTTCAGCCGGGTCCCGCACTGGTTGCAGTAGGCGGCGCGGAGGTGGTTTTTCGAGCGGCAGCCGGGACAGTGTGCGGTGAGCTTGCGGCTGGGCATGGCCACAAACGGCCCGCTGGCGCCCTCGATGATCTTCAGGTCGCGAACCACGAAACTGTCGTCGAAGGTGATCGAGCAAAATGCCTTCAGTCGCTCGCCGGGCTCATCCATGAGCTTGATGCGTACCTCAGTGATCTCCACGGCCGTTCTCCTTGCGTTACGGGCATTCTAGCGGCCACCTCGAACCGGCAGGGCAATCCCCACTCGGATCGCTTGCAGGCGTTGGGCGATGCGCCGTGCCTGGCGTGCGTGGCGGCAGAGAGCAAAACAACAGGTGCCGCTCCCGCTCATCTGGTGCCCCAGGCAATCCGCCCGCGCCAACTCCTCTTCAAGCCGTCGGACCCAAGGCGATAACGTCATGGCAGCCGGCTCCAGGCGATTGAGCAGGAGTCGTCCGGCTGTCTTCAAGTCCCCGCGTCGAAACGCCTCCACGAGCGGCTGGACGCTCAGCGGTTGCGGGGAAGGCCGACAGGCGCGATACACGGCGGCCGTCGCCAACCCGGCCGGGGGACGCACCAAGACGAAGTGGAGCGCCCCCAGACTACCGACCGCTTCCACCCGCTCGCCCCGGCCCCGGCAGACCGCCGGGCCCCGGGCAAAAAACAGAGGCACGTCGCTTCCCAGCTCCGCCCCCAACTCCGCCAACTGGCCGCGCGACCAGCCCAGATTCCAGCCGACGTTGGCTGCCGCCAGGGCTGCCGCGGCATCGCTGGAGCCTCCTCCAAGTCCCGCCCCACTCGGGATTCGCTTGACCAGTCCAAGACATGCACCGCGGCGAATGCCCGCTCGCCGGCGGAGAAGCTCGACTGCCCGGACCACCAGGTTTTCCGACCCTTCGGGAAAACCGTCCAGCCAGGCGCGGTCGGCCCCCCACGCGCCGCCGGCTTTCCGACAGGTCAGAACTACCTGCCGATGATCCCCCTCTCGGAAGTATAAGGTGTCGTAGAAGTCTATCGGGATTACGAGGGTCTCGATCTCGTGGTATCCGTCCTCTCTAAGCCCAAGCACCTCGAAGAACAGATTGAGCTTCGCCGGTGCCTGAACAACCAGCCCTGAACCGGACCGGTAGAGGTGCATCCTCAAATCCTTGTCGGGCTGCGCCTCACAAGCGACTCGTGGTCAGAAACTCCCGAAGCAAGATGAACCTACTCCGTTGGTAGGCGATTCTATCGCCCCGGGGCGGGTCCGTCAATCTAGGCCGGGCAGCCCGCCGGCAAGAAAAAACGCAGGGGCATACCTATGGCTCGGCGCCGGCTGGGACCTCACCGGGCATCCCCCATACGGATTATGTTGGCACACGTCAAGGGTCGCCTTTCAGCCTGCCTCGGATCGGCGGAAGCGAGCGCGGACGTATTCGACGACGATCGGCAGCATGGAGATGATGATGATGGCCATTACCACCCAGGCGAAGTTCTGCTTCACCCAGGTCAGGTTCCCGAAGAAGTACCCCCCGCCGACGAAGAGCAGCACCCAGGCCAGCCCACCGGCGACGTTATAAGCCAGGAAGCGAGGGTAGTTCATGGCCCCGATTCCGGCCACGAACGGGGCAAAGGTTCGGATGATGGGGATGAACCGGGCCAGGACGATCGTCTTCCCGCCGTACCGCTCGAAAAAGCGGTGGGTGCGGTCCAGGTGCTCCTTCTTGAGGAAGCGAACGTTGCCGCTGAACGCCCGCGGGCCGATGTAGGCGCCGATCCAATAGTTTACCGTGTCGCCGAGGATGGCCGCCGCCGAGAGGATCGTCAGCACCGCGATCACGTCCAGCCCGGCGGACTCGATTGCGGCAAACGCCCCCGCGGCAAACAAGAGCGAGTCGCCCGGCAGGAAGGGTGTCACGACGAGCCCCGTCTCGCAGAAGACGATGACGAAGAGGATCAAGTACGTCCAGGTGCCGTACTGGGCGATGATGTCGCCGAGGTGCTTATCGAGGTGGAGGAACAGGTCGAAGGCGCTTTGGAGGAGTTCCATGATGTGCTGCCAGGAATAATCAGGCGCCGTCGATCTTGGCCGCCAGGGTGTCGAAGAGCCTCTTGCAGTGGGTCGCTTTGGGCTTCACGACCTCGGGGCGGATGCGCTCAAGAATACCCGGGGCGTGGTTGGTCTTGTGGTACTGCCCTTTCCGGGTGTCGCGTGTTGCTTTGGCCAGGGACCGCTCCAACGTCTGCTTGTCGATCTGCTCGACGTTCGGGTTGGACGGCAAAGAGCTTTCGTGAAAGCGCTCCCCGTAGTACTCGGCGAGCTTCTCCCGGTCGGCGATGAGCCACGCCTCCATCATCTGGACCATCAAGTGGCAGCGGTCATCCTCGACGCGTGCGTCTGTCCACCGCCGAGGATCGCGCGTCCTCAAGTGCTGCCGCGCACTCGTCTCGGTCACTGGTCCCTCGGCGTCCACGAGCAGCACGTTGAATGCGCCGGGATGCCACGCCAAAGCCCTATGGAAACTCCTGACGGTCCGTGCTCCGTCTCCGCAGGCGACGATCTTCAGGCGGATACCCCTGCGACGCGCGCGACTCCACAAGTCACCGAGGAACCATTGCAGTCCGACACGAAGGCGGCTTCTCGTCCGGTCATCCTGTCCCCCGCCTTCGACGTAGATTCGAATCTCCTCGGTCACGGGTTGCCTCCCAGCTCCCCCGTAAGCCAGAGCCCGCCGAGCGAGTAGTCCTTGAGCCACTCTTTCAAGGCTTCGGGGTTGAGCCGGCGCAGGTGGGTCCCGCGGTCGTCGCGCTCGCAAACGACGACAGCCTCGGGAACATCACCGAGTGCCGAGACCAGGATGTCCGAGTGCGTGGTGACAATCAACTGCATCCGCTGCGATGCCTCAATCATCAACTCCGCGATAACCGGCAACACATCCGGGTGCATACCCACCTCGGGTTCCTCGATGCACACCAGCGCCGGCGGGTGGGGATGGCAGAGAATGCAGAGCAAGGACAGGTAGCGCAACATCCCGTCAGACACACGGATCGAAGGTGTTGACTCGGGAAAGGAGGGCTCGTGAAAGAATGTCTCGACGGTGTTCGCATGAATCTTCGTAGTGATGTCGCCCACTTGCCCGTAAAACCGCCTCAACTCCTGCAAAAAACGCTTCTTGACCGGCGGATGATTCAGGAGATCGTTAAGGACGACTCCGAGGTTCCGGCCATCCTCGATCAGAAAACTTGACGGCTCGTCCGCCCTTTGGGGGCCCCGAAGCGGGGACTGAGGTCCGGCACTGATGTTGCGAAACAGACGGATCTCCGACAGCGCCTCTCCCAGACGTGTGATTGTGGGATAGTGCTCCGAATCCCTGATCTGCGAGAGGATTGACAGGTTCAAGGGGACGCCGCCGGGCGGCCTATAGTCGCGGTAGTGTTGTCTGTAACCTTCACCGTTGGATTCTTGCACCGCTTCGCGGCTCAAGAGTACCGGGCTTCCGCGGTTGAAGCGGTAATAGTGCCGAGTATCAGGGGCATCCGGAGACGCCTCAAAAGCGTCTTCGACTATCTCGTCGGCGAGTTCAAAGAACTGCCCAGCATAAGTTATCTCAAGGGCGTAGCGAATGGAACGCGAATCCGGAAAAGGAACAACCACGGTTTCCAGCCTAAAGTGCGGATAACCGGCGCCGCCACCTTTCCAGATCCACTCCGGCAGACCTCCGCCATTTCGAATCGGAGCGACCAAATCCCCTGGTGCAGCCCGCAAAACTCCAACGGCCTCTATGAAGTTCGACTTCCCCGACCCGTTCGGCCCGATGAGGACATTCAAGGGCTGAAGCTCGATCTCCTCGCCTTCCGGCCCGTAGGACAAGAAGTTCGTCAGGCGGACCTTCTGAAGCAGTCTGGCCCCTTCCATCTGCGGGTACTCCCTTTCCAGTCCCTTCCGCTACTTCAGCTCCGCGTCAGCTTGTGGAATCGTTCCATCAGGTCGCAGGTGATGGGGCCGGGCGTGCCGTCGCCGATCTTGCGGCTATCGACCTTGACCACCGGGACCACCTCCGCGGCCGTGCCGGTCAGGAAGCACTCGTCGGCAATGAAGACGTCGTGCTTCGTGAGCGGGATCTCGCGGACCTCAATTCCCGCATCGCGGGCCAATTCAATTACAGCGTCCCGGGTAATGCCTTCGAGGATGCCGGCGTCGATCGGCGGGGTGAGGAGCCTTCCGCCGCGGACAAGGAAGATGTTGTCGCCCGTACACTCGGCGACTTCGCCCTTGTGGTTGAGCATCAGGGCCTCGATGCAGCCGGCTTGAAGCCCCTCGATCTTTGCGAGGATGTTGTTCAGGTAATTGAGCGACTTGATCCGCGCGCTCAGGGCCGCCGGGTGATTGCGGATCGTGCTGACGGTGATGATCTCCAGGCCCTTGCGATACAACTCGTCGGGATAGAGCGTGATCTTGTCGGTGATGATGATGACCTGCGGATCGCTGCACCGGTTGGGGTCCAGCCCGAGGGTCCCCACGCCGCGGGTTACGACCGCGCGGATGTACCCGTCCTGGATGCCGTTGACGGCCAACGTGTCCTGGATTGCCTTGGCCATCTGGTCCTTGGTCATGGGGATTTCCAGCCAGATGGCCTTGGCCGAGTTCCAGAGGCGGTCCAAGTGCTGTTGGAGCCGGAAGACCTTGCCCGAGTAGCTGCGGATGCCCTCGAAGACGCCGTCCCCGTAGAGCAGGCCGTGGTCGTAGACGCTGATCTTGGCGTCGTCCTTGTCGTAGAGTTTTCCGTTGATGTAGATCTGGAGGGGCATGGCAAACCGCGCGGGTAGGGTTGAGTTCTCTGGGGCTTTCAGCCGTCAGCTCTCAGCAATCAACGGTAGCCGTAGCCGTAGGTTATGCTTCAGCATAACGCCCCGGCCCCGTCGATGCGTCAATGCGTCCAGGCGACCTAGGCAAGGCGGGTTATGCTAAAGCATAACCTACGTTCCGCGTTCTGAGGCTGATAGCTGAAAGCTGACGGCTGAAAGCTCTTACGCCTGCTCGATCCGGCCGTCGACCAATCGGACCACCCGATCGGCCAGTCCGGCGATGCTCGGATCGTGCGTCACCATGACTATAGTCAGGTTTTGCTGGCGGTTCAAGGAGCAGAGGATGTCGAGGATTTCCCGGCCGGTGGTCTGGTCGAGGTTTCCGGTGGGCTCGTCGGCCAGCAGGAGCTCGGGGCCGGTGACCAGGGCCCGGGCGATGGCGGTCCGCTGCATTTCCCCGCCCGACAGCTCGCGCGGCTTGTGCTTCAAGCGGTGCGACAGCCCGAGCACGTCGAGCAGCTCGAGGGCCCTGCGGCGGTACGCTTTCCGCCGTTGGAAATAGCTCCAGAGCCCCCGGCCGATCATCAGCGGCGCCAGGACGTTCTCCAGCGTGCTGAGCTCGGGCAGGAGGTGATAGAACTGGAAGATCATTCCGAAGTGCCGATTCCGCAGCAGGTCGCGGTAGCGGGCGGGGAGCCGGTCGATTCGCCCGCGGCGGAAGTAGATCTCGCCTTCGTCCGGGGCGTCGAGCGTTCCGAGCAGGTGGAGCAGGGTGCTCTTGCCGGAGCCGCTTTGCCCGACGATCGCCACGAACTCCCCGGCGTGGACCCCGAGGGTGACCCCCTTCAACACGGGGATTTCGGCCGTCCCCTTGCGATAGCTCTTCTTCAGCCGGATCGCTTCGAGCTGGTGCCCGGCGTCCCGATCGGTAAACAGCGGCACCGCCTGCCGGGCTTGCCGCTGGGATAGCGTACTTGCGTCGGGCGATGGAGGGGGGGCCTGGGCACGGGCGGCCGTCGAGGGCGTCTCGCCGGGTGGAGCGGGTTGATCTCGCGAGAACTCCAAGTGCGGGCCTCCATCGAGGGTGGGGCCTCCGCGCACCCGCGGCACGACCGCCCGGTGGGGAGTTGCCCCGGTGCTCCGCGGTCTGCCCGGCGGTCCGAACGGCCCTGTGGGCTCACTCATAGCGCAATGCCTCCACCGGTCGCAACAGTGCGGCGCGGAGCGCCGGGAGCACGCTGGCCAGCACGGCGATCCCCACCGCCCCCGCCACGATCCAGGCCACGGTCCAGGGGTCGACGATCGCGGGGATCTTGTAGAAGTAGTAGACGGAAGGGTCAAAAATCGGCCGGCCCGTCACTTTCCCGAGCAGGTCGGCGATGGCGTTGATATTGCGGACGAACAAGAGCCCCAGCACGAGCCCCACTCCCGATCCCACCAGGCCAAGCGACAGCCCGTAGCTCAAGAATATCCCCATCACGCCTGCTCCTGAGGCGCCCAGGGACTTGAGGATGCCGATGTCGCGGGTCTTCTCGACGACGATCATGAAGAAGATCGCGAGGATGCCGAACCCGGAGACGGCGATGATCAGGAACAAGAGGACGTTGAGGATGGCGGTCTCCATCTGGACGGCCGCGAGGAGCGGCCCCTGCTTGTCGCGCCAGGTCTGCACCACGTAGAGCTCCCTGGGGAACGCGGTCTGAATGCGGTCGCGGACCTCGGCCCCGTCGCAGCCCGGCTTGAGCTTGATCTGGATCGAGTTGAACTTCGGTTTTCCCGACGCCGGATCGATCATGCCCCGCAGCTCCTGGAGCTTTTGGATAGGGACGAAGACGAAGCTGGCGTCGTACTCGCTCATCTTGCACTCGTAGAAATCGACGATCGTGAAGTAGTCGTAGGTGACCGGCGCCTGGGTCCCGGACCGGGCGTTATCGACGGCGGTCGGCAGGATCAGCTTGACGTCGTCGCCCGGCAGCACGAGGAAACCTTCCTCTCCGCCCGGACGGCGGAAGCTGGCCAGCACAATCCCCATCACCAGCCCGGTGTGCTGCTCTTTGGCCATGTCGAACTGCCGGACCGGCGCCTGCTTGCGGTCGCTGAAGGGGTCCAGCGGGGGCTCGCTCTCCGCGTTGCCCCGCGGCGCCTCCGGCCGGTTCTCGTCCCGCTGGAAAAGGTCCCGCTCGAAGGCCTTGGCGGCGGCCACCTGGCGGCGGTGCTCCCAGCCGGCCTTGCGCATCTGGGCCCGCTCGCGCGACTCCGGGCCCGCCTCGTGGTCGCAGACGTCGTAGCCCCCCTGGCGCAACTGGAAGCACGGATTCCGGCGGTTTTCCGGGTGCTGGAGGTACTTGCTGAAGTCGCTCACCTGGCTTTGCGTGGCCTCGTCGATGCCGATCAACCGCACCTGGCAGGTGATCGACTGGTCGGCGTAGCGGAAATTGAGGATCGCCGGCACGACCACGGTGGGGGTCATCCCCTCGATCGCGTCACCGGCCACGCGGCGGATCTTCTCCATGTGCCAGTCGGCGTCGGGGGCGCCGTCCAGGGTGCGGACGTCCAGGATCACGTCGGAGAGAATGCCGTGCAGCCGGTTCTGCATCTCCGTCGTGAAGCCCGACATGACGCTGTTGACCACGATCATCGTGGCCACGCCCAGCATGACGCTGATGATCGATGCCAGGGCAATGTACCGCGTCCGCAAGTACCGCCAGCAAAGCAAGAGCTTGTACATAGGTAGTCCGTTACCTGTCGGCGGAATGACCAATGACCAAGTCTCAATGACCAAGTGCCAATGACCAATGTCCAAGGAGCGATCGCACATCCTGACGGATTGAGGGATGCTCGGTTTACTGGTCAGTGATCCTTGGTCCTTGGTGCTTCATCCTTGGGACTTGGTCATTGGGACTTGGTCATTGGAACTTGGTCATTGGAACTTGGTCATTGGAACTTGGTCATTGGAACTTGGTCATTGG
>CAYGZA010000075.1:14123-21266 GCA_964354135.1 uncultured Planctomycetaceae bacterium
AACTTGGTCATTCGAACTTGGTCATTCCTCATTCCGCCTCCGGCCGCAAGAGCGGGAAGAGGATGACCTCGCGGATGCTCTGGCTGTCGGTCAGGAGCATCACGAGCCGGTCGATCCCGATCCCCAGCCCGCCCGCCGGGGGCATCCCGTGGCGCAGGGCGCGAAGGAAGTCGCGGTCCATCCTGGCCATCGACTCCTCTTCCGCCAGACCGTCCAATTGCCGGCTGAAGAGGGCCTCCTGCAAGTCGGGATCGTTCAGCTCCGTGTAGGCGTTGGCCACTTCCATCCCGCAAACGAACAGCTCGAACCGCTCGGCAATCGCCGGGTTGTCGGCTTTGCGCTTGGTCAAGGGGCAGATGCTCGCCGGGTAGTCCATCACGAAGACCGGTCCGGTCAATCGCCCTTCGACCCGCTCCTCGAACACCTCGCTCTTGACCACGTCGGGGTGCTTTCCGGCCGTATTGCGGCCGAGCTCCTGGGCCACTCGGCGCACGGCGGCCGGGTCGTCCGGCTCCACGCCCGCATGTTCGCGAAAGAGATCGTCGTACGTCTTGCGGGGGAAGGGGGGCGAGAAATCGACCTGCGCTCCCGCCCACGGCAGCCTCAGGTCCTGCCCCGAGGCCCGGATCGCTTCGACGATCAGCTTCTCGGTCAGGTCCATCATCGTGCGGTAATCGCCGTAGGCCTGGTAGGCCTCGAGCATGGTGAATTCCGGGTTGTGCCGGGGGCTGATCCCTTCGTTGCGGTAGACGCGGCCCAGCTCGTAGACCCGCTCCATGCCGCCCACCAGGAGCCGTTTCAGGTGCAGCTCCAAGGCAATCCGCAGGTAGAGGTCGATGTCCAGGGTGTTGTGATGGGTGATGAAGGGCCGTGCGGCCGCCCCGCCGGCAATCGCGTGCAGCGTCGGCCCCTCGACCTCCACAAACCCTTCGGCGGCCAGCGTGTTGCGGATCGACTGCACGATCCGCGTCCGCCGCAGGAATCGCTCCAGGACGCCGTCGCTGTGGATCAGGTCGACGTAGCGCATCCGTTGCCGCAGGTCCGGATCGGTCAGGCCCTTGTGCTTGGCCGGGGGCGTCTCGATCGACTTCGAGAGGAAGTGCAGTTGCTCGGCGAAGATGGTGAGCTCGCCGGTGTGGGTCCGGTTCAGCTCGCCGTCGACGCCGATGATGTCCCCCAGGTCGAAGCACTCCGAGAGGGCCCAGTTCCGCTCGCCCACCTGGCGCTTGCCGATCGCCGCTTGGATCCGGCCGGTCCAATCCTGAATGGTGAGGAAGATGAGCTTGCCCGCCCTGCGCTGGAGCATGATGCGGCCCGCGGCGCGGACGTGGGGGCCGTGCTGCTCGGGCGGCTTGCCCACCTGGCAGTCTCCCGCCGGCTGGATGACGATCTCGTTTTCGCGGGCGCGGATGGAGGCGATGGGCAGGTGGCCGTCGAACCGCCCGCCCCAAGGGTCCAGGCCGAGCGCCTGGATCTTGGCAAGCTTTTCGCGGCGGGATGCTTCGAGCATCGCCCCGCTGCCGGCAGTTTCCTCGCGGATGGGTTCAGCCATCGAGACGGAGCTGTTCAGAGCGGTCTAAGTTCAAGAATCGCAACATTTTAGTGAAAGCGGCCGGGGGGTCAATGGCAAGTTTTGCGTGGCCGGGCGCTCCCCCCGAATGGGCGTATGGGTGCGAGAAAGTGCTGTTGAGGGGCGAGGGGCGAGAGACGAGGGTCGGGTGCGGGAGCCTTCCGCTGTGACGTGCCGCGTCCGGCGGTCATTTGAAGACTTCCGAGGTCTCGAAGACTTCGGAAGTCTCTCTTGGGCTGCGGCTCTTTCTCGTCTCTCCCCCCTCCCCCCTCGCCCCTGCTATACTCAACTCCATGAGCACCGATCCCACCCTCTCTCAGGGCGGCGAGGAGCGCCGCCGCTCCCAGGAGTTGAGCCTCCAGCGGGGGCACCCCCCCACTCAGGTGCCCGGCTACGAACTGGAGCGGTTCCTCGGGGAGGGGGCTTACGGCCAGGTCTGGGTCGGGGTCGAGACGAACACCAGCCGCCGCGTGGCGATCAAGTTCTATTCCCATCGCGGCGGGTTGGACTGGTCGCTCCTGTCGCGCGAGGTCGAGAAGCTCGCCTTCCTGTTCGCCGACCGCTACGTGGTCCAGTTGATCGGCGTCGGCTGGGACGCCGATCCGCCCTACTACGTCATGGAGTACCTGGAACACGGCTCGCTCGCAGAGCGGCTTCAGAGCGGGCCCCTGCCGGTCGCCGAGGCGGTGGAGTTGTTCCGCGAAGTGGCAATCGGGCTCTTGCACGCCCACGGCAAAGGCGTGCTGCACTGCGACCTGAAGCCCGCCAACATCCTGCTCGATCAGGACCGCAAGCCGCGGCTGGCCGATTTCGGGCAATCGCGGCTTTCGCACGAGCAGGTTCCCACGCTGGGGACGCTCTTCTACATGGCCCCGGAGCAGGCCGATCTGACGGCGGCCCCCGATGCCCGCTGGGACGTCTACGCCCTCGGGGCCCTGTTGTACTGTATGCTCACCGGCAATCCGCCGCACCGCGCGACCAGGGACGTCGAACTCCTGGAGAAGACAACCAACCTCGACGAGCGGCTGGCGATTTACCGGCGGCTGATCCGCAAGGCGCCGCCGCCCGCGGAGCACGGGAAGGTGCCCGGGGTCGATCGGGCCTTGGCCGAGATCATCGACCGCTGCCTGGCGGCGGACCCGAAAGAGCGTTACCCGAACGTGCAGGCGGTGCTCGACGCCCTGGACGCCCGGGCGGCCCGCCGCGCGTTCCGGCCGATGATGGTGTTGGGGGCCGTAGGGCCGGCTTTGCTCCTCCTGGTGGTTTCGGTCTTTGCGTGGCAGGGGTTCAGCATCGCGCTGCGGCGGTCGCAAGAAGCGCTGACCGTGCGGGCGCTGGAAAACAACCGGCTGACGGCGCTCTACGTGGCCGGGTTTGCGTCCAAGGAGCTCCAGCGCCGCTGCGAGGCGGTGGAAGAAGTGGCTGCGTCGGAGCGGCTTCGCGACGCGATTGCCCGAACGGTCGCCAAGCCGGAGTTCCAGCAGTTGCTCCGGCAACTGAGCGACCCGACGAGGCAGGACGCCGGTTTGGAGCCGCTGCGGGATGCCTTTCGGCGGCACCCGGACCGGAAACGGCTCCAGCAGGAGTTCGAGGCGATCGTCCCGGCCTGGATGAAACCCCCGCAACGGGAGGGAGCCGAAGAAGCGCACGAAGTGGCGAGCTGGTTCTTCTGCGATGCCGCCGGGCTCTCGACGGTCCGCGTCCCGGAATCCAAGACGGTGGGCAGGAACTACGCCTGGCGGAGCTTCTTTCACGGCGGAGAGCGGGACCTGGAGCCAAAGACGCGGCCCCCGTCGGGGCAGCACTTGAAGACCACGAAGCTCTCCGCGGTGTTCCGCAGCGAGGCCAACAACAACTGGATCGTCGCGGTCTCCACGCCGGTCTGGGCCGAGAAACCGAGCGGACCCGGAAAGACCGGGGAATTCCTCGGCGTGGTCGCACTGACCGTCCGCGTCAATCGCTTCGTGAACCTCAAGGGAAACGAGAACCAGTTCGCCGCCCTGGTGGACCTCCGCAGAGGCGACCACACCGGAATGGTCCTCCAACATCCGCTCTTCGACCAGTTGCTGGCGCGGAGCGGGCGGCTTCCGGAGCGGCTCCAGCAATACCGTCTGGCTCCGAAGGACCTGCCGAATCGCCCGGAGCGGATGGTAGACTACCGCGATCCGCTGGCGGCCGATCCCGAAGGCGAGACTTACGACAAGCCCTGGCTGGCCTGCATGGAACCGGTGCCGGTGCGCGGTGAGAAGACCGGGTGGGAGGTGATCGTGCAGGAGTCGTACCAGAACGCCATCGGGGCGACGCTGGCGAAGCTCCGCTCGAACCTGATCGGCTACGGGCTGGCCGCCTTGGCAATGATCGTGTTGGTGCTGGTGAGTCTCTGGAGCCTGGCCTTCCGCCTGCTGCACGAAGCGGCGCCGCTGAAGTCGTCGGCTGCGCCGGGCGGAAACAGCGAGCGGCCCCGCTCGCCGCCGACCATCCGCGGCCCCACGGAAACCTCACACAGCTAGACCCAAGCAACTCCATGCGATTCATCCTTCATCCTTCATCCTTCATCCTTTCTCCCCATGGCCGACCTGATCGCTCAGGGTGAAGAATCGCAACAGCGGTGGCGGCGAACGCTGCCCGAGGGCGAGCGGCTCGTTCTCGGCCGCACCGCCGGGCTTTGGGCGGTCCCCTGGGATCAGCACGTCTCCCGGCAGCACGCCGAGCTTCTCTGGAGCGGCGGGGCCCTGGAGGTCCGGCAGTTGCCCGCCGTCCGCAACCCGATCTACGTCGAAGGCAAGGAGGCCGGCCGTTTCACGATCCGTCCCGGGGAGCACTTCGTGATCGGTCAGACCACGTTCACGGTGGTCGACCAGCGCGTGAGTGTTGCCGGCGACGCGCCCCAGCCGGTCCAGCAGCAGTCGTTCAGCTCCCAGTACCTCAAGCAGCTTCGCTTCCGCAATCCGGACCACCGGATCGAGGTCCTCAGCCGGCTTCCCGACGTCATCTCCGGGGCGACCGGCTCCAGCGAGCTGTGCGTGCGGCTGGTGAGCATGCTCTTGGCGGGAGTTCCGCGTGCGGACGCGGCGGCCGTGGTGGTGGCCGAGGCGCAGCCCGGCGCGGCGGAAGATGCGGCGCTGCGGGTCCGCGTGGTTCACTGGGACCGGCGGCTCCTGACCGGCGGCGACTTCCATCCCAGCGAGCGGCTCATCCGCCAGGCCCTCCGCCAGCGGCAAAGCGTGTTGCACCTGTGGCAGGGGAGCGAGCCCTCGGCCGCGCAGCAGTTCACCGTGCGGGGCAACTTCGACTGGGCGTTCTGTGCGCCGGTGCTGGGCGAGGCGTGTCCCGGCTGGGTCCTCTACGTGACCGGGCGGTTTGCGGCCGAATTGCCCGCCATGCCCGGCTCCTCGGACCCCAGCGATCTCCGCGAGGACATGAAGTTCACCGAGTTGGTGGCCTCGACGCTGAGCTCCCTGCGGCAGATGCAGTTGCTCAACCGCCGGCACGCGACGCTGAGCCAGTTCTTCTCGCCCGTCGTGCTCAGCAGCCTGGGCAACGAAGACCCGGACGTCGTGCTGGCGCCGCGGGAGACGGAGGTCTCGGTGCTGTTCTGCGACTTGCGGGGCTTCTCTCGCCAGTCGGAAAGGCACGCCGGGGAGCTTCTGGAGCTGCTCAACCGCGTGAGCCAGGCCCTGGGCGTGATGACGCACCACATCCTGGACCAAGGGGGCGTGGTCGGCGATTTCCAGGGCGACGCGGCCATGGGCTTTTGGGGCTGGCCCCTGCGGCAGCGCGACACCGTGCTGCGGACCTGCCGGGCTGCCCTGGCCATCCGCAGCCAGTTCGAGTCCGCGGCCCGCGATCCGCAAAGCCCCTTGGCCGGGTTTCAGGCCGGGATCGGCGTGGCCACCGGGCGCGCCGTGGCGGGGAGGATCGGCACGGTCGACCAGGTCAAGGTGACGGTCTTCGGGCCGGTGGTCAACCTGGCGTCGCGGCTGGAGGGGATGACCAAGGCGGTTCGGGCCCCCATTTTGCTGGACGAAGCGACGGCCCAGGCGGCCCGCCGGCAGGTGCCCCGCGACGTAGCCCGGGTGCGGCGCCTGGCCATCGTCCGCCCGTACGGCCTGGAGACGCCGCTGGAGGTGAGCGAGCTCTTGCCGCCGGTGTCGCAGTTCCCGCTCCTGACCGACGAGCACCTGGAGTGCTTCGAGGCGGCCCTGGACGCCTTCTTGAAAGGCCGGTGGTCGCAGGCGTTTGAGCTCCTGCACCGGCTTCCGCCGGAGGACGTGGTGGCCGACTTCTTGACCGTCTACATCGCCCAGCACAACCGCACGCCGCCGCCCAATTGGGATGGGGTGATTCCGCTGGCCGCGAAGTGAATCAACGGCCGGCGAGATCGCCCAAGTGACGTCCGGCCGCGCGGCGGATGTCGGCCTGCACCTGCTCGACCCGTTGCGCGGCATCGATCACGACGATCCGCTCGGGTTGCCGGGCGGCTTCGTCGAGAAACCCTTGGCGCACCCGGGCATGGAAGGCGTCGCCCTGCTGTTCCATGCGGTCGCGTTGGCGGTCCAGCCGCGCGGCCGCCGCCTCGGCCGGCATGTCCAGAACGATCGTCAAGTCGGGCATGAGTCCGCCGGTCGCAATGCGGCCCACTTCCCACAGGGCCGCTGCGTCCAGGCCGCCGCCGTGGCCTTGGTACACGACGTTGGCCAAGAGGTAGCGGTCCGAGACCACCGTCTTCCCCACGGCCAGCGCCGGCCGGATGACCTCTTCGACCAGTTGCGCCCGGGCCGCCATATACAAGAGCATCTCGCTGCGGCGGTCGATGCGGAGGTCATGGCGGTCCAGCAGCAGCCCGCGGATCGCCTCGCCCAGCGGCGTGCTGCCCGGGTCGCGGCAGGCGACAACGTCATGGCCCTGCTCGCGGAACCACCGGCAGAACATGGCCGCCTGGGTGCTCTTGCCGGTGCCGTCGCCGCCGTCGATGGAGAAGAACATGGATGTCAGCTTTCGGCTGTCAGCTTTCAGCCGTCAGCTTCTGATAGCTGCTGATAGCCGACGGCTGACGGCTCTTGGTCAAATCGTTCGCCGCACCGGGGCGTCCTTTTCCGCCGGCGATGCCTGACCCCAGTGCGGTCCGGGGATCTCTGCGCCGGAAGACTCGGGGTAATGGCCGAGCATCCGCGCCGCGTGGCCAGCCACCAAGCGGCGCAGCTCGGGGGGCTGGAGCACCTCGGCCTGGTCGCCGTAGCCGAGGATCCACCAGGAGATCTCGCCAAGGCCCGAGACGGTGGCGCGGAAATCCATTGTGCCGTCGGGGCGAAACTCCAGCCGCTGGGTCTTGTGCCAGGCAACTTCGGCCACGTTCTGAGCCACCTTCTTGCTGAAACGCACGACGACCTCGCGGTCCGGGCCCGGTTCCGCGATCAGGTGCCAGGCATTGCGGAGGTATCGCTCGACGGAAAAGCCGCGGGGGATTTCGTAGCGGTCTGCCAGAAGCTCGATCTCGAGGATTCGCCCGAGGTTGAAGGTCCGCGTGCCGCGGTGCAGCGACGACCGGCCGATGACGTACCAGCTCCGCCGGC
>CAYGZA010000076.1:0-19282 GCA_964354135.1 uncultured Planctomycetaceae bacterium
TCGACCTCCGCCGCAAACACCCGATCCTGCTGATCGACACCTACTGGAACGCCGACGGCGAAGCGATTTGCCCGGCCGCGCTGGGATTGGGTTTCCACATCGGCCCGCGGGGGAGCATCGAGCCGTGCCCGCCGCTCTCGTTCGCTTGCGAGACGGTCCGCGACCACGACGGGGATCTGTTCCGGACGATCGACGAGAGCCGCTTCCTTCGCGGCTTCCAGGACTTCGTAGAGGAGCGCACCCGGGGCTGCGTCATTCTGGAGCGGCCCCAGGAGCTGGCCGGCTACCTCCGCGAGATGGCCGCCGCCGACTACAGCGGCCGCGATGCCCTGGCCGAGCTAGCCGCCTCCAAGCCGCGGAGCAGCCAGCACCTGCCGGGCGAGGAGGTTCCCGAGGATTTCTGGCTCTATCGCTTCCTCAAGAAGCGGCTCTTCTTCGGCATGGGGGCGTACGGATAGGAGCACGTCTGAGAGGAGGCAAGTTGCGATTGCCCGACGATGGCTTTCAGCGATCAGCTATCAGCCTTCAGCTTCCTGAGGATCGTCTGCACAACGACTTCCGGGGACGGTTTCTTCGAAGGCCATCGTATGCTGAAAGCCGATCGCTGACGGCTGACAGCCGCTCTTCAAACACGCTTTAAGATTACCGCTTGTGCTACGTTTCACTCGGCCCGAGAATCCATCGGGCCAGCCGCCTGCGAGGCAGATCGGGGAGCAGGATCTTCCGCGGCGTACACGCAGTGCGTAGGATCACTTCGGCCGCGAGATAGCCGCTACGGACGGCGCTTTCCATCGTCGCCGGCCACCCGGTAGCCGTCCAATCGCCGGCCAGGGCCAGATTAGCCACGGGTGTCTGCTGGGACGGCCGGAGTTCATCCACGCCCGGCCGCACCGAGAACACCGCCTCCGGCTCGGTGACGATCCGCCACCGCACGAGCCGCGCCTCACGGGCCGCCGGGAAGACTGCCCGCAAGTCGGCCTGCACTTCGGCAAGCACCTCATCCCGCTGGCGGCCTCGTAGCGCGTGCGAGCCGCTGATGACCACTTGGCAGTGGTCCAGAGCGCGGAGCCGGGCCGTGTCGGCCCGGTGGATTAGCGGCCCGGCTTGCCCGGCGTTCTCTTCTTCGCGGAAGAGCCACTGGCTCAGCCGCCCGACGAGCACCGCGTGGGGCAGGGGGGTGATCGGGCGATCGAGCCAGAGGTGGACCGCGGTGATCGGCGCCGCCTCAATCTCCCCGACCCCGCGCAGGCCGGGAATCGCATCGACGATCGCTCCGCTCAGCAGTCGGCGAACGCTTCGCCACGGCGCCGCCAAGACAAAGAAATCGAACCCTCGCCGCGAGCCGTCGGCCAACAAGAGCGTCGCGGCCCGGCGAGCGTCACCTTCGATCTGCCGGACCCGGCAACTGCGGTGCACTACCACCCGATGTCCCGCCAACCACGCGCCCACGCGGCCGTCGAGGATTTCTTCCCAAGGAAGGAGCGGGATTTCCAGCTCGTACGCGCGGCGGGAAGCGAGGAAGCCCTCCACGAAGACCTTTCGGGCGGCGGTCGTGGAAGCGCGGTCGAGCGTCTCCCCGAGCGCGCTCTGGAGCACGACCGCCCAGAACCGCTCGATCGCCCGCTCCGACTGATTTTGACTGCGAAGCCACTCCCCGATGGTTGCCGGATTGCCCGGCTCGCCGGTGCCGCTCCGCGACAATCGCAGCAGGGCCCGGGCGATTCCGATGCGGTCTGACAGGGCGAGGTATCCCAACCCCAGCAGGCTCGGCGCCAAGTGGAGCGGGGCAGGGAGCCAGCACGCGGCGCGGAAGTCGTATCGGGCGCCGTCGGGCCCGAAGAAGTGCAGCCGGCGGTCGCGGCGGAAACAGCGGGCGATGCCGGTGCGGCGGCAGAAATCGGCCAGGTTCGTCGAGCAGCCCATCAGGACGTGCCGGCAGTGGTCGATCAGCTCGCCCGAGTGGGGATCGCGAAACGAGCGTGCCCGGCCGCCCAGCCGGCTCCGGGCCTCGAACAACTCGACTTGCAAGCCTTGCTCGGCGAGCACAGCCGCCGCCGCCAGACCCGCCAATCCGCCCCCCACCACGGCAACGCTCGGTCCTGCACGCCCTTCGGATGCTCCGCTCATGGCAGGGCCGATCTCCGCGGTGGAAGCAGGGCCCAGCGCGCGGCGATCCGCATCTTCTGCCAACGGCTCAAGCGGACGCGATGCCCCAGGACGCTCTCCGGCCGCCGGGCGATTCGCTCCAAAAGGGCGTGATAGGTGGCCGTCATCACGCCGAAGACGGGGCGCCCGTCCGGCTCCAGCCAGTCCAGAAGCTCGGCCCCTTCGTGGTAGAGCTGCCGGGCGCGACGGATCTGAATCGCCATGAGGCGTGCGAAGTGGTCGTCCGCTACCCCGCGGGAGAGGTCTTCCGCCGAGTAACCGCACTGCCTAAGCTCGGCAAGCGGCAGGTAGATGCGGCCCTGCGAGACATCCTCCTTCAGGTCGCGGAGGATGTTGGTGAGTTGGAAGGCGATGCCGGCCTTGCGGGCCGGCTCCAGGGCCTCCTGGCCGCGGAATCCCCAGATGTGGATGCACGCCAGTCCCACGGCAGACGCGACGCGCTGGCAGTACTGCGTCAGCTCGTCGAAGGTCTCGTAGCGGCGGCCGTCGAGGTCCATTTGCACGCCGTCGAGGACGGCCATGAGGCATTCGGCGGGTATGTGGAAGCGTTGCACCGCGTCGGCCAAGGCAGGTAGAAGCGCCGAAGGTCCAAGGACCAATGACCAAGGCCCAATGGCCAATGATGGAGGCAATCCTTGGTCCTTGGTCATTGGGCCTTGGTCATTCTCCCTGACCTCTGACCCCTGATCACTGATCCCTGCAACCACTGCCTCGCGCCACTGGTTCAAGGCGGCGCGCCGCTCGGCGAGAGGCTCCGGGCCGTCCGCCAGGTCGTCGGTGTGACGGAGAAAGGCATAGAGGGCTTCCATCGCCTCGCGCTTCGGCGGCCTTAGCAGCAGGAAGCTCCAGGAGAAGTTGGACCGGGAGCGCCGGACCACGCGGCGGCAATGGGCCCGGCTGGCGGCGATCGGGTCGGCCGCGGGGCTCATGACGGTTCCTCACTGGCCTCCAGGAGCGTGCCTTTGCGGAGCCGCCACCAGCAGCGGACCACCCACCGCAGCTTCTCCATTTTTGAGAGCACCGGCCGCTGCGACCAGACGTCGTAGTCCACTCCTCGGATCGCCCCGAGGATCGCCAATCCCCCGTGGACGAACAGGGCCACCGAGAGCCGCATCTCGTGCGGGACCATGCCGACCAGGGGCAGTCCCCGGCGGAGCCACCCCTCGGCCTCAGCCACTTCAGCCGCCAGCAGGCGGCGAAAGGCCTCGTTGCACTCGCCCCGGGCGAACATCGACTCGTCGTAGCCGTAGTGGCGGCACTGGGTCTGCGGCAGGTAGACCCGGCCACGCTCCCAATCCAAGGCCACGTCCTGGCAGAAGTTGGCCAACTGGAGGCCCGTGCAGATGGAATCGGCCAAAAGCTCCCGGGAATCGTCGCGGCACCGACCGAGGTGCAGGATCAGCCGGCCGACCGGGTTGGCCGAATAGCGGCAGTAGTCGAGCAACTGGTCCGAAGTCTCGTAGCGCGTGACCTGCTGATCCTGGCGGAAGGCCGCCAAGAGGTCGATGAACGGGTCGGCGGGGATGGCAAACTCCCGGATCGTCTCCTCAAGGGCCACGAAGACCGGATGGATCGACGCCCCCTGGTAGCACTGCCGAAGCTGACCCTCCCACCAGTCCAGAAGGGCCAAGCCTTGCTGCGGATCGCCGGTCTCGTCGGCCAGATCGTCGGCCCAGCGGCAGTACGCGTAGACGTTCGAGAAGTGCTGCCGCAACGAGCGCGGCAAGAGCAGACTGGCGACCGTGAAGTTCTCGTAATGCCTCCGGGCCAGCCGCCGGCAATAACGCCGGCCCTGCCGCAGCGAGGGGCGTTTGGGCCGGCGGGCCTGCGGCCCATACAATTCCAGGTCGGCGGCAAACGATCGCAGCGGCATAGCGTCCTTGGATAGATATACCAGATCGGGAGCGCGGCGGGCCATCCGGCGATGCCGCACGCGGCCAAAATGCGTCCCTGGCCGATGTCGATCCCCGGCACTATGATATCTTCCCACCAGCGAGGCAACCATGCACATCCTCCTTGCCAGCCCCCGCGGCTTCTGCGCGGGAGTGAACATGGCGATTGAGAGCCTGAAGCGGGCCATCGCGCGTTTCGGCACTCCGATCTACGTCTACCACGAGATTGTCCACAACAAGTGGGTCGTGGATCGCTTCCGGCGGCTCGGGGTCGTCTTTGTCGATGACCCGTCCGCGGTGCCCGAGGGGGCCCACCTGCTTTACTCGGCCCACGGGGTGTCTCCCGTGGTTCGCCGGCAAGCCGCCCTGCGGCGACTCGCGACGATCGACGCCACCTGCCCGCTGGTGACCAAGGTCCATCGCGAAGCGATCCGCTTTGCCGGGCAGGGGTACACGATCCTGCTGATCGGGCATGAAGGGCACGACGAGGTCCTGGGGACGATGGGCGAGGCGCCCGGTGCGATCCGCCTGGTGGGAAGTGTCGAAGAAGTGGATGGAGTCGATGTCCCCGATCCGGAGCGGGTTGCCTACCTCACCCAAACCACCCTGTCGGTGGACGACGCGGCCCGGATCATCGACCGCTTGCGCCAGCGCTTTCCGAAGATCGTCGGGCCGCCTCGCGAAGATATCTGCTACGCCACCCAGAACCGGCAAGAGGCGGTCAAGGAGCTTTCCCTTCGGGCTGATCTGGTCCTGGTCGTCGGGAGCCAGAACAGCTCCAACAGCCAGCGCCTCACGGAGTTGGCCCGGGAAGGGGGCGTCGAGGCCCACTTGATCGACGGTCCCGAGGACGTCGACCCGGGCTGGTTCTCCGGGGACGAAACGGTTCTGATTACCGCGGGGGCCAGCGCCCCCGAGAACCTTGTGGCCGACTGCGTCCGCTGGCTGGAGGAGCGCTTCGAAGCGACCGTGGAACCGACGGCGATTCGGACCGAAGAGGTCCGTTTCGTGTTGCCCCGCGAGTTGAGAAGTTGAATCGGGTTTCTCGCCCTCCCGGAATCACGCAAAGCGATTTGGCGATCAGGGATCAGGGGGGCAGTCGGCCGCTGCGGCCGCGCGGCGTAGAATGGAGGATCAGGATTCGGGACGTTCATCCGGCGGGCAGGGCAGCACGGGGAGACGCGAACAAGCCATGTCGACCACGATCGACGACTTGGAGTTCTATCTGGCGGAGGTCACGTCGGCCGGTCCCGAGCCGCCGGTGCGGTCGCTGGTGGTTCGCTTAACCACGGACCGGGGACTCGAAGGTTGGGGGGAATCGCGGACCGAATGGCAAGCCTCGGAGCTGCCCGCGCGGCACGCCGCCTTGGCGCCGGTACTGGCCGGGCGGTCCCTCTTCGAGATCGAAGACCTGTTGACTCTGCCGGCCCTGCGGTTTGCCCCGCTGCGATGCGCCGTCGAGATGGCTTCCTGGGACCTGATCGGCCGTGTGACGGGGCAGCCGCTCTGTCACCTTTTTGGGGGAGGCTATCGGCGGCGGATTCCCCTGGCCGTTCGCGTCGCAAGCGACCGGCCTGAGGAGGCGGCCCGGTTGGCCCGGGAGCTGGCCGAGCAGGGATTCCATTGGCTGACGGTCCCCTCCAGCGGCCACTTCGATCGCGATGTCGCGACGCTGGCCGCCGTCCGGGAGATAATCCCGGATCGGGCCGAGCTGTATTTCGACGGAGCAGCTCAGTACGACATGGAGACCGCCCGCGATCTCTGCGCGGAATTGGAGGCGTTTGGATTGCAGCTCGTTGTGGATCCCCTGAAGGCCCGCGACCTCGATCAGGTCGCCTCGCTCAGGCGGCAGACGAGCGTGCCGTTGGGCGTGTGGCGGGCGATTCGCGCCCCGGCCGACGTATTGGCCCTGGTGCGCTGCGGCGCAGCCCCGTTCGCCGTGGTGGACCTCCAATTGGTCGGAGGGCTGGTGCCCGCCCGCAAGTGCGGGACCATTGCCCAGGCCGCTGCCTTGGGCGCCGCGCTGACGACCGGCCCGTCCCTGGGTATCGGGATCGCCGCGATGCTCCAACTGGCCTCCGCGACTCCGGTTTTCTCCGGCTGCAACCCGTGCGCGCATCCTCACCTGCAAGACGACGTCCTGGTGGAATCCCTGGAGATCGCCGAGGGGATGATCACCGTGCCGCAGGGCCCCGGCTTGGGCGTCGAAATCGACCGCGCGAAGCTGGATCGCCGCCAGGGAAGGCAGGGGAAAGGATGAAGGATGAAGACGGGCGGCAACCGATGAACCGCGGGTCGATCGTCAAGGTCTTCGCTTCTTGGCCTTCATCGCCACCGAAGTGAAGATCGCAATGAGTTCGTCGACCTCCTTGCGAAGGTCGGCCAGTTTGCCCGCGGCAAGGATCTTGCTCTCGGCCAAGAGTTCCAGCCAAACGAATAATCCGCAGGGCCAACTGCTTCGTGCGCTCGCGCAGGTCGCCCCCGGCATTCATGTTCACGACCCCTCATCCTTCATCCCTCATCCTTCATCCTTAGCTCGTGATGTAGTTCTTCATGAACTGGTTCTCCATCGCCAGGCGGTCGTGATGGCTCTTGACGACGTCGCCGATGGAGACGATCCCCACCAGCCGGCCTTCCGAAAGGACCGGCAAGTGACGGACCCGGTTGATGGTCATCAGCCCCATGGTGGCCTCCACCGAGTCGCTCAGAGACCCGGTCAGCAGCCGGATCGTCATGACTTCGGACACCCCGGTCGAGTCCAGCGACCCTTTTCCGGCAGAGCAGAAGCGGATGATGTCGCGCTCGGAGATGATCCCCAACAGGCGCTCCCCTGCCTCCAGGTCCCGGTCGCACACCACCAGCGAGCCCACGTTCCGCCGCGTGAGCTCTCGCGTGGCTTCCTCCAAGGTGGCTTGAGGCCCGATCGTAAAAACCGCACTCCCTTTGGACTTCAGAATATCCTGCAACGTCATGGTTCTGGTCCTCCGGCCAATCGAGACGTCTGGAAGGTACTCCCTATTTTAGCAAGATCGATCGGCAGGGAACATCCCGAACGGGGTTGTTTGAACCACGCGGTGGCGGCATGTTCCTGCTAGTTCTGAGGGGGCAACTCGGCGATCCGCAGGCCGCGAAAGAAGAAATCCGTCGTCGGGTCGTGCCCCTGGAGGATGATCGTCCCGGCCTTGAGCCTCTGTCCCTGGCGGGGATTCTCGGCGGGGGGCCGCCGGTCGGTCCAGTCGCTTACCTGGTAGCCGTTCACCCAGACGGCGATATGGGCCCCGTCGGCCACAATGGTCTTCGAAAACCACTCCCGGTCGTTGGCCACCACCTTGCGGGCATTCTGGCGGCGGAAGATCCCTCCGGTGCCGCAGTCCACCGGCTTCGTCCGGTCGTTGTCCTTGTAGCCGTTGTGAATCTGGCTCTCGTAGCCGTTCCAGACCTCGCCGGGGATCGAGCGGAAGAAAACCCCTGAGTTGAGCGACTTGCCGTTGACGAGCACCTCGAGCTGCAGCGTGAAGTCGGCATACTCTCGCTCGGTTTCGAGCTGGCCCTTCCCGTTTTCCAGGTGGAGCCGGCCTTCCGGGGTGACCGTCCACCGGCTCTTGTTTTCCGGGTGAATCCGCCAGCCGGAAAGGTCGCGGCCGTTGAACAGGCTGACCATGCCCAGGGGCTTGAGCTTCAGGTTGCGGAACTCGATCTTCCCCTCACGGAACTGGAGCCCGATGTGCCCGCGGCCTATCGGCTTCGGATCGCGGTATTCCAGGATCGGCTTGCCGTCCAGCTTGACGAGGAACCGGCCGCCGTCGGCCGTGATCTCGAACGTTCGCCAATTGCTGCTCTCTTGACTCTCAGCGCATCGCTTGCGCCGCACGAGGCTGCCGGTGGGGAAAGGACTGGTCGGGTCGGCGATGTTCACTTCATAACACTTGTCGGCGACCTCTTGCGGCTTAGGGTCAGGCGGAGTCCGCAAGAACACGCCGCTGTTGGCCCCTTTTGCCGCCCGGAAGTCCACGCGGAGGACGCAATTGCCGAATTGGGTCGTCGTGCAGAGCAGGCCCGGTTCTCCCGCGTCCGCCGTCAGCGTGCCATCGGCGACCTTCCAGTTCGCGCCGGTGGCCGCCTTCCAACCGAACGTCGTCTCTCCGTCGAACAGCAGGATCCACCCCTCGGCCAACTCCTCCGGCGTCAGGGCGTTGGGCGCCGCAGCCGCGAGCGAAACGCCGCCCAACATCGCAAACACCAAGCCCGCAAACAACCGTCCTCCCGGCGACAATCGCTGCTTCGGCCATGACATGATGAACTCTCCAACGGACAGGATTCCCGTGGGCAGTCGCCCCGACCGGCCTTCAGGGTAGCTGCTGAACTACTCTCCGGCCAGGTGCGAGATTTCCAGAAATACCTCCCCGTGTGGCGATGTCGCCGCCGTCTCGCCGGGGGAAGGCGTTGTCTCCAGCGTGATTACCAACTCGTTGCGGGTCTCGAGCCGTTCGGTCACGTCGAAGCGGCACAAGTCCGCCCCGCCACTCAACCGGCCCAACTGCTGGCCGTTCAGGGCCACCGAGCCGGCCGCCTGGAACGCCTCCAAGACCATCCACACCCTCGTTTGGGGGTTCAAGCCGGTCGGCCGACCGAACCGGCGGCAGAAGCAATGCCCCTCGGCCCGACGTTCGCTTTTCCACGGCTTGCGCAGCCGGATCCGATGCGACTTCATCTGAACCCTGGACCCCGGATTCGGAGCTCCGAACCCTTGCCGGCGCGGCAGTGGGTGCATGGGCCGATCGCCGGGCGGGCCCGGTTCACCAGGCACCCCCGCGCGTAACGGACCCATTCTAGATCACCTGAACGGGTGGGTCTAGCCGTCGTTTCCAGCCCTATTCCCGAGGTCTTGACTCCCGAGGCTGCCCCGTCGATCCTTGGTCCCTCTAGCCAATCTCTGCTCTCGATCCATTGACTATGTACACCCGTATATTGTAGGATGGTATGATTGTGCGGAAGGCGGCTCTTAACCACGAACACACTTGACGCGAAGGGGGATGCCCTATGGAGCCTTGGGATCAATTGACGGAACGGCAGCGGGCGGTTTACGAGTTTATCCGGGACAAGATGCGGCACCGGGGCTACGGCCCGACGGTCCGCGAGATCGGCCGGCAATTCGGCATCAACTCGCCCAACGGCGTGATGTGCCACCTGAAGGCCCTGGAGCGCAAGGGCCTGATCACCCGGGAGCGAAACATGTCGCGGGCGATCCAGTTGGCCGCCGAGCCGATCCACGGCCGCAGTCTGCCGCTGGCCGGCCGGATCGCCGCCGGCGTCCTCCACGAAGCCATCGAGCAGGACGAGATCGTCGACTTCGGCGCCCTGTTCGACAGCGACAAGCGGAACCTGATGGCCCTTGAGGTCCAGGGAGACTCGATGATCGAGGACCAAATTGCCGACGGCGACTACGTGATCGTCGAGAGGCGGCCCACCGCCCGCAAGGGCCAGATCGTCGTCGCCCTGACCGAGGAAAACGAAGCCACGCTGAAGCGCTGGTTCCCGGAGAAGAACCGCATCCGCCTCGAGCCGGCCAACTCCACGATGAAACCGATCTTCGTGAAGAACGCCAGGGTGTTGGGGGTCGTTGTGGGCGTCGTCCGCAAGATTCCGAAGTAACGGCGTGCAGAGCCGACCGTCGATTCGGCGCCCCCGCCCATCCGTCGGGCGGGAACGCTACGTCGGGATCAACGTGGAGCCCGGCCGGCCCCATGATTATCGCTTTTTCTTGGAGACCTTCTCTCTCGTCGGCCGCGTGGATTTGCTCTTGACCGTAGAGGCGATTCTCCCGCGCGTCTTGCCGATCGTCCTCTTGGCAGACCGGCCGCTCGGAGCGGATTCCCTCGCCGTTTTCCCATTGGAGGCACCGTTCGCGGAGGTTGCGTCGTCGCTGCCGTCGAGATCGATTCCGAAAACCTCCCCGATGGCGGCGGCCGCCAGCCGCTTGGATTTCCCACGGGACGTTGCCGCCAGGACGGCCTTCTCGGCGTCGGCCGCAATCAGCTCCTCGTGGTGTACGCCGCGCAAGGCGAACAGGAGCTCGGGCTTCTCATCGAGCCGTGCCCCCACGCCGTAGAGGACCGCCGCGACGTGCTTGCACATCACGGCCCAGTCCGGGCAACTGCACCGGAAGGACATCTCCCCCGGCAACGGGAACAAACCGTCCTTCCGGTCGGTCACGACTTCCATGACGTGGCCCGAAAGCCGGCCTTGGAGCAGCTCCAGGAGCGAGCCGATCTGTCCGCTGCACCGCCCTTTGATCGCCTTCCACTTTTTGGTCGGCAGCGTCTTGATGCTCACGTTGACCGTGTAGAGCTCCGATCCCGAGACCTTGGCCTCGATCCGGGCCTTGGAGACGGCCAGATGGCAGACGGATCCGTTGCGGACGTAGGTCCGGCCGCGAGGCAGGCGGTTCTCGAAGTCGCTGAACGCCTCCAGGTGATTGCACCAGGCCTCTCCCCAGAAGGTCTTGGCGATCTTGCGACCGTCGATCCGGACGGGCTGCACGGCAACGCCTTTCTTTCGCAGGGCCTCCATCTTCCGCATTGCCCGACGACGCCGTTCGGCGACGGGGACATAGGGGGCCCAACCGTAGTACCATGCCATGGCGATGTTCCTCCTGATAGGTGGTCTTGGCGCGAATCGGTTTGTCACATCGAATCCCCCGACGTGGCGGCCGCCACGTCGAGCGACACGAAGCGGATCAGCTCCGCATCGGTCATTTCCGTGAGCATTCTTTCGGCGCCGCCTTCGAGCAGGTCGGACGCCAATTGCGTCTTCTCCTCGATCAGGGCGTCGATCTTCTCTTCAACTGTGCCGCGGCACACAAACTTGTGGACCAGGACGTTGCGCCGCTGGCCGATGCGGAACGCCCGGTCCGTGGCCTGGTTTTCGACGGCCGGGTTCCACCAGCGGTCGAAGTGGATCACGTGGGAGGCGGCCGTCAGGTTCAGGCCCGTGCCGCCCGCCTTGAGCGACAGGACGAAGAACGGCGGGCCGTCGTCCCGCTGGAACTGATCGACCAGCCCCTTGCGCCGGCCCACCGCCGTGTCTCCGTGGAGCACCAGGCCGGGACGGCCGAAAACCGGCGTCAAGAAGCCCGCCAGCGGCTCGGTCATCTCGCGAAACTGGGTGAACACCAGCGCTTTCTCCTGGCGCGAGGCGATCTCCTCGCAGATCTCGGCCAGCCGCGAGAACTTGCCGCTTTCCTCGGGCGAGAAGCGACCGTCGCCCAGAAGCTGGCTGGGGTGGTTGCAGAGCTGTTTGAGCCGCATCAGGTAGGCAAGCACCATGCCGCGCCGCTTGATCCCCTCCGTCCCTTCGAGAGAATCCGCCAGTTCTCGAACCAGCTTGGCATACAGGGCGGCCTGTCGCTTGCTCAGCCCGCAATAGGCCCGGACTTCCATCTTGTCGGGCAAGTCGTCGATGATCCGCCGGTCCGTCTTCAGGCGCCGCAGGATGTACGGTTGCACCAGGTTCCGCAGCGGCGCGTAGCGGTTCTGCGCGCGGCCCTCCAGCGCCTTGGCAAACTCCTTGAACTTGGCGGGCGTCCCCAGCAGGCCCGGGCAAAGGAAATCGAACAGCGACCACAGGTCCGAGAGCCGGTTCTCCACGGGAGTGCCGGTCAAGGCGATCCGCGCATCGGCCCGGAGCCGCTTGACGGTCTTGGTCTGGCGGGCTTCCGGATTCTTGATGGCCTGGGCTTCGTCGAGCACGACCAGCCTCCAGGGGACGTCCAGCAGCCATTCTTGCCGTAGAAGCATGCCGTAGGTGGTCGCGACCACGTCGACGCCGCGGAACGATTCCCCGAGGCGGTCCGCCGTCCGCGCGATCTCGTCCTTGGGCATCTCCGAGGGGTGCATGAACTTCGCCCGAAGCGCGGGGGCGAACCGCGCCATCTCCGCTTTCCAGTTGGCCAAGAGCGACGCCGGCAGGACCAGGAGCGAGGGTTTCGCGGCCCCATCGTTCTTAAGCGCCGACAAAAGCCCCAGCACTTGGATCGTCTTGCCGAGCCCCATGTCGTCGGCCAGGCAGGCGCCCAGTCCCAGACCCGACAGAAACCACAGCCAGTCCACCCCCGTCTCCTGGTACTTGCGCAAGGTCCCGTTCAGGGCGATGCCGGACTTGACCCGCTGGAGGTTCTCCGGGTTTCGCATCTTGGCCAATAGGTCGCCGAGCCACGCGCCGGCGTGGACGAAGGACCACTCTGCCTCCTCGCGGCCGCTGGCCTCGTCTGCGCTCAGGTCCGCCGGGGCGCCTGCCAGTAGCCGCATCCCTTCGACGAACGAGAGCCCGCCATGCCACTGCTCTTCGACGTGCTGCCAGTGGTCGAGCGCCTCCTGGAGCTTGTCGCGGTCGACTTCGACCCACTGCCCGCGCAACAGCACAAGCCCGTCTTCCGAGGCCAAGAGATCGCGCCATTCGGCCTCGGTGAGTTCCTGGTCGCCCAGCGCCCGCTGCAACTGGAAATCGAGCATCCCGCCGGCGTGGAGCTTCCCGCGCTGCTGCCGGCCGATCGTGATGCCCACGCGGGGCCGGGGCCGTTTTTTCCACCAGTCCGGCAGGCGGACCAGGATCCCGCTCTCCTCCAGCAACGGCACTTCCTTGAGGAACCGATAGGCCTGGCGCGGCGTCCAGACGAGCGGCTGGTAAATGTCCCCCGAGTCGATCAGCTCCTTCACCAGGGCGCTTTTCTCGGAAGCCTGGTGTACCGGCGAGAGCAGCCGCACCAGCGCCTTCTTGTTGCGCGCGCCGGCCGATTCCCGCAGGGCGAGGCTCAGCGGCTGATACCTGACCCGCGCGCCGGCCGCCATGCCCGGGGCGTACGTCGCCAGGAACGCAAAGGGATAGTCCTCATCGCGCCGGTTCTCGGCCAGGTGAAAGCAGACCCGCCCGACCTGATGCCAGAGCGGGGCCCGCCGCTTCAAAAAGTCCGGCAGCCCGTCGTCGCAGGCCGCAACCTCGCCCCGCACCCACTGATCCAGGTCGTTCCAGACCCCAGCCAGGGTCTCCGCACTGAGGTACTCCGCGCCCTGCATCGGCGGGGCGCCCAGGAGCACCGCGGCGAGATCCGCCGGATCGGGCGCCGGGATTGCCTCGAGTTCCCGGCCGGCGCCTTCCGGGGTGTGGCAGAGTTCCGTCAGGTATCGGCCGGCGAAATCCCGCCAATAGGCCAGCGACGGCACCAGCGGCCCCTCGAACCGCTCCGTCGCCAGCAGGAAAAGCCCTTCCCCCTGAGCGGCGGAAAACGCCCTGGCCACTTTGCCCAGCCGGGCATCCGGCACGGATTCCGGGAGAGTCCCCGCGGAACCGGCCGGCGATTCCTGCTCGCAAGTCACCGCGATTCGACCGCGGGGAGTAAAGGCCAGCTCCATCATAGCCCCATCCGCGTGGGCCTCGCACGGGCGACATCAGAACTGTACGCAGCACCGACGCCAGGGATTGTGACCCTCCGAGAGAATCCGTCCAATCCTCAACTGGTGCCTTGCTGAAGTCAGTACCCCTTGCCGACCTTGCGGCATCCTCCGAGCCGTCTATTCAATCCGATTTCTGGCTGCGTGCCAACCCCGGCATGGGAAATCGACTCGGGGCAGGACAACCGGGATACTGGGGCGCCTCGGCAGTTGGCTCATCGTGTTTCAGGAGAGCGACCGGCGAAATGGCTGAGTTGCCGAGGAAGACGGTAGGGCAGCAGCCCCCACGACCTTTGCTGGCGAGGTAAAGTTATGCGCACCCGGTCCTCTGCGGCGCGCGATGTTCTGCCGCGCAGTCCCGTACGTCCGTTGCTGCACACGGCGAACGCCCTATCGCTCTTGTGCGGGGCGGCTTGCCTCACCATTGGGCTGAGTGGAACCGCGGCCTTGGCGGAGACCGCCCGCGGCCCCAACGTCATCTTCATCCTCGCCGACGACCTCGGCTACTCTGCCCGCACGGAATCCGGCCCGTGGCCCATGGGCCCCGGCAAGAAGGAGCCCGGCGGCCGCAAGAAGCTCGCCGCCGAGATCGAGAAACCCCGTTGAGCATCGGGGCGATCTACGGCCGCAGAGCCAATTGGATCGTGATCGCCTCTTCGACTTTCCTCATGTCCGGGTCCGACAACCGGCCCATCCGGTTCAGCAGCCTGGTCTTGTTCACGGTCGTCAACTGGTCGGCCATGGCCTTGTTCTTCTTGCCTTTCAGGACCACGTAGGCTTCGCTGGGGTAGAGGCGATCCACGCTGCTCGTGAGCGGGACCACCTGCACTCGGTTGAGGTGCTTATTGGCGGCGTCATTGCTGACGATGACCGCTGGGCGCTCCTTACGGATCTCACCGCCCGCGGTGGGGCCAAAATTGATCCACCACACTTCACCTCGCTTCATCGGCGACGTCTCCGAGGGTGGCTTCAGCCCACTGGAGCGCCTCTGCTTCCCGGGCTTCGTCTTCGGCCATCTGGCGGTAGGCCGCCTCCAGGTTCCTGCCCGTCACGTGCGGACGGACCAGGGACTCGATGAAACGGCTGATTCGCCGCCGTCCCACCACGTTGTGCAACCCCTCGTAAACCCTCTCGTCGAGCGTGATTGTGAGCTTCTTTTGCACGGGACCCTCCAGCGGCTATACGTATTGCTACACGTATTATACCCGATGGAGCGCGCGCGGCAACCCGAGCGCCACCCCGCTGGAGTCGGGTTCACCGAGAGACCGCGCCGGGAAGCTCTTGCCGCCGCACATAACATGAGCATGAGAAACGACTTGTGAACCGCGCGGCAAAGTGCTATGGTTATAGGTTTGCAGTCCTCGGGGCAACCTCACAGTATGGTTTGGTGGGAACGGTGGACGAGCACCTCCCCGATGGCCCCGGCGGTGGTCTGGACCGCGGAGGGAACAGCTCGCGGCCGTCGCGGCTCGGGCCCTAGACGTGGTTGAAGTGACCCCATGATGCACCGAATGGAGCTGGCCGGCGGGAAGGTCGCGCAGAACGGCGACGCCACCGGCAACGTCTACGTGTACGTCAATCCGGATGAGACCGAGCGCAGGTACCTTGCCGAGACCCTCAAGCTCGACGAGCACACGCTCGCCTCGGCCCTCGACCCGGACGAGCTGGCCCGGCTGGAGTTCGAGCCCGAGCACGTGGCGATCATCGTCAAGAGGCCGAGAAACTACTCTCGCGAGGACCGGTTCGTTTTCAAGGTCGCCTCGATCGGCCTGTTCCTGTTCGCCGACAAGCTGATCCTCGTTCTTTCCGAGGATCTGCCGCTCTTCCAGGGGAAGCCCTTTGCCAAGGTGTCGTCCCTGCAAGACCTCGTGCTCAGGATGGTCTACAGCTCCATCCTCCATTTCGTCGAGCACCTCCGCGTGATCAACGCCGTTTCCGACTCGCTGGAGGAGCAGATCAACACTTCGATGCAGAACAAGTACCTGCTCAACCTCTTCAGTCTGGAGAAGAGCTTGGTGTACTACCTGACCGGCATCAACTCCAACGCCAAGCTCATTGAGCGGCTGAAGAACAGCGCGGCAAAAATCGGGTTCACCCCGGAGAGCCTCGAATTCATCGACGACATGATCATCGAAAACGGCCAGTGTTACGAGCAGGCCGAGATCTACTCCAACATTCTCGCCAGCATGATGGACGCCCGCGTGTCGATCGTCAGCAACAACCTCAACTGGCTGCTGAAAACGCTCACCATCATTACCATCGCCATCATGCTGCCGACCCTGGTGGTCAGCATCTTCTCGATGAACGTGGAGTTTCCGGGCAGGGAGCATCCGTGGATGTTCTGGCTCATCCTGCTTTTTGCCACGGCGTCGGTAGTCTTCATCCGGTTCGTGTGGTGGTGGAAAAAATGGTAGCCGCCCCGGCAGCCACCAGCCCGCCGCGCCGGCGTGAATCCCGCGCCGCAGGCGAGGCGAGAGCGCCCAGGGAGTCCGGTCGGATGTCCAAGAAGTCGGCCAAGCGAACGGTGACCGTCATCAATCCGGCCGGCTTGCACGCCCGGCCGAGCCTGGCCGTCGCCAAGACGGTCCGCCGTTTCAAGTCCAAGGTGGAAATCCGCACGGAAGGGCAAACGGTCGACGGCGGCGACATCCTGCAGGTGATGTCCCTGGGAGCCGCCGCCGGCGCCGAGCTGGTCCTGACCGCCAAGGGGCCCGATGCCCCTGAAGTCCTGGATGCCCTGGCCGAGCAGTTTGCCAACGGCTTCGGCCTCCTCACCGAGACGTGAGTCGAAGGAACGGCCGAGTCATGTCGAACCGAGTTGCCTTCCAGAAGGCCCTGCAAGAAGGGGTCGTCGTCTTCGACGGGGCGATGGGCACGGAGATCTACCGGCACCACGTCTTCACCAACCGCTCCTTCGACGAGCTGAACCTCTCCGATCCGGCCCTGATCCGCCGGATCCACGCCGATTACTGCGACGCCGGGGCCGACGTCCTCACCACCAACACCTTCGGGGCCAATCCGGTCACGCTGGCCAAATTCGGGCTGAGCGAGCAGCTCCCCGCGATCGTCGAGGCGGGGGCGAGGATCGCTCGCGAAGCGGCAAACGCGGCGGAGCGGCCCGTCTACGTCGCCGGCTCCATCGGCCCGTTGCCCTCGCAGCCGCAGTACGAGGAGTCGATCGAGGGGATGATCCTCCGGCAGGTCGAATGCCTGATGGAGGGCGGGGCCGACTTCGTCCTCTTCGAGACCCTGCCGAACCGCAAGGCCCTGGAGCAATGTGCCCTGGCCGTGCGGCGGGCTCCCGACGTTCCCTACGTGCTCTCCTTTGCCGTGGTGGACCACGATGAGACCGCTTCCGGGGAGTCGGTCGAGCGGATGATGGCCCCCCTCCCTGAAGGCGCTCCTCCGCCGATCGCCTGGGGAATGAACTGCGGCACCGGGCCCGACGGGCTCCTCGGCGCCGTCGAGAAGGCCGTGCGTCTGACCCCACTCCCGGTAATCGTTCAGCCGAACGCCGGGATCCCCCGGGAGGTCGAGAACCGGCGGATCTACTTCTGCTCGCCGGAGTATCTCACCTTCTACGCGAAGCGATACGTGGCCCTCGGGGTCGCTGCGGTGGGGGGCTGCTTCGGCACGACGCCCGACCACATCCGCGAGGTCGTCAAAGCGGTCAAGCCTCTTGCCCGGGCCAGGGGCCGACCGGTGCTTCGGGAGCCGGTCGAGGCGGTCCAACCCAAGCCGCCCGCCCCGTTCGCCGAGAAGTCCCGCCTGGCCTGGCGGCTGGCCCACGGCCGGTGGGTCACTTCCGTGGAACTCCTTCCGCCGCGGGGATACGACCTCTCCGAGACGATCGCCAAGAGCAAGGCCCTCCACCGCCACGACGTAAACGCGATCAACATCCCCGACGGCCCGCGGGCAAGCTCTCGGATTTCGTCCCTGCTGACGGCCCAGCGGATCCAGGATGGAGCCCTCATCGAGGTGATCCTCCACTTCTGCTGCCGCGACCGGAACCTGATCGGCATGCAGGCCGACCTCCTGGCCTGCGCGGCCTGCGAGATCCGCAACATCCTCTTCGTGACCGGCGACCCGCCGAAGCTGGGCAATTACCCCGAAGCCACCGGCGTGTTCGACACCGACTCGATCGGCATGGTCGCGGTGCAGAAGCGGCTCAACTGCGGCCTCGATCTGGGGGGCCAGGCGATCGACCCGCAGACGTTCGCCGCGATCGGTGTGGGCCTCGACCCGACGGCCTTGGACCAGAAACGGGAAATCGACCGCTTCCGCCGGAAGGTGGAGGCGGGAGGGGAGTTTGCCATCACGCAGCCGGTCTTCGATCCCGAGGCCCTGCTGCGATTCCTGGATCAAGTGCAGGGCTTCGGCATCCCGATCATCGCGGGCGTCTGGCCGCTGACGAGCCTTCGCAACGCGACGTTCCTGAAGAACGAGGTCCCCGGCGTTGTGATTCCCGATTCGGTGATGGAGCGGATGGCCGCCGCCAGGAGCCGCGAGGAGCAGTTGGCCGTGGGAATCCAGATCGCGCGGGAATCGGTGGCCCGGATCCGCGACCGCGTGGCCGGGATCCAGGTGAGCGCCCCCTTGGGCAAGATCGCCAACGCCCTGGCGGTGATCGGGGAATGAATGAGGAGGGGCTAGGGATCAGGGGTCAGGGGCTAGGGTCCGCGTGCCACACTCGCCTGCCACATCGCGTGTCTGGCGCACGGGGGATTCTGCAATCAGACCCGCTTACCGCTCTTTCGCGCGTCGTTGATCTGGCGCCGGCTGCGGTGGCGGTACTCGCGGAGCGTCTCGATCTCGTACTGCTTGCACAAAGGCCGGACCTGCACCCCCGGCTTGATCGCCCGAAGCAGGTACCATGACTCCATGTCGTAGTACTTCTCCTGCTCGACTTCCCCCTGGTGCTCGCCCAGCAGCTTCTTCACCTTCGCTTCGTTGAAGTTCGTGTGGACGAAGGTCCGGTCCAGGTCGAGCGCGGCGATCGAAAGCGCGGGGAGCGGCTTCCGGACCTGCGGGCCCTCGAGCGTCTTGCCGGTGATGTCGATCAGGTTGCCCGCCCCGACCGGCACCACGTAGTAGTGGTGCAGCATCGCGTAGGCATTCAGCGGATTGCCGCCGCCGTAGGCGCTGGGCCAGAAGACGATCTCCGCCCCCGCCGTCTCCGCCTCGTGCCACAGCTCGGGGAAATTGAGGTCGAAGCACGTGAGGATGGCGATGCGGCCGCAGTCGGTGTCGAAGGTTCTCAGTCCGTCGCGGCCGGGAACCAGCCCTTCGCCCCAGAAGACAAAGACCTTCCGGTACTGGCCGATCACCTTGCCCTCGCGATCCAGGAGCACCGCCGTGTTGAACTGCTCCTGCCCCGCCTGCTCGCGGATCGGGCAGATGACGTACATCCGGTGCTTCCGGGCCAGCTCGCCGATCGCCTTGGTGGTGGGCCCGGGGACGGGCTCCGCGTTGAATCCCGCGAATTCCTCCGGCAGGCAGGCGATGTCCACGCCCTCTCGGCCGGCGGCTTCGAGATGTTCTTTGGCGAGCTTCAGCTTGGCTTCATACTGGCCGCCGCAGCCGATGGCGACGGCCGCCACCTTGACCGGCCGCCCCGGCGGCTTTTCTTGAGCGGTCGTCGCAGCCGGGCCCATGCACGTGGAAGCGACGATCGTCACGCAATATGCGACGGAGTGCAGCGGCTTGTTCATGGCAGGGCCCGCGAGTCAGTAGGGCAGGCGTCTCGCCTGCTCTGGCCGGTGAGTCAGTAGGGCAGGC
>CAYGZA010000076.1:19382-21041 GCA_964354135.1 uncultured Planctomycetaceae bacterium
AGGCGTCTCGCCTGCTCTGGCCGGTGAGTCAGTAGGGCAGGCGTCTCGCCTGCCCCGGCCAGTGAGTCAGTAGAGCGACCGTCTCGCCTGCCCCGCCAGTGAGTCAGTAGGGCAGGCGTCTCGCCTGCCCTGGCCGGTGAGTCAGTAGGGCAGGCGTCTCGCCTGCTCTGGCCGGTGAGTCAGTAGGGCAGGCGTCTCGCCTGCCCTGGCCAGTGAGTCAGTAGGGCAGGCGTCTCGCCTGCCCCGGGATCGGCTCATGACGCGGGGACCGCCGAGACGCCGGTCCTACTCAGTGTGCATAGGGTTGGCATCCCAGTCTCCTACATCGCCGATTCCTTCCAGGGCTGTTTCCACGTGGCGGAATGCCTCACCTTGCGGCACCTCTGCGCCGCCGCGGAGCTCGCTCAGCAGGCCGCCCAGGAGTTCCTTGTCCAGCCACCCGGCCAGCCAAGCGGCCCGCTGCTGAGCATAGCGGGACTGGAGCCGGATGAAAAGCCTTGCGGCCGCCTGGCGGATCCCTTCGCCGGTGCCGGTGAGCAGGGCCTCGCCGCCGCCGGTGATTCCGCCGGCGATGGCCGCCTCTTGGGCCAGTTGCGCCATGGTCTGGCCGGCGGCGTGGGCCGCCGCTTGCCCCGCCAGGTCGCCGGCCACGTGCCACCCGCTGACGAACAGGAGCACCGTGATCGCCGGCCGGGCAATCGCTGCCGCATGGTCCAGGGACTGCAAGAACCGGACCGCGCCGGGCCGCTCTCGTTTCCAGGCGTCCAACTCCGCCCGGAGGAACGCGCGGTAGTCGTCGTCCACGGCGGGGAGCTGCTGGTGGGCGGCAGCCACACGGGTCAGAAGCCGCTCCCGGGCCGCGCCCTTCAAGAGGGTCAGGAGCCGCGGACGCAGCGTGTCGTTGCCCACCTGGGCCAGCCGGTCCAGCTCACTGAACATGGTCTGCACCGCCAGCACGATCGCCTCGCGCTCCCGGCGCCGGAATCCCTCCAAGCGCTCGCTGGTGCCGGCGCCGGCCATCTTCCAGGCCCGCCGCAGCGGCCACGTGATTCCGCGCCCGAGCGTGCGGTAGAAGCTGTGGATGTTGCGCGACCACGGGGTCCGCGCGGCGTCCCACCAGTCGCGGATCTCGTCGACCAGCACGCCGGGCGGAAGCGAAGGCCAAGTCACCCGGGCCATCTCCGCCGCCGCCAGGACGCGGTGTGCCGCCCCATACTCGCCCGCCGCGCGACGGATCGCGGCCAAATAGCCCGGCAGTCCTTCTTTGGGGTCCAACACGCGGCGAAGGGCCCCGCGAAACGTCCGGATCTTGATCTCGTCGAAGTGCAGGGCCGCCAACTCCTCGCGGAGGCTCGAAGGGCTCTCCGGCGGCCGCCGGGCGTCCCGCCCGACGGCGTAGAACGGCAATTGAAGCTTCTCCGCCGCGTCGCGGTCCATCGGCACCACGTAAACCAGGTCCGGCTCCGCCCCGGTTTGGCCGCAAAACGTGGCAAACCACTGCGGCCAGTACGTGCCATCCGCCTCAAGCTCCACCTGGTTGAACGCGACGATGATCGGCTTGTCGGCCTGGACCGCCTCGCGAAAGAACTGCTTCACGGCCGCGTCGTTGTACTTCTGCTGGGTGAGCACGGCCACCAGCACGTCGGCTGCCTGCCGGAT
>CAYGZA010000077.1:0-20617 GCA_964354135.1 uncultured Planctomycetaceae bacterium
CCTGGTCGAGCTATTGGTCGTCATCTCGATCCTGATGCTCCTGGCGGTGGTGTCGGTCCGGGCGATGCGGCCGGCGATCGAAGACGCCAGGATCCGCGAGGCCGCGCGGATGGTCAACGTCTATCTGGGCGCGGCCCGCAACCGCGCCCAGGAATCGGGCCGGCCGTACGGGGTGGAGATCGAGCGGATCGCCAGCCAGCCCCTGGCCGGTATCACGCTCTACCAGGTCGAGGTCCCGCCGCCGTACGCCGGAGATACAACCGGAGCCATGGTGAAGGTTCAGGATCAGACGCCGCCGGGCGGCCCCGTAACGCTAGCAGTGAGAATCCAGCCCGGCACCTGGTCAAGCGGCCTCGTCCGACCGGGCGATACGATCCAACTCAATTATCAAGGGCCGGTCTACGTCCTCATGCCGGCCGGTTTTCCAATAGTGAATGGGTTTTTCGATTTCAGCAACACAAACGCCGACCCGGATGGTTTCAGCACCCTGATGTTGACCGCTCTAGGCGACTTGTCGCAAGTGAGTGCTGTCCCGTGGCCCCACGTTTCGACGAACAGGTGGTCCGACCCCGTGGCCTTTGCCGTGTCTCGCCAGCCGGCCCGCACGTCGGTCGCGCCGCTGCAGTTGCCCCGCGGTACCGCGATCGACCTCGCCTGGTCGGGCACGCCGAGCTTCTTGTTCCGGCCGGCGGACACGGCTTCCGTACGCATTATGTTCTCACCCAACGGTTCCCTGGACCGCCTCTGGGCAAGCGACTTGCCCGAAGGGAGCCGCGTCATCGAGCCCATCTATCTCCTCATTGGGCGGCGCGACCGCGTGCCCCTGGAGCGGGCGGCTCCGTTCACGTCGCCGGCGGAAGACGGGCGGGCGAACCTGGAGGAGCCGTCGAACCTCTGGGTGGCCGTGCAACCGCAGACCGGCTCGACGATCACCGAGAAAGTGGCCGACACCGGCGGTATACCCTGGAGTCAGGAGGCGCTCAAGATCGCTGCCGCCCGGGAGTTCGCCAGCGAGGGCCGTGCGATGGAAGGGCGCTAAGCTGTGGGATGGGAGGGCGCTAACATGAGGCGCAGCGGTTTCAGCCTGTTGGAGATCCTGGTTTCGCTCTTCGTCATTCTCGTTGGGCTTTTGGGCGTGGCGGCGCTACTGCCCATCGGGCGGTCCGAGATCATGACGGCGGCCAAGGCCGACCGTGCCGGCACCTGTGCCCGGGCGGCCATGCGCGACATCGTCATCCGCCAGATGCTCGATCAGAGCCAGTGGCAGTCGGGGGTCGCGCTCAACTGGAGCCAAACGGTCGCAATCGACCCGATCGGCGTTGCTCAGGGCCGTTCTCCGCAATTCCCCGCTTCGGGCGCGGTCTGGATGCCCCGCGTGACGCTCCCGGCGTTTGCCAATCCTGCGGTGGCCGAGCGGGTCTTCACCTCGCACGACGACCTGCTGTTCGACATGCCCTCGGAGAGGACAGAGCGGCCGCAACAGATCTTCCGCACGTGGCTCCGTTTTCAAGGGCCGACCAACCCGACCTCGGACGTGACCACCAACGTCTTGGACCTCAATCTGGAAGCGGCCGAGGCCGAAGGCAACTATTCCTGGTTGGCGACCGTGACGCCGGCAATCGCCGAAAGCGGGCTCGCCGGGCCCAGGAGGCAGTTCACCGTTTCGGTCGTGGTCTTCTTCCAGCGCGACTCGGACCCGCTGGGCGAGCGGACCTGCACCATCGCCTCTGTGGGCATGTTGTTGGGCGGCGGGGACGTGAAGTTGGACGGACCCGCGGCCCAGGAACTCCGCCAGGGCGAATGGATCCTCCTCCGCGGCCTCGGCAGCGGAAGCGTCCCGACGTTCAAATGGTACCGGGTCGTTTCCGCGGCGGAATACGATCCAAGCTCCGGGGGCAGCCGCCTCGTGACACTCGCCGGGCCCGATTGGAATCCCGGGCTCAACGGCCCTAGCGCCGAGGCGGGCCTGTTCCGGGGCGCGGTAGGCGTGTACACACAGACGGTCGAGGTGGACCGGTGACGAGAAAGGGCAAGCAGGCGTTTCGTAGGAAGGACCGGGGAACATGACGAGCTACCAACGCGGCAAGCGCCGGCGGGGCGTTCTGCTCCTGGTGGTGCTGGCGATCCTGGCGATGCTGGGCCTCTTGGCGATCACCTTTGTGATGATCACCGGGCAGGCCAAGCGGAGCGCCCGCGCCCAGCAGCGAAGCGAACAGTACTTCGAGCCCGGCGACCGCATTGCCCACGAGGCATTCCTGATCGCCGTACGGGGCTCGGAGAATTGGGCGTGCGCGCCGAGCAAGGCGAGTCTTCTGGAAGACATGTACGGCGACGACAGCGTCACGGGCATGACCTCGGCCGTCGCGCTGGTGTGCGGCGACGGGCAGTTGGTCAACATGGGGGTCAACATCCCTTCGGCGGAGAGACGCGTGGGGTGCGTGCTTACCGCCTTGAGCGGTCCAGCGGCCGGCAAGAGCACGCGGATAGTCGGCTGCAATCTGAACACCACGCCTCCCACGATTCAAGTGGTTGCCTTCGACGGCGTGCCCAGTGCCGCGCTGCCGCAAGCCATGAACTTTCACATCAACGCCCCGCCGTTCAGCGGCACCGGCGCGGGATTCAACCCGCAGAGCGGGCAGATGGACCTCATGCACCCGACGGCAACGAATCTGCACATGGCGTTGCTCTTGCGACCGTTTATGAGCAACCTGGAAGCGACTCCTCTTCCGCGAACGCAACTGAACGTAGACTACACCGCGGTCGATTACCGGCACCCCCTTCTGGCCATGCAGCTTCCGAACGGGCAGGTGCCGATCCCCTCACTCCTCCGACCGGAGTTGGTCAATTTCTGGTTTCACCGGATGGTGACCGATTCTTCCATCATTCCGTGGCCGAACAATGCACAGCCGGCGGATCGATGGAAGGCCGTGCTGCAGCCGTACGGGCCGGACGGGCGTTTCAACACGGGCGACGAGTTCGTCCGCGATACGAACGTCCAGAACGCGATCATGCTCCTGAAACGCAAGATCCTCTTCCGCCCGCTTGCGGAGGACCATCCGGGATTTAACGGAAGCAATCCCGCGTGCCGGCTCAATATCGCCGGCATCACCGACGAAAACGCGCTATCAAGGATTGCGTGGGAGCTGAACGGGCCCTGGGACGTAGACAACGACGGCGACGGCATCGCGGACGGCATTTGGGTGGACATCGGCTCGCCGGTCCGCACGGCGCCCGACGGGCGGCTTTATAAGGCCCTCGGTTCTTACCTTTGCGTGGACTTAGACGGCCGGCTGAACGTCAACGCCCACGGGACCTACGCCCAGACGAACGCGTGGTACTACAGCCGCATCGATCCCGACACCAACGACTTCCGGCCCGTCGGCACCCAGCAAGCGACCAGGACGTTCATGTTCAGCACATTCGATCCGCTGAATCCGACGTTTCCGAACTTGCCGCGGGGCTTCGGTTATGGGCCGGGGGAGATCAACCTGCTGCCGCTCTTTGGCGACGTTGGCGCATACAAGAACCTTCTTGAGGCGCGTTACTGGCCCGCCAGAGTCCCCGGATCGGACAATCGCGATGGTAGCAACATGCCGCTGGACGATCCGCTGCACTTGAACAAGTGGTTTGAATACCCGGGCGGTTACTGGAGCTTCACGCCTCTTGGGACCGGTGCCTACGGCTCCCCGCCCAACCGGTTGGGCGACGGCGCGATCGGGCTGGATCCGGGCGGCCGGCCGCTCTACTGCCGCATGGGCCGGGCAACGTGGGTGAGGAATGTGCAGCCCACAGACAACTTCGATCTTAGTACGAGCAACCACGAGCGGCTCGACGACCCGTATAAGGCGAACCTGTCCAAGCCGACGGCGTGGAACTCCCCGTTCAGCGCGAATGAGTTGGAGCGGGTCTTGCGGAACTACGATCTCGATGCTTCCCGCTTGCCGAGCCGGCTGTCCGCTTTGGCCGGCCGCCGGCACGAGATCACCACCGACAGTTGGGACGTGCCCTGCCCGAGCCCGGCCTTGCCTCAGCAGTTGGTCGCTCGGCTACGCGACAACCCCGACTGGCGCAACGAGGCGATAACCTTGGGCTGGTACCCGCCCCGGCACGTGCAGGACGTGCTCGCCATTAAGATTTACACCGAATTGCGCGCACCTGCGCCCGGGCCCGCGTTGGCACCGCAGCGAGCCGAGCAAGTGACCCGGCAGTCCCTCACGCGGCTCTTGCCGCTGGAGATGCTCTCCGGGCTGAAGATGGACCTGAACCGGCCGTTCGGCAATAGCGCCGACGACAACGCTAACGGCGTGATCGACGAGCCGGGGGAGAACGAAACCTGCACGCAGGTAAATGCCAGCGGCGCGCCCATCGCGGTCCCATTCGCTTTCGATCCGAGGCCGGCGGTAACGGGTGTAACGAATGGCCTACAAGCGCGCCAACTCTATGCCCGGCATTTGTACGTCCTGGCGCTATTGGCGATGGACCACACGGTCGAAAGAGCCGGCCGTCCCCTTGACGCCGAGCGCGACCGGGCCCGGCTGGCGGCCCAGTGGGCCGTAAACGTGGTCGATTTCCTCGACCGGGACTCGATCATGACCCCCTTCGAATACGACATCTGCCCGTTCACCGACGACGATGATCCGACGACTCCGGGGGTTGATCCCAATAGGGACGGCAACACCTGGGACGTGGACGGCGTGATCGACCTCGATCCGACGGCCCCTGGCTCGCCGGACAACGAGCGGGTGCATCGTTACCGGGGCCTGGTTTGGGGCTGCGAGCCGCCGCCGATGCTGCTCACCGAAGGCCTGGCATTCCACGACCGGCGGACCCAGGACCTCCCTGCCGACGGCGGCACCGTCGCAGCAGGGACGGATCAGGGAGGTGGCACGGGTGTTGCTGATTTTGACCAAAGTTATCGCCCCGAGGGGTCGCTGTTCCTGGAAGTCTACAATCCCTCCCCGCGCCTAGAGCCCAAGCCGGGCGAGTTCTACAACGGCCCGGACGGCGGCATTGTCTTGCAGCGAAGGGCGCCAGACACCTCGCCCGTCTGGCGGCTGGCCATCTACAACCGGGATCAGTTCGACCTGGACCCGGATAATCCGGACTACGCCGGCCCGGAGCGGAGCATATACTTCGTCGATGCAACGGGGATTCCGGTCACCGACGACGGCCTGCGGCACTATCCCAGTCGGGTGCCGAGCAATGATGAGGTGCTCTTGCCCGGCCGTTTCGCCGTTATCGGCTCGGGCAAGTTCAGTGAGGTCAGCCAAGGGGGCCTGACCAGAACCTTCATCGGCTTCCGCTCGGGATTCACGGATTTGGATGACCAGACGCGGCGAATCCAGCTCAATCCGTTGCGGAACCTCAACCCGAATCCGGCCAATCCGGCGCAGTATCCCGTTTCCGTGGTGTACAACCCGCACGCGGCTCCCTGGGGTCCGAACCCACCTCCCGTTAGGAACGACTTGCCGACGGACCGGATTCAGACGCCGCTGGCCGTGGCCATCGACATGGTGGTCTCCGACGGCGCCGGCGTGCGCCGGAGGCTGAGCATTTCGGAGCCGTTCGACGGTTATCCGGCAAGGGACCCGGGCAACATGCTCCTCGACGAGACCGTTCCCGCCCCACGGTATGCGTCTCCCTATCTCCGGCCGTTGGATCTTAACAACACGGCGGTGCCGTGGCAGATCTTGGTCCAGGACGGGACCGAGCCTCGCTTGAAGCTCGCGTGCCTGCAGCGCCTGGCCAATCCGCTCCTCCCCTGGCACCTGCGCACCAATCCGTACCGCACGGTCGATAGCCTGGTCCTCGACCTGACCACTTTCAATGGTGCTCCGGGCGACACGAGCGGCGAACCCTTCGGCGGAGACCATCCGTTGACCTTGGGCGGGCACAACATCTGCTCCCGAGAGCGGGGAGAAAACAACGATGCCGACCGCGCAAACAACCTCTGGACCCAGGAACCGCGCGGGACCGGCGATTCCCAGCTGAACGGTGCTGCTTTTGCCGTGGCCGGCCACGAGATCGCGGCCGGGCTTCACCACACCTTGGGCTACTTGAACTACGACTTCGGCATGGACGCCACAGGCACGTACGTGGGTCCGCGACCGGCGAGCTTCGGTGTCTACATGGGCGACCCGCCGGGCACGCCCTTCCCGTGGCTCACCTGGAACAATCGCCCCTTCATCAGCGAGCTGGAACTGCTGTTAGTTCCCTGCTTGAATGCCAGGGAGCTTCTGGCGAATCCGGCAGATTTCGACCCGGCGCAGGCAACCCGCTATCCGTTTCTGAAGACGTTCGGCATGGCGACCGCTGGGTCGAATCCCTACGAAGGGTTGAACCGACCCTTCCCGCACTTGTTGAACTTCTTCTTCCAGCGCGATCCCAGCATCACAGATCCTGCAGCGCAGCCGCCGCGGATGTTCCACCGGCTCTTGGAGTTCGTGGGCGTGCCGTCGCCGTTTGTGGGCACCGAGATACAAGCGAATCCAGTCGTTTTCGCCAACAATCCGGGGCACAGGTTCCCGCCGCCGTTTAACGGCATTCCGAACTATCGCGAGCCGGGGCGGATCAACCTCAACACGATCTTCAGCCCGGACGTCTTCCGCGGACTACTGAATCGCACGGACTTGGGCGACGGCGGGCTGTGGGCCAGTTTCCAGCGGAGCCGGCAGGGGTTCGACACCGGTCAGGAATCGCAGTATCCGACGCGGTTCGCCAATCCGTTCCGGTCATTTGCGGGGGCCCGGCTGACGCCGACGCCGTCCCCCGATCTCCTCATGGATCCGAACGATCCGAACAGTGTGGCCGACATCCACGCGACGCTTTTGCGCCGTAGCCCGGGCCAAACGACCCCGCTATTTGGGGTTGATCCAAGCATCGTGGCGGGCGGCGAGACGACCAACCCCGACCGCAACCCGTTTTTCCGCTACCAGGGGCTCCAGCGGTTGGGGAACCTGGTGACCACGCGGTCCAACGTCTATGCCGTCTGGATCACCGTCGGGTTCTTCGAGGTGCAGCCGTGGGGAGCGATCGACGCGGTACATCCGGACGGTTACGCCCTCGGCCGGGAGGCCGGCTCCGATACCGGCGAGATCAAGCGGTACCGGGCCTTCTACATCTTCGACCGCTCGATCCCCGTTGGGTTCCAGCGCGGCCAGGACCTGAACGTCGAGAAGGCGATTCTGCTGAAGCGGTTTATTGAGTAGGGATTGGGGATTGGGGAGTAGGTATCATGGAACGGCAACGCGTTGACTCATCGCTCCGACTGGATCCTACATCCTTCATCCTTCACCGTTTGGCCGCGGCCGAAGGCCGTGCCGGCCGATGGGACTCCAACCGCCAATCCCTAATCCCTAATCCCCAATCCCTTTCCCCGCGTCACGGCTACACGCTGGTCGAGTTGCTCATGGCCACCGCGCTCTCGCTGATGGTGATGTTCGGCGTGGTGACCGTCTTCGGCATGATCGGCCAGGGCGTGAACGACTCCCGGGCAACGCTGGAGATGTCGGAGGCCCTGCGGTCCGTGGCGGCGATCCTGAGGAACGACCTGGCGGGCGTCACCGTCACCATGGACCCGCCGCGGCGGCCCGAGTCGGGCGAAGGGGTCTTCGAGTACACCGAAGGGCCGATCGGGCCGATAATTCAGTATTCCAACAGGTACGCGAGCAACAATGACGTCGCCGACCTGAGCGATCCCCGAAGCTACGATACGATGGTCGGCGATATTGATGACAAGCTGATGTTTACCACCCGCAGCCGCACCGAGCCGTTCGTGGGCCGCTACGCCGGCCGCGCGGTCGAATCATACGATGCCGAGATCGCCTATTTCGTGCGGGGCCGGACGCTTTACCGGCGGGTGTTGCTGATCGCCCCGGCGCTTTCCATGAGCGGCATGAACCTCGCGGGATTCTACGCGGCAAACGACATCTCGGTCCGCGTCGAGGGCGGGGGCCTCGTCGCCAATACGCTGGCCGACCTGACCAAGCCGGAGAACCGCTATGCCCACCGGCCGATGCACGAAAACGCGGCAAACGACTTCCGGTCCGGCCTCCCCTATCATCCCGACTTCTTCCGCACCTTCCGGTCGCAGGAAACCGTCCCTATCGTCCCTTCCTACTGGGCGACGCAGCGAGTGCCGCCCTACGTGGGCCTCGGGCTGCCCACGTTGGCGGAAACCTCGGCCGGCGCTTGGGGAAGTTGGGTCCCCGCCGGCGATCTTCCCGCCCGAACGATCCCTTCGAGCCTCGCTTTCCCCTTCCCTCTGACGGCCAACGGTGTCTTCGACGCCCGCCGCAACCCGCACCCTTGGAACCAGCTTGATCCGGACACCGGGAGCTTGACCGCGTTTGCCGGGCCGCGCGTGGGTGAAGACGTCATTCTCAACAACGTCATCGGATTCGACGTAAAGGCGTGGGATCCCGGCGCACAGGTGCTGGAAGCCCGCGACACCAAGGGTACGCCCTCCCCTCTGGACGACGAAATGCTGGCTTTGCTGCCGGGCGATCCCGGGTACAACTATGCTCTGGGGCGTTTCCTCGCTAGCCAACCTTTCAACGAAACAAATAACAACATTAGGTATGCCGTCGTAAGTCAGGGCGCGTACGTGGACTTGAATTACCGGTGCCCTTTGGGCGGTACGGGCTCGCAGTTCGCCGGCGCCGGAGACCCGCGGTCAGGCGTTCGCGGCACGGAGCCGGGACAACTGGCCGGAGCGCGTTCGGCGGTCTACGACACCTGGTCCACGCACTACGAAGCCGGCGGCCCGGGCGCCAACGGGTTCGACGACCCACCCTTCGGTGGCGGTCCCCTCGATGGCGTGGTTGATGATCCCGGCGAGATGCAGTGCCCGCCGCCGTATGCCGTGCCGCTGCGAGGCATCCAAGTGAAGATCCGCTGCTACGAGCCCTCCAGCCGGCAGATTCGCGAGGTGACGGTGGTCCAAGAGTTTGTCACGAAGTAGGAGGCGGCGGGGAGAATGACCAAGCACCAATGACCAATGACCAAACGCCGCGATTTCGCTTGTCCTTGGTCATTGGGATTTGGTCATTGGTCATTCCTTCCTCATCCTTCACCACGGCGGTAGGCAGAGTGTGCCGCCTTCGAGGTGGACCACGCTCCCGCCGACGAACCCCGCGTCGTCGCTGATGAGGAACGCCATGGCGCGGGCGACGTCGATGGGCTGCCCCATCCGCTGCACGGGGATCTTCTTGGCCACCTCCGCGTAGAGGACCTCTTTGGGCTTGTCCCAGCCTTCGCACGAGGCGGCCAGCATCGGCGTGTCGATCGTGCCCGGGCTGACGGCCACGAAGCGGATGCCCTTGGGGCTGTGGTCGGTGGTAAGGCACCGCATCAGGGCCACCAGGCCGGCCTTCGACGCACAGTAAATGCCGTGGGCCGGAAAGCCGATCTCCGCCGCGACGGACGTGGTGAAGCAGATCACGCCCTTCCCCTGCCGTTCCATGACCGGGATCGCGTGCTTGGCGACCAGGGCCGGGCCGAGCAGGTTCACGTTGACGACCGCGTGAAAGTCGTCCAGGGTCATGTCGGGGATCTTGAAGTTGCGCAAGACCCCGGCGTTGGCGCAGGCCGCGTCGAGCCTGCCGAATTGCCGAACCGCCAGGTCCACGGCCGCCTTCACGTCGGCCTCGTTGCTCGTGTCGCCGTGGTGGAAGACGCACGGGAAGCCCCGGGCCGTTAGCCGCTCCGCCAATGCCTTGCCTTCCTCGGCCTGGATCGACATGGTCACGACCTTGGCCCCATGCTCGGCGAAGTGCTCGGTACACGCCTCGCCGATCCCCGAGGTCCCGCCGGTAATGAGGATCACTTTGTCTTTGAGATGGCTCATGGTTTTCTCCTATCCCTTGTATCCTGCGCGGAGCCGCCGTGGGCGGCCCGAGCGGCGGAATTCCACGGCGCGGTCCACGAGCCCGTGGATATCGTGCTGCGGCCGGTAGCCCAGCATCCAGCGGGCCTTGCTCACATCCATCGAGAAATCCTGCCCGACCGGGTCCACCAGGTCGATGGTCTCAATCCCGAGCCGCTGGGCGGCATAGGCGGCCGCGTCGGCATAGTCGAACGGGTCGGCCATGGCGACGTTGAACGTCTGGCCCTCGATTCCCTCGCGCGCGAGGGCAAGCAAGAAGGCCTGCACGCAGTCCTCCACGGCGACGATATGTCGGCGGAGCGGCGTGCCGTCGGGATGGCGGCAGGCCACGGCGGCATCGCGGCCCGCGGCAAACTCCGCCCGCTGCCGCTCGTTCATCAGCTCCCTCCACACCGGCACCCCGAACGGCTCCCCGGCGACCGTGAGATGATTGAGGATGTCGTCCTCGGCGTGGATCCAGGACATCCGCAAGATGACCGTCGGCACGCCGGCCTGGTGGAAGAACTGCTGGCACATCGTCTCCTCGATGACCTTCGAGAGCGGGTAGTAGCCCGGGTAGGCGGCCATGGGCATGTCTTCGCGGATGGGGACCGGCTGGGGATTGAAGTAGATCCCGTTGACGGCGTCGCCGCTGGCCAGGACGAAGCGGGCAAGCGACTTGGTGCGCATGGCCGCGTCGAGGAGATTGAAGGTGCCGCGGGCACTGGTGTCGATCACGCCGTCGCGGTCTTCCTTGCAGGTGGCAAGATGGACGACGGCGTCGCTCGCGGAGACGAGTTGGTGCATGGCTGCGGCGTCGCCCAAGTCGCCCTGGACTTCTTCCGTGCCGCGGATGCCGACTGGGTTACGGTGCCGCAAGGCGGTCACCTCGTACCCGGCGGCCACGAGGGCCTCGCACACGGGGCCGCCGAGCTTGCCGCTGGCCCCCGTGACAAGCACCCGCCGGATGGTTCTCATGGTGCGTCCCCCTTCCGGTCCTTGTACTCCATGAACTCCACGACCGCGCCGTCGGGCGTCTGGTAGAAGCCGACCACGGCCATCCCGGCGTCAAAGGGCTCCAAGAGGACCTTGAGGCCCTTGGCGCACTTTGCGATGCTCTCGACGCGAAAGGCGACGTGGGGCATTTTCCGCACCGGGCCGGCGACCGGGCTGTCCGGCTCGTAGCGGAGCCACTCGACGCGGAACGGATGGCTCTGGAAATCGGTGATCCACACCCGCGTGGCTGCGACGAACGTCTCGGCCGACTTCTTCTCGGTTGTGACGATACCGACGTGATCGAATTGCATGGCGTTTCTCCTAGACAGTCCTCTACGGTGGGTCTCGCTTCGCTCGCCCCACGCTGCGCTCCTCGGCAGGCAAGATGCCTGCCCTACCGGATGCCGGGGATCACCCGCTCGGCGTTTTCGCAATAGACCTTCTTCAGCACCTCGTCGGGCAGGTGCAGCCCGAAGAGCTTCCACCGCGTGTACACGCCGAACCGCCCGATGTAGTCGGGGTAATCGAAGAACTCGTCCCGCGTCTCCAGAAGGCGGAAGTAGCAGCGGTACGCCTCTGGCGAAACCGGCATGTCGAGCCCGAACAGGATCCGATCCTGGTGTTTGATAAAGAAATCCCGCGCCGTGTACGGCTGCCGGCCAAGCTCGTCGATCCGCGCCGAGAAGTCAATCACCGTGTTAGGATGCGCGTCCAACAATTCCGACACCGCCGCCAGGTTCTCCGGGTGGTTGGCCACGTGCGGGAGGATGAAGGTGGTCTGGGGGTGGAGCCCGATCAACCGGTCGCGCTGCCGCAAGAGGTCCCACTTCGAGAAGTGCGAGCCGGTGAAGCTCCAGCCGGGGAACTCCCGCAGCGTGAGGTAATGCTCGTTCCCGGCGTCGATCGGGAGAAAGAACCCGATCGGGTCCGAGACGTGGATCAGCACCGGGATGCCCAGCTCGCCGGCCCGCTGCCAGATGGGAAACAGCCGCTCGTCGTCCACGGGAAGCATCGCGCCCGTGCGGTCGCGGAACCGCAGGCCCAGCTCCTTGGTGACTTTCAGCCCGCAGGCTCCCTTGGCAACGTCCGCCTCCAGGTGCTCGATGCAGCGGTCGGCAAAGCCGGGATCCTTTAGCAGCACGGGGTCGTCCCACTGGGCGAAATCGGACATCGTGAAGCCGGCGAAACGCCCGGGATAGCGCTGCGCGTAGCGCTCCTTGAACCAATCGAATGGGCGCCGGGCGATCGTGTAGGTGTTCTCGACCAGCGGCATCGTCGTATTGCCCGTCACGTTCACCCAGACGCGCACGCCGACGGCGTCCATCACCTCGATCAGCCTCTCCGGCGCAAGCTCGCCGAAGAGGTGATTGTGGGCATCGACAACCGGGAAGCGGGCCCGCTCGGGCACGTGCTCCGGCACGCTCAAGAGGCATTTCGGCCGATAATCCTTCAGCAAGACATCTTCCATCGCGGGCAAACTCGGTTTCGCGGTTTCGGGAGGGCGAGGCTCCTGCCGAGTCTCACCCGTGGTCGTCCTGTGCGCGTGCTTTGCTCGGCTCGGCAGGAGCCTCGCCCTCCCGAGGCCGTACCACGTTACTTACGGCAGGATCGCCTCGATCCCGGTCATCTTGCAGAAATCAATCAAATCGCCGTACAGGTGCTCGCCGTAGCCCAGGCAGGCGTACTCGTTGGTCCAGCTCTCAAGCAGGCTGTCCACGTCGCAGTGGACGGTCACGAACCCGTGCGGCCAGAACGGGATGCCGCACTCGTGGAGCCGGGCTTCAAGCTGCTCGGCGGGCGGTTCGAAGACCGAGGCCCGCGTGATGACCATCGTGAAGCGGCCGTCGACGCGTCCCAGCCGGGCCAGCACCCCTTCGCCCACCTTGCACACCAAGCGGACCGAGAGCCCGCCGGCCTCGCCTTCGGTGGGAATGCCGTGCTCGGCGAAGCCGGCCGGGCCGAGCTTTCCCGCCAGCGACGGCGGGCAGGCCCCGTCGCCGATGATCTTGATCTCCCGGCTCTTCTTGTCGATGTGCTGGAGATCGCCGTAGTAGACCGGCTCGCTGCTGAGCCTGGTCAACAAGAGCACGGTCATGGCCGTGTTCAGGTCGCCGAGCGTGGAGGTGCCGACGCCGTCTTCGAGCATCATGCTCTGGGCGAAGCAGGTGGCGCTGTAGTCGTCGCCCAAGCCCGGGAACGACTGGATCGTGTAGAAGTCCCAGCGGTTCTTCTCCACGAGCTTCTTGACGGCGAGGTAGAGCCGCATCGAGCGCTCGTTGACGAGGTCTTTGGGCGGCAGCGCGCCAAACAGTACACGGATCCGCGGCTCCAGCGCGGCCAGCTCGCCCGCCGAAATCTCTTGCGCGGTGCGAATGAGCTCCGTGGTGTCGCGGGTGTCGATGTCCACGCCGAACTGCTTCATCCACTGGCTCGGGTCGGCCACGCCGCAGGTCTGACCCATGCCCCGGCCACCGAACGAGCCGACCGTCTTCATGTTGAGCCAGTTTCTGATATGGGCTGCGCGGCAGAAGCTGACGATCTTGTCTACTTCGCCGGGCTCGTCGGCCGGCCCGTAGACGAACTTGTGCGGGATTCCCACTTCCAAGAGGGCCCCGTGTACTACCAGTCCGCCCACCGGCCGCCAGCCTTGGGAGCCGGGATGCGTCCAGAGGAGCACCCCCTTGCCGGTCATCGCGAAGTCGCGGACCGCCGCGACCAGATGGGCCGACCAGACCCAGGTCCCGGAGAACAGGACCACGCAATCGACGCGTTCGTCATCTTTCATGCGCTTCAGGGCCGTGTGGGCCTCGTCCTTGGAGGCGATCACCAAGTCGTGCTCCACCAGCTCGACGCCGCGGTCGCGGAGGGCCTTCTTGGATCGGGCGACCAGCGCCTCGTCGATGAACGGCTGGCCCATCGGGTCGCAGAGGCCGTCCTTGTGGATGCCGTAGACGATGAATCCTGCTGTGGGGCAAATCATGCCTGTCACCTCCCGGGGTCATGCCGCTCTTGCATCCAGGGGTAGAGTTCGCGGTAGGCGGCGAAGCGATCGCGGTAGACCGCGGCCCGGCGGGGGTGGGGCTCGATGGCCGGTCCCGTCTTGACCCACGCCGCGGCCAGCTCCCGTGGGCTGCTGCCGCCGCAGGCCGCAGCCGCCAGGATCGCCGCGCCGAGGCAGCCGGCCTCGGTGACCGCCACGGTGGTGATGGGGCGGCCGAGGACGTCGGCCTTCAGTTGCGTGAGCACCGCGCTCTTGGCCCCGCCGCCGATGGCGCGGAACTCGTGGATGCCCAGGCCGGCCCCCTCCAGGATTTCCACGTTCAGCCGCATCTCGAAGGCCACCCCCTCCAGCAGGGCCCGCAGCACCTGGCCGCGCGTGGTCGAAAGCCGGAGCCCGAGGATGGCCCCGGGTGTCTTCGCGTCGAAGTAGGGCGTGCCGGAAGGGGTGAAATAGGGCAACACCATCATGTCCGTCGGCTCGGGCTCCATGCCGCGCAGCAGCAGGTCGTAGGGATCGGCCCCGGTTCGCGCGGCCTCTTCCCGCTCGGGCTGCCCCCACTGGTCGCGGAACCACCGGAGCAGGTTGCCGCCGGTCAGGCTGAATGCCACCGTGGTGTACATTCCCGGGAGCGTCGAGTCGTAGGTGCAGAGATTGTTCTCGAACAGATTGTCGGCGAAGATCGGCTCGTCGAAGGCCGGGCAAATGCACTCCACCGTGCCGGTCGCGTACATAGCCACGCCCGGTTGGACCGCGCCTGCCCCCAGGGCCCCGCACGGCTGGTCGTGTCCGCCGGCGACGACGATGACATCGTCCGGCAGTCCCAGATCGCGGGCAACTCGCGGCGGGATCACGCCCACCACGGTGCCGGAGGGGACGGTCCGGGCCAGGCGCGAGGCGTCCAAACCGATCGCGGCAAGGATATCTGGCTCCCACTGGTGTGCCCGCACGCCAAAGAGCATCGTCCGCCCGGCCAGCGGCCAACTGATCGCCGGGTCCAACCCCAGTCGCCACTGGAGCAACTCTTCAAGACAGTAGAACCTTGCCGCCGCAGACCAAACGTCCGGCCGGTGCTCGCGGAGCCAAAGGAGCTTGAACAGCGTGAACATCGGGTGCGGCGTGTGCCCGGTGATCTCGTAAAGCCGCCGGGCCCCGAACTCCCGGCTCCAGGCCGCGACCAGCGGCTCCGCCCGGGCATCGGACGAGACCATCGCGTTGCCCAGGACCTCGCCTCGGGTCCCAATCGGGGTAAACGCCTCGCCCTGGCAGGAGATTCCCAAGGCGCGGACGGGGTCCGTGGTGCAAGCGGCCGCGGCTTCCCGTATCACCTCGATGCAAGCCTGGAGCACTTGACGCGAGTCGATCTCCGCCCAACTCGGTGCGGGGCTCACGAGCGGGTACTCGCGATAGGCCAGCGCCGTCAACCGGCCGTCGGCGTCAAACACACCCGCCTTGCAGCCGGTCGTGCCGATGTCGATCCCCATCGTGCTCACATCCCGTCTCCCACCCATCAAAGCCCACGGGCTGCAACCCGTGGGCTTTACATCCTGGTGCCGTTCAGAACGTCACGACCTCACCGCTCCGTGCCGACTGTTCGGCGGCCACGATCACTTCGACCGCCGCCCGGGATTCCTCCGGCGTGGTCCGCTCCGGGGCCCGGCCCTCCAGCACGCAGTCGGCAAAGTACCGCAGCTCCGTCCGCAGGATTCCAAAACGCTCGCCGAAAACCTGCGGCCAGTACATGGTGTCGGGCATGCGGTTGCCGCCGGCGTCGTGGATCGCCAGCCCCGCCTCGCCGCAGTTGATGTACAGGGCCCCCTCGGTCCCGATCACCTCCATTCTCGCGTCGATCTGGTAAGGCGTGCTCTCCGGCAGATACCAGACCGACTCCACCACGCCGACCGTGCCGTCGCCCCATCGCATCATCGCCCAGCCGCCTTCCGGGTACTTGTTCTGCCCCGGATGCACCTCGTGGCCGTAAACGCTCTCCGGGCGGGTCCCCATGAACCAGAGCATCAGGTCGGTGTCGTGGATGCCGTCGCCCATCAGGGCGGAAATGCTATTGCACACGACGTTACCGATCGCCTTGGAGAGGTTCCGCCGGGCGTGCATGGAGATGATCCGGCCGATCCGCCCTTCGTCGATCGCCTGCTTGGCCAGCGCCACGCGGGGGTCGAACCGGCAGATGTGGCCGACCATGAACAGCCCGCGGCTCTCGTGGGCCGCGGCGACGATCCGGTCGCAGTCGTCCACCGCGGGGGCCATGGGCTTTTCGAGGAGCACGTGTTTGCCGCTTTCAAGGGCATCCAGGGCAATGTCGCGGTGGTCCTGGATGTGCGTGGTGATGCTCACCACGTCGACGGCGGGGTCGGCCAAGAGTTCCCGGTAGTCGGTGTAGCGCTGGCTGACGCGATAGCGGTCGGCCAACTCGGCCAGCCGCTGCGGCCTGCGGGTGCAGAGGGCCGCCAGCTCGATCCCCGGCATCTGGGAGAGCGTGTCGGCATGGATCTCGCCGAACCAGCCCAAACCGATCACGCCCCAGCGAACGGACTTTGTCGCAGCCTGGCTTGCTGTCATCGCTTGCATGATCCCAGCGTGTGAGGAAGGGCACGTTGCCCGCGGCAGGCGCCGCGCGGTCGCGGCGGCTGTGGACCAACTCGTGTCCCTACGATAGCCCTGCCAATGGGCCGCGGCAAGCACCGCATCGAGTTTGTTCATTTCCCCCAGTCTTCCTTCCCTTCCGTGTCCTTCGCAATTTCCTGGCCAGCGCCTGGCGAAATGCCCTTCCCTCGCTGGCCGGATTCTGGTACTAACCCGCCCGATTGGCGGCAGCAGTGGATGCTTCCTCGACGTTCGGCCGACGGGAGGCCGCGTCGGCACGCCTTTTCTTGGGAGCCGGGCAGGTCTTGCCGGACTGCCGCCGATCAGAGCGGGGCTGGCATTGCCGGGGGGCACCTTCGGTCCTTGGGGAAACGAGCCCATGAAACGCCTACTTTTTCGATTGTCCGCGTTGGCCTTGGTGATCGTCCTCGGCTTCATTGCGATCGCACAAGCCCAGCGGGGAGTGCAGGTTTCGTCGCCGTCCGCCGCCTCCTCGGCCGCCGACAACGTAGCGGCATCTCCGGGAACGACCGACCCGCGCGGCGCCAACCCGGCGGGCTCGGCAGGTGCCCCGGCGACCTTGCCACCCAATCCGCGGGCCAATCCGCTGCGGACTAGCTCACGCGTGCCAGCCGGACCGGTCCGGGCCACCGCAGTGACGGCGGAGGACCAGCCGGCGGAGAACTCGGCGGCCAAAGGCTCCGCCTCGGCAAGCGCTCCGACCGAACCCAAGCCGCTCGATCCCTTCGGGCTGCGGACAACCCCGCGGGCGTCCAACCCGATCCGTGAGGCTGCCCCAGTTGATTCGGGTGATCCGGGCGATCCTTCCGACAAGATGCCCACCCTTGCCGAACCGCGCGAAAGCGCGGCCAAGCGTCTGTCCACGGCTGGTGATCCGCAGGTGGGGGCCGACACCGGCTCGGCCGCTAAGCTGGAGCCACCGGGGCGAGCCCGGCCCATCGCTCTTCCCATGGAATCTCCGCTGGAGCCCAAAGCGGCCGGAACCGCCGGTGGTGTGCGCTCCCGCGGCGAAACGGACCGCGGGCAGCCGGCAGGCGAGCCGGCCCTCCTAAAGCACAACCCTACGGCGACCACCGGGAACCTGCCCCGCGCCCTAACCGGCCCCCAGAACGTTCTGCCGCCGTCTTCGGCGAGTCCCGAGCTGAGCGATCCGGCGCGGCCCGATCCGTCGCGCGGCGGGGAAGGGGCGGGCAAGCCCGGCAGCCGGCAGCTTGAAGGTCCTCAGACCCCGCAATTGGCCATCCAAAAGCTGGCCCCGCCGGAGGTCCAGGTCGGCAAACCGGCCGCCTTCCAGGTCAAACTCCGCAACACCGGGCCGGTGCCCGCGCATAACGTGGAAATCCGCGACGAGATTCCCAAGGGAGCCCGGCTGATCGCCACGACTCCACGGGCGTCGCGCGGCGTGCGCGGGGAGCTGGTCTGGGCGCTGGGCACGGTGAAGCCGGGCGACGAAGTGACCGTGGAGGTGCAGTGGATGCCCGTCGACGAGGGCGAAATCGGCAGCGTCGCCACGGTGAACTTCAATGCCGACGCCTCCGCCCGGACCGTCGCCACCAAGCCGCAACTGATAATCAAGACCTTGGGAGCAAACAAGGTGCTCATCGGCGAGGAAGTGGCCCTGTCGATTACCGTGGCCAACCCGGGCAGCGGGATCGCTCAGAAGGTGATCCTCGAAGAGCGGGTCCCGCCCGGTCTCCAGCATCCGGCCGGTCCCGACCTCGAATACGAGATCGGCGACCTGAAGCCCAACGAGAGCCGGCAACTGGAGCTGAAGCTCACGGCCGCCCAAGCGGGCCGGCTGACCAACGTGCTGGTCGCCCGCGGCGACGCGAACCTGCGGGTCGAGGACCGCTTCGACGTCGAGGTGCTGGCCCCGCGACTGGATGTCTTGCTGGAAGGGCCGAAGCGCCGTTACCTGGAGCGGGAGGCCACGTACACCTTCTCGGTGTCGAATCCAGGCACGGCTCCTGCCCGGCAGGTGCAGTTGGTGGCCCATCTTCCGCCGGGCCTGAAGTTCGTCAGCGCCAACAACGCGGGGCATTACGAGGAGGCTACCCGGACCGTCCACTGGCTCCTGGAAGAGCTTCCCGTCAAAGAGACCGGCTCGGTGGAACTCACGACGATGCCGGTGGAAGCCGGCTCGCAAATGCTGCGGCTCCGCGGCACCGCCGACAAGGGGCTCTCGGTCGAGAAGGAGCAGCCGGTGGTGGTTGAGGGCATCGCGGCGATCCTCTTCGAGATCGCCGATACGAGCGACCCGATCGAGGTCAACGGAGAAACCACCTACGAGGTCCGCGTGGTCAACCAGGGCTCCAAGGCGGCCACCAACGTGCAGTTGACCGTCCAGTTGCCGCCGGAGATGCGCGCCGTGGCAGCGGAAGGGCCCACGCGGCAGTTGGCCGAAGGAAACCGCATTGCGTTCGAGCCCCTGCCGCGGCTGGCGCCGAAGTCCAACACCACCTACCGCATCCGCGTCCAAGGGCTCAAGCCCGGGGACCTGCGGATCCGGGCCCAACTCCTGACGGACGAAATCCGCATGCCGGTGACCAAAGAGGAGAGCACGCGGGTCTATGCCGACGAGTGACGGCCCGGGCCGCGTGCCGCTGCTTCGTCGGAGGCAGTGCCGCTCGTGAATCTTTCGCACTGCTTGCTTCACGGCACGCAGTGGCACACCACTGCCGGCAATTCGGGCCTATTGGGGCGGTTCCACCTCTTCCAGCGGGCCGATCGTGACCGTCGTGCCCGGCGCGAGCGGATACTTCGCCAGGACCGCGGCGCCGTCGTCCAGCGTGATCGCGGCGACCGCGTCCAGATCGTCGCGGACCGAGCGATACTCGCGCCTTTGCACCCAATCGCTGCCGACGGAGAACAGCCGGCCGCGCGGGCGTTCCCCGGCGAGCACGACCCGCGAGCTGACCTTGTTCCTGGCTTGCTCCAGCTCCGCGGCGGTGATCCCTTCCGCCTCGACGCGGCGGTAGAGTCCTCGGATTCGCCGGAGATTCTCGGCGGTCGCCTCCGGGGTGCAGCTCAGATAGGTCACGAACTGCCCGGCCCCATCGTACTCGTAGTGACCCAGCGTGGCTTGTTCGGCCAGACCGGGATCGACCAGCTCCCAGAAGAGCCGGCTCCCGGACTCGTCGCCAAGCACGGTGGCCAGGAGCTTGGCCGGATAGCGGTCCGCGTCGGAGGCGGCCGGGCCGGCGGCAAGCTGCACCGCGTATTGCTGCGTGGCCGTGGGCTTCGAGATGACGTGGAAGCCGCTCTGCCGCACGGGAGGCTCCGCCGACCGGCCGGCCGGCACGGGCTCCCAGTGGCCGCAGGACCGCTGGGCGTCGGCCACCAGGGACTCAAAATCGATCTTCCCCGCCGCAACCAGGGTGATGTTCTTCGGGCTGTAGCGGCGGCGGAAGTAGTCGCGCATTGCGTCCACGGGCAGATCGGTAATGCTCTTGACCGTGCCCAGGACACTCCGGCCCAAGGGGTGCGAGCCGTAGTGGGCGGCGCGGCACTTCTCGTCCGCCCCGAACGGCGGCTGGTCCTCGTACATGTGAATCTCTTCGAGGATCACCTGCTTCTCCGTGAGGAAGTCCTCTTCGCGGAGCGCCGGGCGAAGGATGTCGGCCAACAGTTCCAGCACCTGCCGCTGCTGCTCCGGAAGCACCGCCGCGAAATAGACCGTGTTCTCCTCGCTCGTGAAGGCGTTGTAGTGTGCCCCCATCCGGTCGAACTCGCGGTTCACGTCGTCGGCCGAGCGGCGGGGCGTCCCTTTGAACGCCATGTGCTCCAGGAAATGGCTCACTCCGGACAGCTCGTCGTTTTCGTCCCGGGCCCCCGTGTTCACGAAGAACCCGAGGGCGGCCGAGAGTCCACGGCCGTTGCACTCCGCAACGATCTCCAGTCCGTTGGCAAGCGCGGCTTTACAGAATTCCACCGGGCACCTCCAACTCGCGCGGCCCGAGGGTCACCACCGTGAACTCCTCGGGCGGGTGTTCGGCCAGATAGGCGTTGATGCTCTCGCACGTCAGGGCGTCGACCAGCCGGCAGATCTCGTCCAGCGGGCGCACCCGACCCAGCAGGTACCACTCCCGGGCAATCGCCGAGCTGCGGGAAGAACTCGACTCCTGCTGCATCACCAG
>CAYGZA010000078.1:0-20543 GCA_964354135.1 uncultured Planctomycetaceae bacterium
GGGTGGCGGACGCCAGGGAGACGGGCACGGCGTTGCGGGTCAGCGCCAGGTCGGCACGGTCGAATCCGCTGACCGCCTCGGTGAAGACGATCGAGATGCTGCTGACGGAAGTTGTCCGCGGATCGGGCGTCACGTCGACGATGTCCGCCGTCGGCGCCTGCGAATCCTCGGTGATCGTCGGCACGTCGGCCGCCGGCGAAACGTTCCCCACCGCATCGCTCGCCGTAACGACGAAGTTGTTGGCTGCGTCCTGCGCCAGAGCGACGCTGATTGAGAAGGCGGTTCCGTCGTCGAGCGAACCGTCGGCGTTGTACCGCACGAGGGCGAAATCGTGGTTGCCCGCGGCGTTGTCGGAGAGCCCCCCGAGCAGGATTTTCCCGTGGCCTTGAACGGCCACGCTCCAGCCCTCGTCCACCGAGGCGCCGATCGCGGTAGTAAGCTTGCCGTCGCCATCGAAGCTGGCGTCGAGCGAGCCGTTGGAGTTGTACCGCACGAGGGCGAAATCGTAGTTGCTGCCGTTAAAGGAGTCCCCGCCGAGGAGGATTTTCCCGTCGGCTTGAACGGCCAGACTCCGGCCTTCGTCCCACGAGGCGCCGATTGCCGTAGTGAGTTTCCCGTCGCCATCGAAGCTCGTGTCGAGCGAGCCGTTGGGGTTATAGCGCACGAGGGCGAAATCGTCGCCGGAAAAACCGCCAAGCAGGATCTTTCCGTCGGCTTGGAGGGCCAGGCTATAGGCCTCGTCGATGGCGCCGATCGGCGTGGTGACCTTGCCATCGCCATCGAAAGTGGTGTCGAGCGAACCGTCGGCGTTGTACCGCACGAGAGAAAAATCCCGGTTGGCTACGAACCCGGAAGCTCCCCCGAGCAGGATCTTTCCATCGGCTTGAACGGCCACGCTGCGCCCGTAGTTGGGCGTGGCGCCGATCGGCGTGGTGAGCTTGCCGTCGCTGTCGAAGGTGGTGTCGAGCGACCCGTCGGGGTTGTAGCGCACGAGGGCGAAATCAAAGTCGCTGCCACCGATCCGGGCATACCCGCCGAGCAGGATCTTCCCGTCGGCTTGAACGGCCACGCTGGAAGCGTAGTCGTCGCCAGAGGCGATCGCGGTGGTGAGCTTGCCGTCGCCGTCGAAGGTGGTGTCGAGCGAACCGTCGGGGTTATAGCGCACGAGGGCAAAATCGAGGTTGGCCGCGGCGTTGTTGGATACCCCCCCGAGCAGGATCTTGCCATCGGCCTGCAAGGCCACGGTGGCGCCGTAGTCGAACGACGCGCCGATCCTGGTAGTCACCTTGCCATCGCCGTCGAAGGTGGTGTCGAGCGAGCCGTCGGCGTTGTAGCGCGCGAGCGCGAACTCGGCGTACCCTGCGGCATTGAAGGAATACCCACCGAGCACGATCTTCCCGTCGGTTTGAACGGCCATGCTGGAAGCGTAGTCGTCGCCAGAGCCGATCGCGGTGGTGACCTTGCCATCGTCGCCGAACCCGGTGCCGATCAACTGCTGCTGGCCGGCTACCGTCTCTCCGAGGTCGACTTGGTTGTTGTTGTTCGCGTCGACATAGACTTTGACCAGGCTGTTCGCTTCGGCGGTCCCCTCGATCAGGTACGTATCGGCATTGACCGTCACGGCTGCCGTTGGGCTGGTAACCACGGGCGCCGCCGGGGCCGCCGTGTCGATCTCAACGTTCAAGCCGATGCTCAGTGCCGATTCGTTTCCGGCCGCGTCCACAGCACTGACTTTGTAGGTGTACGAGCCGTCCGTTTGGGCGGCGATTGTGTAACTGCTTCCGGTCTCATAATCGCCGCTGATCCGCGTGCCCCCGCGGTAGAAGCGGAAGTATGGGCCCGCCGACACGTCGAAGGTGGGCGTGGTGTCGCCGGTGATATCGTCGGTGCTGCTCGTGCCGGTGTCGCTCCCCGCTTGAAGGTCGGGGGCCGACGGCGCCGCCGGGGCCTCCGTGTCGACGCCGATCGACAGTGCCGGAGAGTCGCCGGACTGGTTCTTGCCGGGTTCCGTCTGCCGGGCGGTGATCGAGCGGCTGCCGTCCGCCAGATCGTACGCGCCGTTCGTCGTAACCGTCGTCGTCGCGCCGCCGGCTACGGCACTTCCGATCTCCGTGCCATCGACGTAGATGACGACCGTGGCGCCGGAGATCGTTCCAGATACGTCGAACTTCAGGGTCTTGTCCGCCGCGCTGTTGTCCAGACGGGTGATGTCGTCGCTGCTGGAGACGCCCGTGTCGCTCGCCGGCAGCAGGTCCACGCCCGTCGGCGCGGGGGTGATGGCACGGTTGCCGAAGTCCCGCCCGGTGACGTTCTCCCCGCTGGCCAGCGTCAGGCTGTAATAGCCCGACGCCGGGGAAGTCTGCGTCCAATTCGACTGGAGCACCTCGCGGACGGTGTAAGTGCCGGCCGTCAGGCCGGCGAAGACATAGTGCCCGGAGGCGTCCGTGACCTGGGTCGGCTCGCCGCCGTCCAGCGTGCCGTCGTTGTCGTTGTCCAGATAGATCGTCCAACCCTCCAGGCCGGGCTCGCCCGTGTCCTTCACGGCGTCACCGTCCAGGTCGTTCCACTTGACGCCCTCGATCTGGCAGGTTTCGGTGTGATTGCCGAAGTCCTTGCCCGTGACCGTTTGCCCGGCGCCCAGCGTGATCTGGTGCACGCCCGCGGTCGGCTGCTGACCCTGGGAGGCCACGCCCCACAACTCGGACGAGTACGTGCCCAGCAATGACGTGCTCGCATTGGAAGGATTGATCCGGTAAAGCTTGTAATAACTATTGACAGCGTAAATGAACCCGTCCGGGGCATAATCGATGTCCACGAGAAGCTCGGGCAAAGAGCCGATGGTGACCAGTACCCCTCCGGAATTTGGATCCAGGATACGGAGTTCGAATTCCGCGGAGTACAGCGTCCCGTTCGGCGCGAAGTCGATCCCCCAGCTATATCCGGGAACCACGCCGACCTGCGTGGCAAAGGCCGTGGACTTGTTGATCCTATAAAGCGTCTGCGTACCCGTTGACAACCCGTAGAGAGTTCCGTCCGGTGCGAAAGCAATGCTCCGCATGAGGATATTCGATTCGGTCGCGCTGTTGATGGGCCCGATCGTTTGCGTCACCCCATTAGACGGATTTATGGTCTGCAACGAGGAACTGGCGCCGTACAGCGTTCCCGTGGTGGGATCGAAGTCCAGCCCGGGATTGTAGCTTGCCGCCCCGATCAGGACTTCCTGCACCGGATTGGTCTTCAACTCGACCAGGCTGAAGGGATGGGCTCCGCCGCTGCCGGTGCCGCCGAGGAGACGGAAACTGCCGCCCGTGGTGCCGGGGAACGTCTGTTCCCAGCCGGCTTGCAGCACCTCGGCGACGGTGTAGGTGCCCGCCGCCAGGTTGGCGAACACGTAGTGTCCGGAGGCGTCCGTGACCCGGGTCGGCTCGCCGGCGTCCAACTGGCCGTCGTTGTCGGTGTCCAGGTAGATCGTCCAGCCGGCCAGGGTCGGCTCGCCGGTGTCCCGGACGCCGTCGGCGTCCAGGTCGCTCCACTTGTCGCCTTCGATCTGACCGGTCTGCGGGGCGGTCTGCTCCCGAATGCCCAGGCCGCCCATGGCCACGGTGCCACTGGCGCTGCCCACGGCGATGGCGATGTGGCCGGTCGCGTCGGCCGTCACCAGCTCGGCGAAGCTGGACAACTGCCGAGTGCTGGAACCCTGCTCGTCGTTGACCTGGAGCATGTTGGGAACCAGGTTTTGAGTGAGATTGATCGGAGTCCCGCCGCCGGTGATCGTGATGTCGTTGGTGCTGGTGAAAGCCCGCAGCCCAAACGCGTAGACCTCATAGGTGTTGCCCGGCGTCAGGTCGCCCCAGGTGAATGTCGTCGGCGAACCGTAAACGTAGCCGTCCAGCCCGGCAAGCGATTGGGTGTGGCTCGGCAGCGTGCCGGCGTCGGGGGTGGATGCGTAGCCGGTGAAGGAGCCGGCGATGGTCAGGTCAAACGTCGTGGGCGCGCCGGTCTCGTCGATCAGGTTACTCAGCGTGGTCCCCGCACCGCCGTTCCACTGCGTCCAGTTGACCGGCCTGGCGCCGCCGCCCAGGTCGAAATCGACGCCGACCAGGGCGCCGGGGGCCGCGCTGCTAATGGTGAACGACCCGGAGTAACGGTCGTCCGGCGACTCGCCGTTGACCGCGTCGCCGTCCTGGTTCATCGGGTTGAAGCTGGGAGCGTCGTCGGTGACGGCCGGGCCGATCACCATGGTGTAGGCCCCGTCGGCCGTCTGCGAGCTGAATTCCACCCTGAGCGTCTGGCTGTCCGGCCAGGTGAACCCGGTGATCTGCGGCTTGAGGTCCACCCCGCCGGGGCCGGTGAAGCTGACCACGTCGGCGACGATCGCGAAACTGGCGGTGTCCATCGGCTCGTTGAAGCTGAACTGCACGAAAGTCTGGCCGGGGGCGACCGTGCCGGTCGGTGACTGGCCGGTGACCCTCGGTCCGGCCGTGTCCGGCCCCGTCGCCGTCCCGGTCACCACCACGTCGTCGATGTTCCAGCCGCTATAGGTCACCGAACTGTCAGTCGTGCCCATGCCCCAGCGGATCCTGACCTGCGGCTTGTCGTTGGCCGAAGTCGGAAGCGTGTACTCCAGGTAGGTCCAACTGGTGTCGGCGAAGCTGCCGCCGGTGTGGTTCCACACCGTGGTCCACGTGCTCCCGTCCCAGACCTGGATGTTGGCATGGTCAAACGATGCGGACTCCACCCCAAGCCAGCGCCGGAAGCCCAGCTTCAGGTCTGTGTAGCCGGCGGTGCTGAACGCCGGGGTGGTCGCATACTGCGTGGCGGACATGTTGTCGGGGTAAGCCCCGCTGAGGTTGTAGCCGACGACGTTGGCGCCGGTGTAGCCGGAGGTCGGGTCGCCGCCGCTGCCGGTGGGTACCCCGTATTGCCACACGTACGGGGCCGTGCCGACGTCGAAGGTCCAGCCCGGATTGGCGTCCATGCTCGCGATGTAAACGGCCGAGAAGACAGTGAACGAGCCGGAGTAACGGTCGTCCGGCACCTCGCCGTTGACCGCATCGCCGTCCTGGTTCATCGGGTTGAAGCTCGGAGCGTCGTCGGTGATGGTCGGGCCGATCGCCATCGTGTAGGCCCCCACGGCCGTCTGCGAGCTGAATTGCACCTTGAGCGTCTGACTGTCCGGCCAGGTGAACCCGGTGATCTGCGGTTTGAGGTCCACCCCGCCGGGGCCGGTGAAGCTGACCACGTCGTCGGCGACCGCGAAACTGGCGGCGTCCATCGGCTCGTTGAAGCTGAACTGCATGAACGTCTGCCCGGGGGCAACCGTGCCCGACGGGGTCTGCGCGGTGACCGCCGGCCCGGCCGTGTCCGGCCCCATCGGCGTCGCGATCACCACCACGTCGTCGATGTTCCAGCCGCTATAGGTCACCGAGCTGTCGGTCGGTCCCATGCCCCAGCGGATCCTGACCTGCGACTTGTCGTTGGCCGAGGCCGGAAGCGCGTACTCCCGGTAGGACCAACTGGTGTCGGCGAAGCTGCCGCCGGTGTGGTCCCACACCGTGGTCCACACGCTCCCGTCCCAGATCTGGATGCTGGCATGGTCAAACGTGGAGGATTCCACCCCCAGCCACCGCCGGAAGCCCAGCTTCAGGTCTGTGTAGCCGGCGGTGCTGAACGCCGGGGTGGTGGCATACTGCGCGGCGGACATGTTGTCGGGATACTTTCCGGTGAGGTTGTAGCCGACGACGTTGGACCCGGTGTGACCGGAGCTGGGGTCCCCGCCGCTGCCGGTGGGTACCCCGTATTGCCACACGTACGGGGCCGTGCCGGCGTCGAAGGTCCAGCCCGGATTCGTGTCCATGTTGGCCGAATAGACGGTCACGGCCCCCTGAAACGTCGCGGTGTATTGGTCGTCGGGCACTTCGCCCAGGTTGGCGTCCCGGTCCTGGTTCATGGGGTTGCCGTTGTCGGTAGCCAGGATCTGCGGGCCGATGGTCATCGAGTAGGTCCCCGGCTCCGTCTGCGCCGTGAAACTGATCCGCAGCGTCTTCGAAGTGTCCCAAGTGGCGCCGGTGATTGCCGGCTTGAGGTTCACCGCGCCGGGGCCGACGAAGCTGACCACGTCGTCGGCCACCGTGAAGCTGGCCGCGTCGATCGCCTCGTTGAAGGCGAACACCAGCGAGCTGACCGGCAGGGCGACCGAGCCGCTGGGCGAGCTGGTTATGACCACCGGGTCCGGACTCGGCAGATCAAAGGCCTCGACGACCGTAGTCGCGTTGGGGTCGCCGCCGTCGTTGGCGCTGAAGCCCATGCCGCGGCGGGCGAAGGCGGCCCAAATCTCCGCCTGGTTGGCCCCTCCGGTCAGGGCCTGGTCGGCCAGGAGCATGGCGTCCCGGCCGTTCAGGAACGTCGGGTTGGCCGGCATCAGCTTCAGCGAGTCGACGACCAGTTGCAGGGCCAGAACGTTGCCGGCGCTGCCGGCCCCGGTGTACCCCGCCGCCAGGTCGGCGCTGAAGCCGTACTTGTCGATCAAGAGCCAGTTGAGGTCCCACAGGGCCGAGGACCATATCTCGCCGGCGTCGTGAACCTCGCTGCTGGTGTTGTAAGCCCCGTAGGTCATGGGGTCGATGGTCATGTCGAAGCTGTAGGGCTGGCGGCGGATGCCGACCGGGTTGGACTGGCCCTCCTGGCCCAGGACGTAGATGCCGACGGGGTAGGCCGCCAGCTTGGTGTCGCCGGCCTTCTGGGTGAACATCAGCCCCCACCAGTCGCTCCAACCCTCGCCCATCCCGCCGCTCTGGATGCCATCGAGCGCATTGACGTTGGACGGCCCACCCACCAGCCGGTTGGACACGCCGTGCCCGTACTCGTGGACGATAATCATGTCGTCCAAGTCACCGTCGCGGTCGGGAGTGGTCATGTTGAATTCGTACATTTGCATCCGCGGGGCCGACCCGTCGGGCGGCGTGGCGAAGTTGGCATTGTTCATGCCCCCGCCGTCCTGGGCGTCGGCCTGGACGGGATCGCTGCCCAGCCCGGAGCCGGAGTAGTTGGTTTGCTGGAAGTTGCCGGCCACCTCGTTAAATCCGTAGCGGAAGTGGATGTCGTGGCTGAGGTTGTTCCAATAGAACAGGTTGGTCACGGCGGCGTTGAGATAGATGCGCGGGTCCTGGGTCAAGTCCAGCGGGAAATCGAAGCTCAGCCCCGCCCCGCCGCTCGGGCGCGTGCCGCCGGTGTCGTTGTCGTCCCAGTCGTCTTGCGCAAAGACATTGTTCCCGCGAGTGTCGGTGTACTCGGCTCCCGCCGCGCCGTTCGTGTCGTGCCAGCCGTAGGGCGAGGCACTCGCGTCGTGTGGGTCCGTGACCGTGATGCGGCGGTCTTGGGCCGGCGGGGGATCGGCCGGGCTTTCCGTGGGTCTGGCCAGGACGCGGTACGAGGCGTCATCCACCCAGTCGGACAAGGCGACCAGCCGGCCGGCCGAGGCGTCCACGCTCACGTCGTACCAATGCTCGCCGCCGGGCGTCCGCAGCACGTAGTTCCACGCCAACTCGACGCCCTCCGCCCCCGCCACGTAGTGCAGTCGGGCGGGAATCGGGTCCAGCGAGAGGTCCGTATCGGCCAACGTCGTAGCTCGTTCGATCCCGGAGGCGATCCCGACGACCGTCACGGTGGGCGAGGCGCCGCTTGCGAGCCCCAGCTCATCCGCGGCGCGGGCGAGCCCCTGGAGTGCCGTCAGCGCCGGCGAGGGATCGCCCTGCTCGTCGTCGGCTAGTCCCAGACCCGGCACAAAACCGCCGCCAATGCTGAGGATTCGGCCCTCCGCCGTGACGTTGGCGTTCATGTTCCCGTTGACCACCTCCAGCCCGTCGTACGTTTGGCGGAGATAGATGTGGGTCATCCCGGTGTCTTGGCTGACGTACTGGTCGGTGACGACCGACTGGAGAATGTCCGCCGGCTGAAGGCTGAGTTGGTAGGCGTGACTAGAGAGATATTCCAGGACGATCTCCAGGGGCTTGGCATCGGACGGCTCGGTAAGATACTCGCCCAGCCGGTACAGGTCCTGCGTCGGAGGTGAGTACATGGCCGGCAATCCGTGTTGCTCGGCAACGGCACCGCCGATGCTCAAGAGCCTGCGCTCTTCGAGCCCTTCGAGCCGCTGGCATCGTCCACGAAGCGGCGCACCGCGGGAGCGTCGGTACGAACGGCGCGACCCGCTTCGCAGACCACCAGCGATCTTACGGCACCCACGCACGATTTCGGCCAGCTTCATCACGGCATTGCCCTTTGTCACGCGGAACGTCTTGTCACGCGGTAAAACAAACCGCCGCCTCTATCGCCCTCAGACGCGATAACTCCGCCTCACCCTTAGCAGCCCGTCGGGCGGATGTCAGCTACCTATTCCGATGTAACCCGCTAGATAGATGACCATCCCACTGACCGGGGGATCGATGCGACATGTCCCAAGCGGTTCGGCCGTGGCTCGCTACGTCGAAACCCTGTACCAGCCGGAGAATGCGTTGGGCGATACACTCCCGGCCACCCGGCAGCGTACCGCCCATAGTGAACAGGCCGCGCAGGAATGTCAAGCAGGTCCCTGAGAATTACCCCTAGTGGGCGGTCTGTTCCTTCCTGGTTCCCGCGATGCCGTGCGATGGGTCATGACCTGCTGTTCCCCAGTCCCAAGACGAGCAGCCACACCTTGTTCCGTCTGACTACTCCACGTTACAACCGACGGCGAGTCGTCGGAAGTCCTCTGGGATTGGCGTCTTGTGACGTGAGCCCAAAAGAAAACCCGCCTTACGGCTTGCGTAAAGCGGGTCAAAATGGAGGCGGCGGGACACGCCTCTTCCGCCATCTCGGAGGCCCGGAATCCGCTCAATTTCTTCTTGCTATGAAAGCACTTACGTCAATAATCCTCTTGAGGCGCTGAGCGGCTGCGGAGGCCCTTATCGCATCCAAATATCGCCCCGTTATCGCATCCAAACCCTGTCGCAGCAAGCAGGTTCGATTCCAGAGCGGCGTTTCACGTTCTAGTGGAGGCTAACGGAATCGAACCTGTGTAGTGAGACACCCTTCGAAACGGCGGTCGTCCGGTCGGCGAAGAACATGGACGACAGCTTCCAGCTTTCCAGGTTTCCAGATTTCCAGATTTCCAACACCTGGAAACGTGGAGGCACGGCCACGGCCCTTCTGTGACGCCACGAGTCCAGGCCGATCAAGATCGCAAATGCGCCCTTGATCCTCCGGGAGCCAAGTGCCTGACCTGAGAGCCCCTCCTCCCTTCCGAATCCCCTCCCAAGCCGTCTCCACCTTCCCACACCCGCCTATCCCCAGCACCCTTGACTACCCCCACTCCACCGGCCGAGGTAAGGCATCGCCGCTCTCGGGCAAGGGGTGAGTTTCCAGGATTCCAAGTTTCCAGGTTTCCACGACCTGGAGGGACTTGGAAACGACGGCCCGCCCAGAGACGCCACGAGCCCATGCCGATCAAGAGCGCAAATGCGACGTTGATCGGTGCCTGACCCGAGAGCCCCTCACGCCTCCCGAATCCGCTCCCAAGCCATCTCCACATACCTCTCCACCCGCTCGATTCCCACCACCTTGGAAGCTCCGTTGTCCAGCCCAGCGGCAAGAATCGTTCCCCCGCCAGTGAATGGGTCCAGCAGCACGCCGCCTTCGGGCAGAAGGTAGCGGCACCACCATGCGGCCAAGCGGTAGGGAGTTGTCGCCGGATGGTCCCCTCGTGCTCCGCTGTTGGAGACCGGAAGCAGGTTGAAAGGCGTTGTTCCGCCTCGTTCGGCAGCAGCACTCGCCATGGTGCCAAGCCGATAGGGCCACTCGTTGCGGCCGACCCGAAGTGTGTTGTCGGAGCACGGCCGATTTGACGTTTTTTCCGAGGGCGTGCGGAGCACGTTGTCCTGGTTTCGGTAGCAGTTCTTCGGCCCGAGCCAGACACATGTCTTCACTGACTGTCGCAAGAGCCCTTGGTTGCGGTTGGTTCCCGTCAGCGGCATGGCGTCTGTGGTCCAGGAGTAAACGTCCTGGACGAGATTCCACTCTCTCGCCGCCCACACGAGGAACTCCCACAGCCACAGCCGCATCTGGCCGACGTGTTCGTAGTTGGGTTGGAGAACGAACAACGCCGAGCCGTGCGGCTTCAGCACACGGCGGCACTCCCGGACGACCACGTGCATCAAGTCATGCCACTCCGGCTCCGAGATCCGGCCGTACTCACGGTCGATCTCGGGGTAGATCGGGTCGGTGATGACCGCATCGACGCTGGCGGCCGGGAGCTTCGGCAACTCCTCTCGGCAATCCCCTTGGATCAGCGTCGTCCCCTCGATTCTCTGCCTTCGCTCTTCTGCGCTGCGGAGCACTGGAGCTACGGTTTTTCTGGCTGGCTGTATCCGACCATCGCACCCGACTCGGGTGGGGTGGTGGATAATTTGACCAGTGCTCTCCATCTCCAGTCGCACGCTGGCGACCGTCGCATGATGAACGCCCAGTTGCTTGGCGACCCAACGGTTCGTCCGGTCTGCTGACTCCCGAAGCTGGTCGGCGATCAGTTGCCGCCGCTGCTTCGGGCTTAGGTGCCGACGAGCGAGGTTGAGGGCACGGGGCCAGGGTCCGCTGCTCCTCCTCGTCTAGCCCCTCCTGAACGATTTCAGGGCATGTGTAGCCGAACTCATCGGCGATCTGCTTCCGGTAGTTCCCGTCGATGATTTTTCGCACCGGGCCATCGCCATCGACGAGGATCGGGACTAGCACGCCGTGGATGGAAATGTTTTCCCGGAGCCCCTGAAGCTCATCCTCAGACAACGGTGGGAGCCGAAGGACTGGCTCATACCGAGGTTCGCATGGTTCCAGCGAACTTGCACACCGAGAGGTCTTGGACTCCATCGAGTTGGTCCCCTTTCTCTGCCGGGTCTTGCCTTAGAGGCTGTGTGAGGCATCGTGGGGCAGATTGCTACTTCTCCAGTGGCCCTGATGCCCATTCAAGGAGTCTCTTGAAAGCGTCGGCCTCACTGAGGTTCTCTGCCTCAAGCCAGGGACGTACCACCTTTTCGAGTTCCAAGTGCAGATTGGCTCCAGGCTCGACTTGCCGAGATCGGCAGATTCGCTGACACAATTCCGGCTCTTCCGTCCTGAATCGGTTCGCCACCGTGGCTGCGATCCAGTAGTACCACCGAAAGAGGTCGAATGAGATCCCGACTCGCTCCCAAATGGCGAATGTCTCACGCATTCTCTCGGCGAGGATGTCGGCCTCGCTGACGTGCTCCTTCCACAGATCCTCGAACCGCTCATTGAAGGTCTGGCACAGAGCCATGAGCTTATCACGAGTCCGCTTGTCGGGATTGGCCACGCCCTTCGTCATCCACCGACAGAGGGTCTTGTAGTCCATGCCGAGTTGCTCGGCGAACTGGCGTCGGGAGAGCCGAGACCGTTCGACGATGCCCGTGAGGTTCCTGGCGAACGCAAATCGTTCCGTCGTGCAGGTGCCACCATGGAATGGACCATCTTCATCCATTGTGACCGTCTCCACTCGCTAGCGGGGGCCAGGCGACGGACACCGCTAATGAAGGGTGTGCAGACAACGGACCAAGGAGTTTGGTGCGACATGTTGAGAATACTCAGGATGGAAGCACGTGTACATAGCCTTTTGTCGCAAAGTTGCGACATGTTGAGACGAAGGCACGATGGTCAGGGACACCATGGCGGCGAGCCAGAACGGTTGATCGAAGTCAACCGGCTCCCTGAAGGGGAGTTCACGACAATCCAAGAACCGAGGAGACAAGTGATGAAACACTCCACCAGAACCAACAAGTCAACGTCCCGGATGCAACTGTCAGGGGCCCAGAACCGCATCCTGGACAAGCTGTTTGGCCTGCCCCACGAGGCCGTCAACCGCTGTGCCGATGTGCTGCATGACGGCTACTTCCAGTACCACCGAGGAGCAATGACCGTCAACGGCTACAAGGTGGTCTTCGGCAACGACGGCTTCAACCCCGACGATGCCGACGACGACATCCGCAGCCGCCTTGAAGTGGTCAAGGTGGTTCAGGCAATTGAACGGATCAACAAGTTCTGGAAAGGCCCCGTCTTCGAGATCACCGGCTTTGGTCTTTCCGAAGGCAGCTACACTTGGGCTCTCCGAGTGGAGACCAACTACTTCAATTGGAGTGGCATCCTCAACACCGCCGTTTGGGATGCTTGGTTCAGAGCATGTGGCTCCAAAGGCCATCCCTTCCCCAACCGCCTGCGGCAAGAGATCCGCCGGATGCTCATCCGACGTGCCGCATAGACCGAGCTAGTCGGCCACCCGCCTGCGGCTAATCCCCTGATTTGACTTTTTTCCACCGGCCTGCCGGGAGCGCTCGGAGTCTGCGCTCAGGGCGGCACTCCCGGCAGGCCGGTGTCCCCTATGCACAAACAAGGAAACCAAGAGATGAACCAGGATACCGTTGAACTGACCTTCCCCAATGCCGACCAGCACCTCGTCCAGGAGTTTGAGAGAAAACTTCAGATCATCCGGGATAGGGTGTCCTCAGTCGCCCACAACTACCACACCGGCTGCTATCTCGTCGGCCGTCCCGGCACCTCCAAGACCTACACCGTCATGGAGGAACTCGGGCGGATGGAATGCCCAAGCCTCTGCAAAAACGCCCGCATGTCGCCGTGGGGCCTCTTCTGCACCATCGACGAACACCGAGAGCACGTCATCGTCCTCGATGACATCACCTCGCTCTTCAAGAACGGCCAAGCCATGGAGATCCTCCTTGCGGCGCTTGACGGCACTCCCGGCCAGCGCCGCAACATTACGTACAAGACCAAGGACGTTGATCTCAACGTTCCCTTCATGGGGGCCATCATTGCCATCTCCAACGTCCCCATGCGGTGCGATCCGCTGGCCCGAGCCTTGGGCAGCAGAATTGTCGTCCTGGAGCATGAGCCGACCGACGACGAAGTGGCGGCCTTCATGCGGCACTTGGCGGCCAAGGGGTTCATGGACCTCGACGGCCACGAATGCTCCGAGGTTGCCGAGTTCGTCATCGCCGAAACCCGCCAGTACGACCTCCGGCTTGATCTGCGGCACCTGACCAAGGCGTGGCAGGACTACCGGCAGTTCAAGCACGGGCACTCCCAGACCACCTGGCGAGATCTTGTCCGAACCAGCCTCCAGAAGGCTGCCAGGGAGCCCGCCGTTCCCCTGGGCAAACGGGAAGACCTGGAGCTTCAACGCCAAAAGGTTCGCCAAGCGCTGGTCCAGTTCCCCGATGACCGTCAGGCGCAGATGGAGGCTTCCGGTCTGAGGCAGTCCACCTTCTACAAACGGCTCAAGGAGGTGTTGGCCGAACAGAGGGCAGCATAGCCAGCCGAGGTCAAACGGTTCCACCATGCACCAACTCCCATTTTTCCAGAATCTTCAACCCAGCAAGGGTCTCAAGTCATGAACACATACACCGAAGTCAAGAGCAACGAAATCAAGATTGGCAATCGCCACCGCCAAGATATGGGCGACCTCGAAGCCCTCGCCCGGTCTATCGAAGAAGTGGGGCTGCTTCAGCCGATTGGGATCACTCCCGACTACGAACTTGTGTTCGGGGAACGCCGACTTCGGGCCTTCAGAGATGTGCTCAGTCTGGAAACCATCCCGGCCCGCATCGTCGATGTTTCCTCCATCGCCCTCGGGCAGATCGAGGAGAACACCATGCGTAAGGCGTTCACTCCCAGCGAACTGGTGGGAGTAGTCCAGACGCTCCGCAGCTTCACCCATGGAGGAGACCGGCGGTCGGATCAAGTTCGCAGTAGCGACGATGAAACCCTGACCGTCGAAGAGGCTGCCAGCAAGGTGGGCTGGTCGAAGGATATGTTCGCCCGAGCCCAGAAGGTTGTGGAGCATGGGACGCCCGAGCTTCGGGAGGCAGTGGATGCGGGGAGGATCTCCATCTCCGCTGCGGCCGAGATTGCCGGTGAGGAGCCCGACGTGCAGCGTCGGGTGCTGGAGAGCAGCGATTCGGAGATCGCCAAAATCGCCGCCGACATTCGGGCAGCAAAGAGAGGCAAGCGACTCCAAGAGCGCCGGGAAGTCTTGGCAAATGTGCAAATCCCGGCCGAGCGGCTGTGGACGATTACTGAGGATCAATCCGTCGTCCCCTGCGACGCCCTGATCACCGATCCGCCCTACGGCGTCTCCTCAGAGCCGTGGGATCAGGACATTGAGCGAACGATCCGAGACTGGGCGTCGAGGTGGAACGAGTGCGGTGCGCACTTTGTCGCCACCTTCGTGGCCCAGAAGCACCTATTTGATGCCCGACGTTGGTTGGACGAGTCATTCAGCAGGTACCAGTTCGTCCAAATCCTTCTTGCGGTCTACAAGAACAGCAACCTGAAGCGTCTGAGCCATCAGGAGTTCGTCCGCAACTGGGATGCGATCTTGCTCTACCGCAGGAAGGGCAGCGTCCGCAGGGTCAATCCCTCGGGAGCACCCTGGACCAATGAGTTCTCCGAGTTGGCGGCGCTCACTTGGACTTACCCGCAGACCAACTTCACCGGCGACAGCATGATGGTCCACCCCTTTCAGAAGCCAGCGCCTCTGCTGGAGTGGCTGGTCCTGAACCTGACCCTGCCCGGAGAAGTAGTGGCCGATCCGTTTGCAGGCAGCGGAACTTTGGGCATCGCTGCTGCAAAGCACGGGCGGCGGTCTCACCTGATTGAGTTCGACCCCGAGTATAGAGCCCTCGCCGAGCGACGGATAGCGGCCTTCGGAACTCAGGCAGAAATCGACACTGACGCTGCCTGAGCCGGTTCCCAAATTCCCAATGGAGATCCCGGCTCGTGGTCTGCGCCCATTTTCCACAAGGAGACTATCGATGAAGGTTCTCGAAGTGAAGATCAGCAAGATCAAGATTGGTGTACGGCAACGCAAGGACATGGGCGACCTCGAAGGGCTCGCCAAGTCCATCAGGGAAGTGGGGTTGCTCCAGCCCATCGGCATTACGTCCAACTACGAACTTATCTTCGGCGAACGCCGACTCCGGGCCTACCGAGACATCCTTGGCCGTGACACCATCCCGGCCCGCATCATCCCCGTCAAGTCGGTGCTCCTCGGCCAGATCGAGGAGAACGTCATGCGGAAGGACTTCGCCCCCAGCGAGCTTGTCGCCATCGTCGATACCCTTCGCAGCTTCACCCATGGCGGCGACCGGCGGTCAGACCAACGTCGCAAATGCGATCTTGAAAAGCTGACCGTCGATGAGGCCGCCAAGCGGGCGGGCCTTGGGGGAAAGGATGGCTACAACCGGGCCAAGGCTGTGGTCCAAAAGGGCAGCCCTGAACTGGTCGAAGCCATGGACTCGGGCAAGGTGTCCATCGCTACGGCGGCTGAGATCGCCGGTCTGCCTGCCGAGGACCAGAAGGAGTCCCTGCGGCGAGGGAAGAAAGTGGTGGCCCGTGATCCTAACGATTTCTACCCCACACCGAGTTACGTCACTGAGGCCCTCCTCCAAGTCGAGCACTTCGGGCGGCAGGTTTGGGAACCGGCGTGCGGAGACGGAGCGATGTCCAAGGTGCTTGAGGCTGCGGGCTACGAGGTGCTTTCCAGCGACCGTATCGACCGTGGTTACGGCGAGGTCGAAAACTTCCTAACGAGCAACCGGAAGGCGGAAAGCATCGTGACGAACCCGCCGTTCGACAAGGACGACGAGTTTGTCCAAAAGGCCCTGGAGAGCACCACCCACAGAGTGGCGACGCTGCTGCCCTTGACCTTCCTCGAAGGCCCGAAACGGGTCCAGTGGTTGCGGATGACGCCGCTCAAGACGGTCCACGTTTTCGCAAGGCGGGTAAACCTGTGCAAGAACGGGGAGGAGGGGCGCAAGAACGGGCGGTTTGTATTTGCGTGGTTCGTCTGGGAACACGGTTACTCTGGGCCGCCGACGATCTCGTGGATCGAGGTGAAAAGAAAAGTTACCCCTCTGGCTCCGACCGGTGGGAAGAGCCAGGTTGTACCCGCAGCGAAGACCATCCGGCTTCCGGCCCCGGCAGTCAATTCCGTAACGCAGGGAGACTGCCGTGACCTGATCCCACTGCTGCCCGACAAGTCGATCCACCTGTGCCTTTGCAGCCCGCCGTATGCTGACCAGCGGAAAGGACAGTACCCTGGTGTCCCAGAGAAGGAGTACCCGCAGTTCACCGTCGAGTGGATGTCGAGGCTATTTCCCAAGCTTACTGACAGCGGCTCCGTCCTGGTCGTCATCGACCCCCATGTCAAGCAGGGTGTCATGGCCGATTACGTGCTGAGAACCCAGTTGGCCCTACGGGAAGCCGGATGGAAAGAGCACAAAACCCAGATGTGGTTCAAGTGGAATAGGCTTCCTCTGGGCCACAAGTGGTGGCCTAAACACTGCTACGAGCAGATCCTCTGGTTCTCCAAGACCTCGAAGCCCTTTTGCGATCCCAAGGCGTGCGGCCACCCTTCCGACGATCTGTTTCCCCAAAACTACAAGCACTCGGAGTGGACGAACGGCAAAAAGGGCAGGAAGAGTGGAATTGCCAGGGTTGGCGATGTGTTCGTAGTGCCCGTTGGGACGAACGGAAAGCAGACCGGGCACCCAGCCCAGTTCCCTGTCCCCTTGGCGGAAAGACTCATCGCAACATTCTCCCCAGCAGGAGGAACAATTCTGGATTGTTTCGCCGGAAGCGGCAGCACCCTGGTCGCCGTCAAGAGGCTTGGGAGGAGCTACTACGGGTTCGACATTATGCCCGAGTTCTGCAAGATCGCCCGCAAGCGACTGGCGACGGCCGAATCGCCTCTGCCGAAAGCTGGGTAAGAAGCGCCCGAGCACGGCAGGCAATCCGCATCGCTTTCCGTGCTCGGGCGCTGGTTGTGTCCCAGACTCCAGGTTTCCAGCTTTCGAGATCCAGTACAACTTTTGGAGTGCCGCCAGAGCGCTCCACAGCGGTCCTGAGAATCAGGCTGGGTCTGCTTCACTCCAGCGCCTACCCCTGCATCGACTCCAGGCTTCCAGATTTCCAGGTTTCCACATTTCGGGTTCCGACGCAACTTTTGGAACACTGCCGTTCAGGGCTGAAACGCCGGTCGTCGTGGGGACTTGCGCTTCAGGCGCAGGGCAACGCATGGTGGATGGCAACAACGGTCTCTTAGTCGGCTCGCATTGTGAATCGGCTTGGTGGGTGGTAAGCCCAGAGTGGCTCGATAATCCCCCTGGCGCTGCCAGTCCAAAAGTCGTTTTGGAGGGTTCAGGGTGGGGAGTCCCAGCAGCCCGACTGCTTTTCGGCCCCAGCGCAGGCAAGGCGCAGTTCATTTTCTAGTGGTCTGGCCTGGTGAGTGCGTCTTACAAGGCGAACCCCGACCCCACGGACCTCTTGTCTTGCCCTCTGGAATCAGGTTTTGCCGCCGAAGATCGCCTTTCAAGGCGGTGATCTGATCGGAATGGGGCCACATCCGCCGAGAACTTCAAGATTTAGTCCGCCTGATGGCGGATAAGTATTGAGTGACTTGTTGTGCCTCCTATTCCTATTAGCCAGGAACTCCCCCAGCGGTACTGCTTCCAGCAAGGAGGGCTTTCTCTCCCGTCGCCACCACTGAGGTAATCGATGGAAATCGTTGCCCACCGCCCATCTCATTGCCTTCCCCCGCTGCCAATCCCGATCCACGATCTTGATGACGCCCTGGCTTTCCAGCCAGTCCAGGCAGACCGCCCACCGCTTTTCGCAGAAGGCCACTTGAGCTTGGCCCCCTTCATAACACCTTGACCAGATGTCCTCGGCCCGGACTTGGGGTAGCGAGCCGTCCTCATTCTCCCTCGGGGCATTTTTTGTGTCCGAAAATCGCCGCCCGGCCACCACTGCTTTTTACACAGCAAACGCCAACACCAGGGCTCTGACCGCCGTACTGTGAAGTGCAAACGCTCTTTGAGGTACGATAAGCTCCACATTCTGGAAAGCGAGCTTCCTGGCGAATGTCCTAAGCAGTGCTTGATGTTAGACCGTCGCCCGGTGTGTTACATCGCTAAAGCGGTGGGGCCTTGACAGTATACATGAATGTGATAAGATGGCCGCTGTTGTCGAGAGATGAATGGCAACGTCCTGTCAGTCATCTCATAACGCACAAACACGCCAACACGATCACGTCTGATCGGCTCGGCACTCAACGTTTCAACAGTGCGCCACCTGATGCTCTGCGCTGACGGTGCGCAATCTAGTCAGAGGAGGAGACGGTTATGGCAACACAACAATGGAACCAGGCTCTCGCTGAATTGGATCGATGCCCGTATTGCGGCTCGGGCGGCTGGCACGATTCGGCATTTGACGCTGAAGCTACGGGCTATCTCATCTCGTGTGACGAGTGTCAGAATAGATGGTGGGATGCCTACAAGTTCGTCGGCTTTCAGCCATACAGGGACACGGGGAACTGGAATGGAGGCTTCGCCGATAAGGAGGATTGCCCGTACTGTGGCTCCGGGGAGTGGGAGCGTGAGGTGTTCGATGGCAAAATGGGATTTCCGGCGCAATGCTTGGACTGTGGCAGGAGGTGGTGGGAACGCTACGAGCGCACCGGATTCGAGCCGTATCCCGAAGAAGAGGGAGGCTGGCGACAGATAAGCGCCTATTGCCAAACACCGGCCGTGTTGCGGTGGCTTATAAAAATGCTGTTCAGGATTCGGGTCGCCATAACCCGAGGGTCGGACGAACGGGGCGGTGCAATGGCGGCGTTACGGACGGATGAGACATTTGAACATGCTTTGCGGCGGCTGGAATCCGTAAGGAGGCAGGCCGAGGTGTACCGCTTATGCCTCCTGCGGCAGGCAACGAGTCGTCGGCAGGTAGAGGAGATCGTCGCCACACCGTGGCAAGACCTCGACGACTACCGTGAGGAGGCAAACGTCTTGGCGACGATCTTACAAGCGGGAGATCAGGACGACAGGAACGTGCGGCTCTTGGCCTTGACTATGGAAAGGCTGTCGGTGCTCGTGCAGGGGGTTCTGGACGAGCAAGGCGAGATCCTGGAACAGTGGGAAGTTGCGCCTGTGAGGGACTGTAACACCACGGTGAACTGGCTAAAGGAGGGCTTTTAGGCAGACGTGTGTCTAGAAGCGAGTGTGAATCGCAGAATCCTTGGCGTTGAGAACCTCTCGACTTGGTGCCACGAGTTGGTCCATGCCGCCGATGATCGGAACGGAAAGCTCAAGGGTCCGAAGGTCAGCAGGGAGACAGTGGCCGCCCTCGGTGGAGCCATCCTATTACAGATGTTGGGCTACGAGCACGAGGCCGATCTCGGCGGATGCTGGAAATACATCCAGAGCTACGCCGGTGACGAGAAGATCGACGTTTTGGCGGCCTGCGGGCGGGTCTTGGATCGGACTTGCGAGGCCGTGGCCCTGATTCTGGATACCGCCGAGGCGTTGCGGGCGAGTTCTACCGAAGGTGAGAGCGGAGTTGTCACAGGAGTTGGTGAGGGACCGTGATATGGACATCACAGGAAAAACAGCCTGGACGGTCGCCAAGGACGGGCAGGCAATTCAGCTTACCATCGAAGACCTCCAGCATCTTCTCAGTCGGTTGGCGTGGTCGGGGGACTTGATCGTCTCCGATGAAGCGTCCGGGCGAAGTGGATGGGGCAGCGAAGAGGTCGGCATCTTCGTGAACGATGACGCCATCGAGATCAGTCTGCGGAGCGGGGAGAACACGGAGGTGTGGGATGGATGCCACCGAATTGGCGAGAAGTTGTCTGGCAGAGAACTCAACTGATTCACAGCCGTGCTTGAGGTACTGGAACGGCGAATGGTATCGCTGGACCCGGTGCGCATACCGCAAGATCACTACTGACGAGGTGAAACGCCGCATTTTCATGTACTTGGGCAGAACGGCCGCCAAGGCGGTCAGCCGGAGCGCCATCAACGCCGTGCTGGACACGATGAAACTCTTGACGCTCGTCGAGAGTGCCGCCATCCCTTGTTGGCTGTCGCAAGGGGACAAGTATCCCGCCGACCAGATAGTGGTGGCCAGGAATGGCCTCCTGCACCTGCCTGGCCTTGTCAGGGGTCACTCGACGATCTTGCCGCACACTCCGAACTTCTTCACCCTGAACGCCTTGAACTACGACTACCACAAGGACGCAACCTGCCCGCAATGGGAACGATTCCTCGCTGAACTTTGGGGTGACGATCCCGAGAGCATCCGCACGTTACAGGAGTGGTGCGGCTACCTTCTTCTGCCCGACACCAGCCACCAGAAGTTTCTCATGCTGGTTGGACCGACACGCAGCGGCAAGGGGACCATCGCCAGGGTCGTCAGGATGATGCTCGGGGAGGGGAACGTGGCGTCACCGACGATCCGCAGCCTTTCCGGCTCATTTGGTTTGTGGGGTCTCGTCGGCAAACTGCTTGCCATTGTCCCCGACGCAAGTCTGAAGGAAGTTGTCCCCGGCGTAGTTGAAATAGAAAATGGCGGTTCCTCAGGTCCGGGCGGTGTAAGTCCGGACCGCTTTCGAGCAAGAAAGGAGAAACCGCCATGAGAAAAAGGTACGC
>CAYGZA010000079.1:0-20542 GCA_964354135.1 uncultured Planctomycetaceae bacterium
CGACCGGCGGCGGGAACGCCGGATGCTTCTGCCTGAGGAATGGGAATGGCTGCGGGCGGTAACCCTGACTGAAGCGAAGGAGTGGCGGGGTATCCCGGCAGCCGAGCGGGTGATCCTGTATGCCGCCGCGATTCAGACGGGACTACGCCAGAACGAATTGCGTAGTTTGACCCGCGGCTGCCTTTTCTTGGAAGGCGCTCAGCCCTACGTCACCTGCAAGGCCGGCAGCACAAAGAACCTCAAGGATGCCCGGCAGTACGTCCAACCGGAATTGGCGGCAAAACTCAAGGGGCACGTGGCGACAAAGGCTCCTGGGGCGCCCGTGTTCTCCATGCCCGATCGGCAACACGTGGCGAAGATGCTCCGTGCAGACTTGGAAGCAGCCCGGCGGGCATGGGTGAAGTGTGCCTCCCACGATCCCGAGGAACACGCCCGGCGCCGGGAGAGTGAATTCTTGGCCGCCGTCAACCACGATGGGGAAGTGCTCGACTTCCATTCTCTCCGGCATACCTGCGGCGCATGGTTGGTGCTGGCAGGAGGCAGCCCGAAGGCCGTCCAAGCGGTGATGCGGCATAGCTCGATCACGCTCACGATGGATAACTACGGCCATTTGTTTCCGGGTGAAGAGGCGGCGACCATCGCCCGGTTACCCCTGATGCTATCCGCTCCCCAGAGAGAGGCCCGAGCGACGGGAACGACGGACGGCGCAGCGGAATTGCCGGTGTGTGGCCGTGATCCGTGGGGCCAAAAATGGGGCCACTTGAACGGCGGAGGATGGCAAAACGCGGCGAGATCCGGCGACCCCCCAGTCTCCGGGGGAAGCAGCACGCAAGAGGCAAAACTCCTTACGCTGTCGATAGATGAGATAAGCCGGCGAGTAGCGGCAACTCCCGGCGAAAGGGTGGCTGAGGGGACTCGAACCCCCAACACCCAGATCCACAGTCTGGTACTCTAACCAATTGAGCTACAGCCACCAAGTTGTTTTCTGGCAATGAGTTATATCGACGCTGCCGGAGCGGCCGCGCGCGGGCTCACTGAGGTCGGGAGCCGCCCCCGGCCGACGGGTCGATACGCCTAAGGTTATCACAAAACCGGGCTTCGGCAAGGCCGTGGCGGCGGGATGAGGCGGCTCTTGGCTGTCCCTTTTGCCTGGCGAGTGCCGCCCGGCTTATACTTGTCGCCGGGCTCCGCGGTCGATGATGCTCGATGTCCGAACGCACTTGAAGGGGGAATCACCATGAACAGACCGATCGTGTGGCACACCTTGGGAGCTATGGTCACGCTGGGGGTGGCCTCGTTGCCTTGCCTCCGGCCGGCGACCGCACTCGCCCAGGAAACTGGAAAACCGGCCGAGGAACTCCGTGCCGGCAAGAACTTCATTCCCACCAAAGTCTACGGCGAAGAACAAGACCAGGGGCTGCTAAGGCTCTTTGCCGGCCTGCGGGTCTCCGACGTCGCCGACGGCATGGACCAGACGGGGCTGCGGAACGTGGGCCTGATGTCCGCCGAGATCCGGCCCGTATGGCGCGACCACGAGCATTTTGCGCACCGCTTCGTGGGCATCGCCGTGACCGCCAGGTACGTGCCCACCAATCGGCCCGTGCAGGGCCGGATGGAGCCCAAGGAATTCGACCGGTGGTCGGGCCAGTGGTACTCGAAGCTCTCTCCCGAGCCCTTCGTCCCGCTGATCCGCAAAGGGACGGCCGTGGTGATCGAGGACGCCGAAGCGGTCGACGTGGGCACGATCGGCTCGAACAACATCATGGGCTGGAAGGCCCGGGGCTGCGTCGGCGTGGTCACCAGCGCCACCGCGCGCGACACGGACGAGATCGCCATCGAGCGGATCCCGCTGTACTTCCAGAGGCCGGGGCGGGGCATCCGACCGGGACGAAACGAGCTCGAATCCGTGAACCGCCCGGTGGTTGTCGGCGGCGTGCTGGTGATGCCGGGCGACGTCGTTGTGGCCGACGGCGACGGGGTGGTCGTGGTCCCGCGGCAGCACGCCGAAGAGGTCGCCCGCTACGCACGCGCCACGCTCGACGGCGACAAGGAAGGCCGGCGGAAACTGTACCAGAAGCTCGGCATCCCCGCGGACGACTCGGTACGCTGATTCTGCCACGGAATGCGCACACGGGACGGGATGCGCACACGGGGAGGACGATGTCGCTAGGGAGCTTCTTCCGGGTCAAGAACATTGATGCCGTCCTTTCCGAAGGGGACGGGCCCGGGCGCGGCCTGAAGCGCGTGCTCGGCCCCGTTCACCTCATTCTGCTTGGCATTGGGGGGATCATCGGGGCCGGCATATTCGCCCTGGTGGGCACTGCGGCCGCGGGCGATGCCGCCCGGCCGGGCGCGGGCCCGGCGCTCATCTTGTCTTTCGCTTTGACCGGCGTGGCCTGCGCGTTCACGGCCTTGTGCTATGCCGAGTTTGCCTCCCTGGCGCCCATCGCCGGCAGCGCCTACACGTACGCCTACACCACCCTGGGCGAAATCGTGGCTTGGATCATCGGCTGGGACTTGATCCTCGAATACGCCGTGGGGAACATTGCCGTGGCGGTTTCCTGGTCGGGTTACTTTTGCGAGCTGCTCCACGGGTTCGGCCTGGACATCCCTCGCTACCTCGCCACGGACCTGGGGACCGCGCTGGGCACGCCGGCGATTCTCGACGCGGCTCCGCGGGTGCTGGGCGTTCCGCTGATTATCAACTTGCCGGCGGTGCTGGTCGTCGTGGTAATCACCTTGGTGCTCCTCATCGGGATCAAGGAGAGTGCCTGGTTCAACGCCGTGATGGTCGGGATCAAGCTGGCGGTGCTCGGGTTTTTCATCGCCGTGGGGGTCTGCTATGTCAGGCCGGAGAACTGGCACCCCTTCGCCCCGAACGGCTGGGCGGGAATCCAGGCCGGGGCCGCCGCCGTCTTCTTCGCGTTCATCGGGTTCGACGCCATCTCCACCACCGCGGAAGAATGCCGCAACCCGCAGCGCGACTTGCCGATCGGCATCCTCGGCTCGCTGGCCATCTGCACGGCGATCTACATTGCGATCGGGGCGGTGCTCACGGGCATGGTTCCGTGGGACAAGCTGGGCCGGGCCGAGCCTCTTTCCGTGGCGATGCGGGTGGTCGACCAGGACTGGGCTGCCGGCGTCGTGGCCTTCGGCTCCGTGGTTGCCCACACGGCGGTGCTGCTGGTCTTTCAGTTGGGGCAGCCGCGGATCCTCCTTTCCATGAGCCGCGACGGCCTCCTGCCGCCCATGTTCGCGCGGACCCACCGCCGATTCAGGACGCCCCACGTCGGGACGATCCTCAGCGGTTTCTTCGTGGCCGCCGGCGCGGCCTTTGCCAACCTCGAAGACATGGCCGATCTGTGCAGCATCGGCACGCTGGCGGCCTTCGTGATTGTGTGCGCCGGGATCATCGTGATGCGCGTGCGGGCCCCGCACAGGCCGCGGCCGTTCAAGACCCCGTGGGTCCCCGTGGTTCCGATCCTCGGGATGCTCGCCTGTCTGTACCTCATGCTCGGGCTGACGCCCGTCGCGTGGGTCCGTTTCCGGAACTGGCTGGCCGTCGGCATGGTGTGCTACCTGATCTACGGCTGCCGCCACAGCCGGCTGAACCGGGTCCAACCGCACCCCGAGGAAGGCAGCCGGCCAAGGGGACCGGCAGGCGTTTGACCGGCTGTTTGCGCGGCATCGGTCGTTCCTCCGCTCGGTCGTTGAGCTTCGCCGGTGGCGCGGGCTTCCAGCCTGTGTGCGCAAGACGTAGGCGACCCGCGGGCCGGCCCCTTACCGGTCCCGCGTGTGCTGCGTCAGCACAAGCGCGGCGGCGGTGGCCGTGGCGATCTTTGCCGCCTCCAGGAACCGCTGTCTGGTGGCCTCGTTGCGGGCCTCGTCGAGATCACGCCGATGACATTTCCCCGCCGCCTTCGACCAGTTCTCGGCCAGGATCGCCTCACGAAGGTTCTGGAAGATCGTATAGAGCTTGGATACCCCGAGGTTGAAGGCCATGTCCAGGATCGCCTCTTGCGCGGGCTGCGGAAACGTGTCGAAGGCGTCGAACTTGGCCCGCACCTCCGCGATCTTCGCCTCGATGTCATGATCGAACAGCGTTTCGCAGAACGCGAGGGTCAGAAACGTCTTGGTGAACTTCTGGTAGTAGCCGGCCGCGTACTTCTTGCCGAACGGCTGGGCCATGACGGCGTTCCAGTCGGTCTTGATCTCGGCCTGCGTTGCCGCCCGGGTGCGGGGGAGCTGAAAGGTCGGTTCGCGGAGGAGGGGAGTCACTCTCAACGAGGTCAGGAAAGCCTGCGGACTCGGCGGCGGCGCCGGGTGCGCCGCTTCCTTGATTTGGAAGGAGAGGCCGGTCGCCGCGCCGACGGTTTTCAGCAAGTGGCCGTATCCCACGGTGACGTGCCCGTTGATGTCGCGGTAGAGGTGATTGGCGAAGCCCTCATACACCTTGAGCTCCGCGCGGAACTGCTGGCTTACGAGCATGGCTCGAGCCTCCTTTTCCTGTTTTTGCGGCGGCGTCTGGACTTGCAGGCGGGAGAAGGAAATAAATCAACCGCACTTGGCAGAAGTTCTAGCCGTACACCGAGCCGGGGCAATCGCCAGACTCGCCGCGTTTTGCAGGAGGGCGCGCAACACCCGATGCGGCAAAGGCTTGCGTTAAGCCTCTACTGCGTCCCGCGGCGACTCGCGCGGGAGTGCATCGGCAGACAGTCTGGGAAGAAGGGCGTCGGGGCTCATTCCTGCGCGCCGTGGATGCACGCGCCGGAACGTCCACAGAACAAAGCAGATCCCCAGGATGAACAGCAGCTCGGTGAATTCCTCCCAGAAGAGGTACCACACGCGGTTCTGATCGTAGGCCCCGCCGAGGACCATGCGCAACATGCCGAACCCCAAGGGCCCGATCCCGGCCGCGAAGGCGATCTTGGCCGTGGCAATCGGATCGTCCCTCTTCAGCCCGAGGATCGCAAGCGAGACCGCGAACATCAGGATCGCGGCCGCCGCGCAGTACCAGTTCTCGAAGAGCTGGTAGATCCTCAGATGAGCGTAGTTGTAGAGCTGGCCGAAGACCAGCGTGTTGTAGGAATTGTCCTGCCAGTCGGCCAGCGGAAGCATGAGGCTCACCGCGATCAGCACCGGGATAATCAGGTAGAACGATTGCTTGAGGCCGCAGGACACGTCGGCGTATTTCACGCAGCGGCCGCAAAGGGCCAGGGCGGCGCAGCGCCGCTCAGGGTCGCTGAGCATCAGGATCCGGCGGTCCACCCCTTCCAGAAAGGCGTACGCGGTGAAACCGAAGCACAGGAGCATCCCGTAACTGTGCAAGTACTCGGACAGGTAAGACGTTTCCCGAAAGACGAAGTAGTTGACCGCGCAGGCGTTCTCGCCCAGGAAGAAGAAGATCATCCCCCAGCGGAGCGCCGCCAGGTCTGGGGCCCGGCTTCTCCATAGGAGGATCGCAACGAGGAGCGAGAGCAGGGTGTAGACCGGTTTGATGAGGAAGAAGGCGACCACCGCCACTGCTTGCTCGAACACGGGAGACCGGCGGAAGGGAAACTCGACGACTTCGTCCGCCGCGGTTCGCCATCGGTCGAACATCTCCCCTTTCGGCACCGGGACGTCGGGGCTCCACGGCGGGATCTTGCCCCAGGCGCGCGGCTGCCGTCCCAATTCCTCGACGGTGCTGCGGATCCACTCCTGGATTCCGCCCCGGACGTTGAGCGCCTCCGCAACTCCGATCGCGGCGAGGTGCGCGGCGGCCCTTCGGCTGGCGATCCCCACGTCGCAGACCAGCAGGAGCGTCTTGTCGCGGAACTCCGCCGGGAGTTCGCCGGGGGTCGCCGCGGCGAGGAGTTCTTCGAGCGGCCAGCCAACAGCCCCGTCGATGTGACCCGTGGAAAACGCCTTGGGCGGCCGGACGTCGACCAGCACCGCCGCTGACGCCGGCTCGCGGAGCAGGGCCTTGGCCCGCTGGGGCGTGATCGTCGCCCCGCGGCCGACGAGCCACCAGTAGAGGATCACCGGCACCGCACCGCCCGCCACGACGATCCCGGCAACCGTCCAGAAGACACCCCGCGGCGGCCCGCCGCGCTCAGGCCCGCTCGACGCCATGACTGCACTCCAGAAGGTGAAGGGGCTCGCCCGTCGTTCGGCCCCGCTCCAGCGTGTTGAACCGGCAGAAGGAGACGGCCCGGCCGCCGGGCCGGATCACGTGGACGCAGCACTCCCCCACGCGGTCCTCGTCATACGTGTAGGCATCCATGAACGGCTTGACGGCCACGCGGAAGAAGTCGTCCGCCCCCCAGCCGGTGCCGTGGAGTTCCCGGGCATCGTCGAGGTTGAAGTTCACCCGATCGGCCAGCCGCTGGAGGTGCTTCTCATACCTGATGACCCGGGTCAGGGGCCGCACCGGGCCTTTTCGCGGCCGCACGGCAAAGGTGAAGTAGCAGCAGTTGGGGTTGGAGCACGGCAGCGGCTTGAAGTCGTCCTCGCGGAAGAGCCCCCCGCTCTGCTCGACCACCAGGTGTACGGCGTCCGCCGCCGTGAGGCGATCCAACGGGTCGGCGTCCCGGTCGAAGCGGCCGCTCCACGTGGCCGGCTGGAAGACGACGCCCCGCAGTTGCCGGGTCGCCAGCCCCAGCCGCACCAGCGGGCCCACCTGGTCCTCGTTTACGCCCTTGGCCAGGGTGCAGACCAGCGTCGTCGGCAGGTCGTGCTCGATGATCTTGGCGATCACCGCGCGTTTCTGTTCCAGGAGGTCCTCGCCCCGCAGGGCCACGTGGCTCTCGGCGTTCAGGCCGTCGAGCTGGAGGAAGAGTTCGAGCCGCGGTCTGCGCTGGGCCAATTCCGCGGCCAGCCCGTCACGCCGGAGCAACTCCAGGCCGTTGGTGTTGATCATCACGTGGTCGATCGGCAGCGTCTTCACGTGGTCGAGGATCCGCAGCAGGTCCGGGTGCAAGAGCGGCTCGCCCCCGCTAAGCTGGAGCACGTCGAGCGGCCCGCGGGCGGCAAGGAAACCCTCCAGGTCTGCGCACAGATCCGCAAATGACCGGTGCCTGCCGCTTGGGCTCCGGGCAAAGCAGACCGGGCACCGGAGGTTGCAGGCCCCGGTGAGCTCCAGCAAGGCGACGCAGGTCCTGTGGCCGGGCCCTGCACAGCAGCACTTCCTTCCGTCCGGCGGCGCATGGGGGACCTCGTCCCGGAGCCAGTAGTGCTGCCGGTCCGAGCTTACGAGGGCCACCGTGCGCCCATGCTCGGGACAGTGGCGCACGAGGAAGACTTTGCCGCCCTGCTGGTAAGTGGTGCCCGGTAGCGGCCGCAGACATCGGGGGCAGAGCGTTTCCGACTGCTTCAGGGGGTAACAGGTGTGATCGTCCGGCGCGACCTGGCGCAGGGCTCGCCGCCGGCTGGCGCTCGTCGGCCGGCAGTTCGGACAAGACCAGACGGCGAAAAAGGGCCCCAGCACCAGCGCCGCCCATTGGTAGCCCGTCAGCCCCAGCCAGAGCGGCGGCTCCGGGCGCACAAACTCGCTCGCGAACCGGTAGATGAAGTACGCGACGAAGTAGACCTTGATGAGCCGCCCGCGAAGGACCTGCCGACGTTGGAGTCCGTAGAGCACGACCGCCGCGGCCAAGTGGAACGCGGACTCGTAGAGCTGCGTCGGATGGCGCGTCATGCCGTCGCCGAAATCGACGCCCCACGGGAGCGAGGTGACCGTGCCGTAACAGCAGCCCGCATGGAAGCAGGCCAGGCGGCCGATGCCGACCGCGACGGCTAAGGGCACGGCGAGACTGTCGCCCATGGCAGCCCGGATCGAAAGCGCCCACTCGGCCAACTGCACGCCGAGGTAGCCGCCAACCAGGCCGGACATGATCGTCTTACCGTCGTCCAGCCATGCGGTGCCGCTGAGGAGTCCCTGCCAGTCGGCGAGCACGAAAGGGAGCTTGGCCCCGATCATGCCGCCGCAGAACGCGCCCAATGCGATGCCCGCCGTCTCCCAACCGCTCAAGCCGAGCGGCTCCCGTGTTCTGAAGAAAAGCAGAACTCCGGTCGCCACAGCGATGGCCATGATCGATGCGTACATCCAATCCATGGGGGACTCCTTAAAAGGCGCGTCAGTCGCGGCCGTCGGAAGCGGACGAGCGAATCGCGCACGACCTGGGTACCATCATTTCAGAAGCCCGCCACACATGGCCGCCAGCGCAATCACTAACGCCAGCGCTCCCACCATCAGCGTGGCCAGGACCATGAGGGCCATGGTGCCGCACCCGACTATCCCCGCTGCGCTGGCGGCTCCGAGCGCCCCCGTGGCGGTGCGGGTCCCTGGCCGCCTACTGCCCAGCCCCACGGCGATGCCGATCACGACCGCCAGCAAGCACAGCATGAGGATCCCTCCGAAACTGTCGAGGCTCTTCAAGCCGCCGCTCAACACGGATTGAATCGCGCCCAGGGCGCCCAGGACCCCTAGCAGGATCTGACCGATGCCAATCCAGCCCAGGTCGCCCTGGACGTCGGCCTCAGCCGACGACTTCCCGGGAACTCCCACGAAAGTCTTCTCCCCGGCGATCTCACCGAGGGATGCGTTGCAGAAAGGGCAAAACTGCCAGATCGATTCCACATGCTTTCCGCACGTCGGACACATGACGAATGAGGGCATGGCTACTTCTCCACAGAGGGGGACACCGCTGCCGGATACTCCCGAACCAATCGCCGGGCTTGGCGCAGCATCTGACCGGCCAAGAGCCCGGCAAAGCCCAAGGCCAGCACAAGAATCACCTGGTTGCGCCGCGAGAGCCGCTCCTCCAATGGCAGTTGCAGCCAGAACCGCCAATACCCGAGAAACGCCAAGTAGCCCGCCGCGCTTCCCAGCGTCGCCCACCAGACCAGCGGCAGCGACAAGCGGAGGGCCGCCGAGGCGATCACGAGGAAATAGAGGGCCGCCAACATGCTCTTGGGATCGCGGGTGAAGCAAAGGGTCAATGTCACCAGCACGATGTCTGCCGCGGTCACGGCATACTTCAGGCCCGCACCGACCCATTGGCGTGCCACGCACAAGTAGACCGCGAGCGTCACAAGCGACCAGGCGACTACCAGCGACGTGACCGCTGCGTGATAGGCGCCTCGAACCGTCGGGTCGTCGGCAAACAGAAACACGTTCGCCAGGTGATGGCCGTAGAACATCAGGATCGCCGCGAGGCGCAGCAGGTTGGCGCGGCTTTCGCCCGCCAGGCTTTCCCGGCACCGCAAATCGGCCCAGGGATGGTCGTCCTCGATCGGAAACAGTCTCCGAAGATACCGCACTGCGAATGACATAGCACTTACCTCCTTGGGTCGCGCGGATCTTACCCAGCCGGACTTCTATGTGTCGCCCGGAGTGCCCTGCCGCAAAGCCAGCAATACCTGGCTGCCGCCGGGAGAGAGGCCCCGCACTCCGGACAGACCCGTGTTTCCATTCGTTGGGGCGAATTCATGAGGGTGTCTCCTTCCCCGCTTCGCGTCGGCGCCGGCGGCGCGAAACGGCCAGGATAACCCGGATGGCCACGAAGAGGACCAGCAGGGCTGCGATGGAGCCAACGATGACGCCAACGCCGAGCCAAAGACCGAGGTTGTCTAGCCTGCGGCCCATGCTCGTGCCGGCGAGGAACCACACCAAGCACGTGCCGCAGAATGCGATGCCTGCGGCAATGCAAATGACCAGCACGATGCCAAGGGCAGCCGCGAAAGCGCCCACCTTTTGCCCCGGAGACATCGGTTCGCCGCGGGCCCGTCTGCGGGTTGCGCTAACGGCGGTCCACACCAAGGCCGGGGTCGACAGGACGGCCAGGCCAATCCCAATGATCGGAGCAATGCTGAACGCGCCCAGGACGACCGCGCACAAGGTAACGAACAGCATCAGCGAGGCAAGACTGAACTGGAATGCCGAGCGGTGCTCAGGACGAGCCGGCGGCTCCGCAGCGGCCGTCGCGGCAGGCTCTAGTGCCTTACCGCAGAGCCAACAGTGGCCCCCTTTCATCGGCGAGGCTCCGCATTCCGGGCACGCCCTCTCCACGTTCGCTTGCGGCGCGCTCATGTCGATTCCCTCCAACTGGTCACCCTACGGACGGCCTCCTCTTTCCCTGGCCCGCGAGAAAGGGCCGAACTTCCATCCATGGTTTTACTCTTGGCGTGGCCAGTAGCGTCGGGTGACGCGGTGGCTCACATAGAGGGCTCCGGCGATCCCGAGGAGAAGACCTACGAGCATCCCCCATCCGAGAGCCTGTTCCCCGGTCATGCCGCGCGCTTCGCCCACCGTGAAGCCGGCCCAGAAGCCGCCAAGGCAAGTGACGAAAAACGCCGTCCCGGCGGCAACGCAAATGACCAGCACGCTGCCCAAGGTAGCGGCGAAAGCGCCCACCTTCTCCTGCGGCGACATGGGCCGGCCGCGGGCCCGCCTGCGGGTTGCCCTAACGGCGGTCCACACCAGGGCCGGGGCCGACAGGACGGCCAGGCCAACCCCAGTCCCCGGCGAAACACTGAACGCGCCGAGCAGGACGGCAGAGAGCGTAACGAATAGCATCAGTGAAGCGAGACTGAACTGGAATGCCGCGCGGTGATCGACATGGGCCGGCGGCTGGACAGCGACGGAGTCGGTGGGCTGGACCATCTTGCGGCAGAGCCAGCAATAGCCCTCATGCCCTTCGATGGCCGCCCCGCACTCCGGGCAGATCCTCCCGACGTTTCCCTGTGCCGGACTCATGGGGACTCTCCCTTCGTGGAGGCGAGCCGGGCGGCGTACTCCTTGGCCAGCCCACGAACACGGCGTATTACCTGGCCCAATACAACGCCCGTCAGGGCCAGTGCCAAGAGGAAGATGACTTGGTGATAGCGCGGCGGGCGAAGCCCGCGGGCCGGGTCGGTGAACCACTTCGCGTACCCGAGCAGAAACAGGTACCCGGCCCCAGACCCGATGGTGGTAAACCAGACCAGCGGCAGGTTGAAGCGGAGCGTCGAGAGGACGATCAACAGGAAGTAGCCCACCAAGAGCGGGCTCTTGGGCCCATCGCTGACGGTGAGGATGGCCGTCAGAAAGAGGATGTCGCAGCCGGTCGAAACGAACTTGAGCGCCGCCGGGAAGACCTGCTGCCGGAGGCACAAGAGTACCCCGAGGGCCACCATGGTCCAGGCCACCGCCAGGGCCGTGACCGCCTGGTGATAGGGCAGGTCTACCGCCTCGACCTTCGGTAGCTCGATGAAACCCAGGTGGAGGCCGTAGTAGTTGACAAGCTCGACGATGTAGAACGCCGCGATCCCGAGGATCCGCAGCAGGTTGGCCCGGGCTTCGCCTTCGTACTCCTGCCAGCGGCCGACGATAAACCACTGGCGGTCGGCGTGCCCCGGAGAAGACGGAACGCCATTTGCCATGAGACCCCCCTCCATGCAGGAGCGAACTGCCTGTCTGGTGCCCCAAAGTTGACCAGGTTAAACGGTCTTATCCAATGCCGCCCAAACACTTGGGCGACCGTTCATTGGCGTAGAGGAACCGCTCTTTGGGTCTCTGCCCAGGGTGTCTGGCCTCCAGTTTCCGCAGGGGGTGCAGCCCTGTCAATAACAGGGGGGGCGAGGCTGCTGCTGAGCCTGTGTCGGTCTGCGGTTGTCGCCGCTGCGGCTCGGCAAGAGCCTCGCCCTCCCGGGCCTGCACCGGGGAGATTCGCCCGGCCGGCCTCAGCAGTCGGTATCGATGTCCGCCCCGGTCAGATACCAGTTTTCCTTGTCCGCCAGCCGTCCGGAATCCGGACCGAAATCCCTCGGATCGGCGTATACGAGGATCTTCCCGGTCGGCGGACGCTTCCGGAAGCCGAGCCGCGCAAGCCGCCGACCGCCGGCTTCGCAGCCGAGATACACGGCCGCGACCGCTGAGCCGTGGACCCTGCCGCATCAGCTCATTTCTTCGCGCCGGTGGTTCGCACGATGTCCACGGTGGCGATCAGGGCGTCGTCCTGGAACCGCAGCGCCGCGACCACCTCGTCCAGGCTCTCGATGAACTGGGCGAACGACGGCCTCTTGTCGGCCAGCGGGTGCTGACGCGAATCCTGGCGGTTGCCGTGAACGCTGCAAAGCACCTGGTTCTGCTCGGCGTCGAAGGCATAGAGTCCGTGGTCCGGGCAGAAGTAGGTCACGCCGTACTTGGCCTCGGAAAGCCGCGGCATCTCGGCAATCGGCGTCCCGTAGAGCTTGGCCAGGTTGTAGATCGAGCTGATGTTCCGGTGGCAGGCCGCCCGGGATCGCTCGGCCCAGTAGAGCTGCACGTCGTCGTACGCGCGGCTGAGCGCCCGCGGATTGAGCCGCAGGAGCATGTGGGCCTGGACCGGCTGGCCGGCTTCCTTGGCGCCCGCCGCGTCGATCACCTCGCGGAGCATCTCGGGCTTGGTGGCGATCACCAACTGGTCGTCCACCAAGGCGACGTGCAGGCGGAGCTTCAGGGCGTACGCCTGGACGCTGAAGACGTAGAGGGGATGCTGTTTGTAGTCGGGCAGGCGGTAACCGTCGGAGGCGATCGTCACGCCCATCAGTTGGCTCTGCTGGAGGATCACCTGCTGCGAGAGCTGCTTGAGGAACTGGGCGGCGCTGTCGCAGTTCTCCACGTCCACGCTGACGTAGAGCGGCATCTTCAGGGCCGTCACCAGGGCGCCGACCATCGCCTGCTGCGCGACGGGCACCTTCCCCATCATCGGGAGATCGAGATCGCGAAGCTGCATGGGATCGATCTCCAGGATCGACTGCCCGTCGCACAGATGGAAACTCGCCCGGTCGCCGATCCACTTGAGATCCGCCAGCGTGGGATTGGCCTTGAGCGTCTCCGCCACGCCGGGAATCCCGCGGAGGTGCTCGGCAATCGCCTGGCGGCCGGGGACGGCCACCCAGGAGACCATCGCCGAGGGGGCTATCCGCCCCGTGCCGAGCGGCCGCGGGTTCTTATCGACCATTTGGCGGAGATCGCCGTAGTAGCTCCCGTTGGCCAAAGGCAGCACGCACGTTTCGAGCCTCACCCGCGGGCCGATGGTGAGGCGGACCGCGATCGGGTCGAACATCTTCTGCCAGAAGGCCTGGTAGCGCTGCTTGTAGCGGTTGTACTCGGCCGCCTCCTCTTGGGAGACGTTGAGCACCGTGAGCTCGATGTTGGGCGTGAGGTACTTGAGTCGGTTGTGCAAGGAGCAGGTGCAGGTGTCGCGGGCGGCGTCGAAAGAGTAGGCCCCGCCGTGCGGGCAGACGACCTTCGCCGGGTCCACGAACCGGCCTTCGACCAGGTCGCTCAGGGTCTTGGGCGACCGCCCGTACTCCAGGCGGTAGAACAGCGAGGCGTTGTTGAGCATCACCAGGTTGTTGAAGCACTGGAGGCGGCGCTTTTCCGAAATCTTCGCCGCGGGGGAGACCAGCCGGCGGATCATCGCCTCGGGGGCGAAAAAGTAGCCGCTTTCGGCGGCCGGCGACGGCGGTAAGAACGTGGTGACGTAGCGGTAATCGAGCGCGTCGTAAAGGCTCGGGGCGGCGCCGGTCGCCACGTCGATGATCCGGCGGATCGCCCGGTGCGAGTTGGAGTACACGATCAGGTCGTCGTGCCGCACGACGAAGGAGCTGACCATCCGGTCGCCGGTGTAATGGGCGTTCACCTTGTGGCCGCGGTAGTTGAATTCCGCGGCGACCGCGTCCGGATGGTCCTTGCGGACCTCTTCGAGCCAGCCGGCCGCGGCCTTTTGGAACACCTCGGGCTGCTTCAGCCGGAAGATCATCGTCACGTCGGTCCCTTCCTGCACGAAGGGATCGGTCCCGGTGATCGCCATCTCCGCGATCACCAGGTCGGCGAAGAGCTTCGTTAGCGGCCCGCGGCGGAGGCACAACTGGTCCTCCAGCTTGGCCTCCAGGCGCTGGTCCTTCGCCTGCACGCGGAAGAGCCTCAGCAGGTTGGTTCCCCACTGCGAGGTCAGGTCCGACAGCTCGCCCAACGACTTCATCGAGTTGAATTGCAGGAGGTACTGATCGGCCGGCACGAGCCGCGTCAGCTCGTGCGGCTTGGGCTCGACCTTCTCCCGGATCCGTTTCTCTTCCAGCAGCTTCTCGTAACCGAGCGAGCGGAGATCCGGCGGCGTCAGCGTGCTGACGTGAAGAATGTTCAGGTCACCCGTGCGGGCCCCCGCGCTCAGGGCCTGCCGCTGGAGCGATTCCTGGATGGCCAGCGAGCCGGTGAAGACCTGGTAGAGGTCGGTCTCCAGTTGGCCGCGGTCGGGCATGATTTTGGGAATCGGCGGCGGGGCGATCCCGTAGCGGGCCGGCGACTGGAGGAGACAATACTGGAAGAAGCTCTCCTCGGGGTAGTACCGCAGCAGGTCGGCGAAGTGGCGGTTTTGCTGCACGGCCCACTCCGCATAAAGGCCCTTGGGGCCGGTCGGCTCAGTGGGGATCGGCACCTCGATCGCCGCCTGGCGGACCTGGACTTGCCGCGTGCCGTCGGGTTTCTCGGCGACGATCTCGTACGACAACTGCACTTTCGCCTTCCCGGCGCCGCGGAGCCGGCCGTAGAACTCGGCGTGTTTCTGCTGGAAGGTGGTCTCCTTGGGGTAAATCAGGTAGGCCAGCTCGTCCAGCGGCTTGAGCCTCAGGTAGTTGCTCTTCTCGAACTCTTCGGCCAGGAACGGCTGTTCGAGCCGCAGCGTGAAAACCAGAATGTCCCCTTTCTCGTCGCGGTAGACTTCCACCTTGTGCTGGAACGGCAGGGCATCGGCGGCAGCGGCAAGCACCGGCCCGCCGACGCACCCCCAGACGATCGATGCCAACAGTAGCGGTCTCATCATGTGACTCCTCATGTGAGCGGACGATTGAAGTGGACAAGGAAACCTGGTGCAGTGTCTCCGATTTGCCATGCCGTATCGTGGCGTGGCATCTGGTGCCACGCCCCTACGGGCGACGCATTCTTGCAGATATAACGGTGGCCTGTGCCAGAAACCTAGGGAACCACCGGCCCGGACTTGGGCCGTGCAGTCCCCGGAGCGTTCCCCGAGCAGCGCAGGAGCCTTGCGATCGAGACGTAACTCCATGTACATGAAATGGTTAGGGCGTGCTTCGTATGGCGCACCCTGGAATTGATTGAACCGCCCGCCGCGATGCGGCGACCTAAAGGCAAAGCGATGCACCGACGCCAGTGGCTTATCGACGATCTCCTCGTGCTCCGGTCCCAAGAGGGGGACCCGGCGGCCTTCGACGAGTTGGTCGGCCGGTGGCAGGAGCGGCTGTGGCGGCACGCGTGGCGGCTCTTGGGCGATGAGCACGCAGCCTGGGACGTTCTTCAAGAGGCGCTGCTCGGCATCAGCCGGGGCCTGCGGCGCTTGGAAGACCCGACTGCCTTCGCCGGCTGGGCCTACCAGATCACCAGCCACAAATGCTGCGACCACATCCGCCGCGCGAGCCGTCGTCGCAAGGCCATCGAGGCCTATTGGGACCAAGCGCAATGGGAGGAGAGCAATCGGGAGCCGGACCAACCCGTGTCCGAACTCCACGAGGCCCTCCAGCGGTTGCCGGGCCCGGACCGCGCGATCCTCGCACTGCACTACGACGAGGGTTTCGACGTCGGCCGGATCGCCGAGATCCTTTGCATCGCGGAAGGTACCGTAAAGTCACGACTGTTTTACGCGCGCAAGCGATTGCGCCAAATCATCGAGGCAAGCCATGACCAGTGAATCCGACGATAACCTGCACGACGCCTTGGCCCGCAACGGGGCCTTTGATTCCGAGAAGGCCGCCACCCTGCGCCGGGACACGGTGGCCGCGTTCAGCCGCCGGCTCCGCAACGTGGAGCGGCTGACCTGGGTCTACGTGATCGGCCTGTCGGCGTTGGCCGTGTTCTCCGCCCTAAGGCTCCTGGCCGGGTCGGACACGAAGGAATTGATCTTGTTCGGGATCCTCCTTCTGATCGCGCTGGAGAAGCTGACCCTCATGAAGCTCTGGTACTGGCTGATGAACAACAAGCTCAGCGTGCTCAAGGAACTCAAGGAACTCCGCTCGGACATGCCGCTTGTCGCCCCGTCTGTCCCTTCAATCGCCGGCCACGGGGAGAAGCTTTCCGACACCCGGCCCGAAACCCGCGGGTGCAGCAAGCGGGAGCGGACCGTGTGGTATGTCGTCCTCTTCGCCGCGGTGATTCTTGTGGCCGTCTTCGTCCAAGGGAGGGAACTGCTCCGGGAGGGGATGACGAGCGAGGGTTACGTTACCCTCCAGCCCGACGGCAGCGGCACCGTGGTAACGCGCGTCTCGTACGTCCACTACGATGCAGTGCCGCTGACTTCCTTCAGCTTCTACTGCGGCGGCCCGAGGCAGAACGTCCGCTGGATCGACGGCCGCGGCCGGGAAATGCCCGCGACCGTTTCGGAAGAAAACGGCCAGACCCGGTATCGTGTCCGGCTGATCGAGCCGGTGATGCCCGGCGAGCCGGTCCAATACACTCGGATCACCGAATCGGCGTCCATCGCCACGAAGGAGGGAGACCTCTGGGTCTTCCGCCAAGACCTTCAACACGGCTTTCCCGCGAACCGGTACAGCGATACGGTCCTGCTGCCGCCCGAAGCGGAACTCGTCTCGGCCAGCCCGGAGCCTTCGCAACAATTCCAGCGCGATCGGTCCGCGGTGCTCCGCTTCCAGGAGTCTGTGGCCCGGCAAGAGCACTTCCGATACACGATTCAGTACGGCCTGCCCACACAAACCGACCGGCGGTGACAGCGGTCTGTCAATGGGCTTGGTTGACATGTCTATCGGGCTCAACTAGACTCACCACCGTGGTAGCAGTCGTTTGCCGGCATTGGCAACGGGGTGAGCCTCGCCGCACAGCCGGCCCGTCGCTCTGGAGATTCGGTGGTGCAACGCGATATTCTTACCGGCCGCCTTGAGGCCGGCCAGCTTAAGGAGACCAACTGATGAAATCGACGAACCGAATGAACCGCCGCCAGATGATCGCCGCGGGCGCCGCGGCCGCGGCCGTCACCATTGTGCCCCGGCACGTCCTGGGTGGCGCAGGCCAGAAACCGCCAAGCGAGAAGCTCAACATCGCCGGCGTGGGCCTGCACGGCATGGGTATCGGCGACATCCAGAACTGCACGAGCGAGAACATCGTGGCCTTGTGCGACGTGGACAAGAACGTCCTGGCGCGGGACGCCAAGACCTTCCCCAAGGCCAGGCTCCACACCGATTTCCGCAAGATGCTCGAAACCCAGAAGGAGATCGACGCGGTGGTGACCGCCCCGCCCGACCACCTGCACGCCGCGATCAGCATCATGGCCATGAAGATGGGCAAGCACGTCCACTGCCAGAAGCCGCTGACGCACTCGGTCTACGAGGCCCGCCAGATGGGAAAGGTCGCCAAGGAAACCAAGGTCGCCACCCAGATGGGCAACCAGGGCCAGGCGAGCGAAGAGGCCCGGCTGATCGCTGAGCTGATCTGGGCCGGGGCGATCGGCACGGTCCGCGAGGTCCACGGCGGCTCGAACCGCACCCCAATGATCTCCCCGCGCGGCATCCCGCGCCCCAAGGAGACGCCGCCGGTGCCGGCGCACCTGGACTGGGACCTGTGGATCGGCCCCGCCCCCATGCGCCCGTATCACCCGTGCTATCATCCCTTCGCCTGGCGCGGCTGGTGGGATTTCGGGACCGGCTGTCTGGGCGACATCGGCTGCCACCAGTTCTCGGCCATCTTCAAGGCCCTGAAGCCGGGGCATCCCACCACCGTCGAGGCCAGCTCATCGAACCATCCCTATGGCAAGGAGGTCCGCGACGAGACCGCCCCGCTGGCGTCGATCACCCGATGGGAGTTCCCCGCCGCGGGCGACCGGGCGGCGTTCACGCTCACCTGGTGGGACGGCGGCCTCCGGCCGCCCCGGCCTGACGAACTCGAAGCCGGCCGCGGTTTCGGCGAGGGCGACTGGTTCTATGTCATCGGCGATAAGGGGAAGATCTACGGGCACTCGCTCATCCCCCACAGCAGGGCGCAGGAATACGGCAAGCCGCCGCGGAAGCTGGAGCGGTCGCCCGGCCACTACGTGGAATGGATCAACGCCTGCAAGGGCGGGCCGCCGGCCGGATCGAACTTCGTGGACCACGCCGCCCACCTGGCGGAAGTCGTGCTCCTGGGCAACATCGCCATCCGCACCACGGGCAAGCTCCGCTGGGACGGCGAGAACCTGCGGTTCACGAACTCCGAGGACGCCAACAAGCTCATCAACCCGCCGTACCGGGAAGGGTGGAGCCTGTAACGTCCGATATTTGCACGGCGGCGAGAGAGCACGGCCATTGCCGAGCCGCACGTGTTGGGGTAGGATTGGAGCCGTCCGCGAGGTCGTTTCCCCGCGCGGTCGCGGGAGCCGGTTCCGGCCGCTATGGGAAACGGCTGGGCGAGCAGGTCCAAACTCGCTGATCGCTCGCATCTCCAGGGGATAGCTATGTCCACAACCACCCTCCAGGTCTCACACGTTGGCCCGATCAAACGTGCGGACGTGACCTTCGGCGACCTGACAGTCCTGGTCGGCCCGCAGGCGACGGGCAAGAGCATCTTTCTTGAGTTGCTGAAGCTACTCGTGGACACCGGGGCAGTCCTGGATCGGTTAAAGCGTTACGGACTGGACTGGGACAAGGATCTTAGCCGATTCCTGGACACCTACCTTGGCGAAGGAATGAGCGGTGTCTGGCGGGAGGGGCACAGCACGATTACTTTCCGAGGAGAGGTAGTAGACCTGGAGAGGCTGGTCGGCCACCAGAAGAAGCTCAAGCACGAGTCGTTGTTTTTCATCCCTGCGCAACGCGTGTTGACGCTTGGGAAGGGATGGCCGCGTCCGTTTTCGGACTACAGCCCTGAAGACCCATTCGTGGTTAAGGACTTTAGCGAGAAAATCCGCGTGCTCATGGAGACCGAGATCGGAATCCAACTGGAGCCCAAGCTCGCAATACAACGGACTCTCTTCCCGCCGCCGCGACGCCTGAAGGTAGAAATACGGCAACTGTTGCGCGAGACCGTTTTCTACAACTTCGGATTCCAGGTGCATAAGCACGGCGCCCAGAAGCGGCTGGTCCTCACGTCCGGAAAGCACGACTTTCTGCCCTACATGGTTTGGTCGGCGGGGCAGCGCGAGTTCGTTCCGCTGTTACTCGGGTTGTATTGTCTCCTGCCCACGCCGAAGGTAACTCGCCGCGGCGGCATCAAGTGGGTGGTGATCGAAGAACTGGAGATGGGGCTTCACCCGAAGGCGATCTCCACGGTTCTGTTGCTGGTGCTGGACTTGCTCTCCCGCGGCTACCGAGTCTGCCTCTCCACGCATTCGCCCCATGTCTTGGACGTTGTGTGGGCTCTCAACGTCTTCAAGGCGCACGGGGCAGGCTCACGAAGACTTCTAAGACTGTTCGACGTGGAGGCTACGCAGGCCATGAGGTCCATGGCCGAGAAAGTGCTGAAGAAAGACGCACGGGTGTACTATTTCGATCCGACATCTGGTGAGACTCGCGATATTTCAGACCTGGATCCGGGGGCGGACTATGCCGGAGAGGCGGGCTGGGGCGGGTTAACGGAGTTTAGCGGGCGAGTGGCGGATGTCGTTGCCGAAGTCGTCAGCGCCTCCGAAGGGTAGCAGCTTGATGGGTTTTTGAACCGCAGTTGCCGGCACCGCGGCCTTGAAGGACGCATATCGCAAGGGGCTGCAGGCTTTGAAGAATGTGGACAAGGCGAGGATCTGTTGCGCCGCGCCGCGAAACCTGACGGGAAGTGTCGATCTTGAAAAGGCTTTGGCGAATTCGCATCCCGACGACCCACGGTGGGACTACGGAATCGGGATCCACAAGGCGCAACACCCGGAGCTTGTGGTTTGGGTCGAGGTTCATCCAGCAACATCGCGCGGCGCGGGAGAGGTGCGCAGAAAGTGGTTATGGCTGACCCAATGGCTTCGATCATCGGCACCTCTGCTGAATGGTATGGGCGCTCGATACGTCTGGGTCGCCAGTGGGAAAGTCGCGCTTCCGCCAAACAGTCCGCAAAGGAAGAGGCTCGCAGCCGACGGGATTCGTTTTGAGGGCCGAATCCTCCGTCTTTAGCACAAGCACGACTACCATCATCGATGCACGGCCGGCAAAGCCGGCCCTACCGAGAAGGAGGAGTCTATGCGTTTGAGAACCCGCGTGTTGGCTGTTGTCGCGAGTCTCGCGTTTTTTGCCGTTTCCTACGCCCAAGAGCCCTCAGGCCGCGGGCGGTTCAACGGGCTCAACATGAACCTGGGGAACCTCTATCGGCTCTCCGCCGCCCAGACGCGGTCGATCAGCCCGGAGAACTTCACCGGCGAAAAGGGCAAGGCGGGCATGGCCACCGAAGGGACCGGCAAGCGGTGCGCCGAGGAGTTGGGCCAGGGGTGGAAGATCTCCCCCTCGGTCCGCATCAAGGCCAAGTCGACCTTCACCATGGGGGAGATCGAAGGATCGGGCGCGATTCAGCAGATCTGGATGACCCCGGCCCCGATCGACAAGACCCGCCACTTCATCCTCC
>CAYGZA010000080.1:0-20506 GCA_964354135.1 uncultured Planctomycetaceae bacterium
TAACGGCCACTTCTTCCAAAACGCGAAACTCTTGAACTGAAAACGGCACTAGCATGACACCCCGCAAACTCGGATGGCGTGAGGCGCGGCATAAAGCTGAGCGCACGCCCCGGCAGCCGAGGGGCTACTTCTCCGGGCGGGTGGCACGCCCTGAGGCTTTGCGAAGGGCGTGGTTGGCCAGTCGCCGCACCAAAGCCTGTGGCCGGGATGATGAGCACGCACATCGCCAACATGAGAGTTCTGCCAATCACGTTATCTCCTCCAAGTGCCGTTTTCCGGAAATCGTGCCGAGTGCAGTATAGCAAGTCGCATGGCCCGCCGGTACGGTTCCCACGTCGCTCATCCGATGATCCCGAAGACGCGAAAACGGGTCAAGACGATTGTGCCCATTGCGTCCTGGCCCGGTCTTCCACCTTTTCCTCGGCCATGCCTAGCCCTCGTCGTTCTCAAGCGGCAGCTACAAAACGGCCTCGAGTCGCTCCTTGAACGCTCTGAAGCTTGGCATGTCAATTCTGAGGTGGTCGATCCTGCCGTTTCTTGCCATGTCGCACAACTCGTCCCTCGTTGGCCGATGGCCGAGCAGTCCGTCCACCTCGCCTTTCAACGAATGAGGCGAATTGCTGCTGCCCGACCGGTCCTCCAGCGCCGCACAGCCCAGGTATGGGTTCTCTTGCAACGCACACAACAGCCATGCCTCGGAAGTTGGCTTCGGAATCATCGGAACGCCCCTTGTGAATCCTTCTTGCTGGAACCCATCCAGCATCGACTGTCGCTTCTCCGGCCAAGGTCCACGACCTGCCGTTGCCGTGTCCGAGTCTCGAAACAGCACCGCCACGACATCATCCTTCAACTCACCTTCCCTGTCTCTGGCGATCCTGGCCAGAGCCCGCGCATTGTTGAAGAAGTACCGGGTTTCCTTCGCCCGCTTCTTACCGGGCAGGCGGATCGCCTTCCTGGCTGCCTTCAATTCGGACGCCCGATCTACGAGTGTGCCCCGCGACACAAAACCATAGTGTCCTGTTTCCAGCAACGAGTAATGGTGCCGGGACTCAACAATCTGATCCACGATGAGGGTCATCGGACCATAATGGTAATCGTTCCCCTCACAGGTTGCGGCCCCATCCGCACACATCCCCAGGTCGGTCGGACCTTCGCCGCTGAAAAGGAAGTACATCTCACTGCCCCTCCGCAACTGCCTCAATCTCATCGTGCAGGGCGGTGAGGTCCGTATCGGCAAACGCCTCTCCAGGACCCATGACGGTCAGCTTCTCGGCAATGGAGGGAATGTCGAAAAACCGGATCGCTTGGGTGCGGCCTTCGCGTGTCTTGTACAAGTAGACGACACCTTCTCTGGCGACCTTATCGTCCAGGTAGTTCAGAATCGTTGGGCTGTGCGTCGTCACCAACACCTGCTGGCGAGCCGAAACCAAGGCGTCGAGAACAAACTCCACGAGTTCCGGGTTGATTCCGTTCTCGATCTCATCGAAGAGCAGAAAGCGATGCTCGGTCTGCGTTTCCGCCAGAATTGCGATCAGGCGAAGCATCCCGTCCGCCACGTGGTGAGCGTCGGTAACCAGCTTTCTGTCCTCGAATTCTTCCGCAATCTCCAACGTCTTCCAACCACGCCGGAGGGATTTCGTTTCCACCTCCCTAAGTTGCTTGTACGCTTTTCTCACATGAGCAGCCAGTGCTTGGCGTTCCATCGCTCCGAGGTTGTGCAAAAACGCCGACAGCCCTCGACCGCCCAACCCAAGTGATTCGACGGGCGTTCGTGTTCGCTGACGGAGAAGCTCGGGTGACAAAACATCGAGCGATTGGACGTTCTGACAGAACCTCTTGAAGTCCAGGAGCCTGGGCGGGAGATTCTGTTCTCGAAGCTGCGACAGTATGGAGCCTTCGTACGTAAAGGCGATTTCCTGTTCGGCTGCCATCCCTGGACGGACAGCCACCTTTCCGCCACGAACGTCGAGGATGGCATCGCCAATCACAATCCGTTCCTGGGTGCAATGGAGCTGAACTGGATCAAAGCTCACTTCCCAGGTCGCCTCTCCGCCAGAATCGTCCATCAGATTAACGGAGAAGTCGATGTTCGTCTTATTGCCGAAGTGCGACTTGATGTCTTTGGCGTCCCAACTGCGCGTGCGCAGCCAACCCTTGATGTCGCCGCGAACCTGCTGGGCGAGGAAGTCGATGAATTGAAGCACGGTTGACTTGCCCGCACCGTTCAGGCCGATCAGGCAAGTGAACTTCGCCAGATTGAGCTTGAAATCGACCAACGATTTGAAGTTATTAGCCCTTATGGTCTTAATCTGCATGGTCACGCACTCCTTCGAGGCGCGAAAACGGGCCAGAACGACTACGCCCATCAGTCGTGACCCGTTCTCCCTTGTTCTTCCCGTCCGAACGGGACCCACTCCAGGCAAAGCGAGGGGGCTCTCCACCTTCTCGACAAACGCCTATTCTGACGCCGCGATTCGCAAGAGTCAATGTCCTGGCGTCGCCTGGAAATCCAGCCAGGAGGCTTGTCAGGACGGCAAAGCGGAGTCAGAATGGCCGGCGAATCGGCACGCTCACGAGAAAGGAGGTCGCTCCGATGGGAAGTGGAATCATTCGTGTCGTCGCGGGGACGGGGATTCCCTGGTCTATCATTGCCCTGGCCGGTATGTGGCTTGCGCCGCAAGGTTCGGCCACGGCCGGAGAGGGACCGCGCACTGGGGAAGGGGACAGTCCCGTCCTCGCTGCGCGAAAACTGGGACAGTCCCCGGGCATTGCCGCACGCTATCCCGGCGATCGCGGCATCGCAAAAGACCCCGCGGTGATCTTCGCGGACGACTTCGAGTCGTGGACCGCACATGGGACCCAGCCGCCGCCGGGAGCGGGATGGAGCGTGCGAAAAAACAATATCAGCCGCACCCACGGGGTGCCGGGGAAAGTCACCACGCCAGCTCGGCGGGGTCAGGAGACCCGCGCCGAACAAAGCCCCGGCCCGGGCGCGGGCGTGCTGGAAATCGCCTGCTGGACCGAAGGGACCGGATCCCAGGTCGGCGGACTCTCGCGCAAGCTGGGCAACTACAACCACGCCAACGAGCGCCTCGGCGACGGTTACGATGAGATTTACGTGCGCTACTACTTGAAGTTCGACGAGGACTACCGCGGCGTCCAAAACCACGGGGCGAACCTCGGCGGACGCGACGTGACCCGGCCCGACGCCGCCTGGGTCGGCATGGCCGCCGTCCGCGACGTGTCGTCGCGCGGCTACTTCTACTCCGGCTTGCAGCCCTACGGAAAACTCGGCAGCCGCGAGGTCGAGATGGGCTTCTACAGCTACCACCTCGACAAGAAGACCCAGTGGGGCGAGAACTACCCGATCCAGAAGCACGTGCCGATCCAGGTGGGCCAGTGGCACTGCGTCGAGCGGCATACGAAGCTGAACTCGGTCGGCACGGGCCCGGACCCGGCCAACGCCGACGGCGTGGAAGAGCTGTGGGTCGACGGGGAGCTTTCGATCCGCAAAGCGAACGTGCGGTTCCGCCGCGTGCCGCAGTTGCGGATTACGCTCTTCTCATTGGAGACCTATTATCACGGCCTTCCGAAGGAGTTCGACGCGGCCCACCCGATCAAGGTCTACTTCGACAACCTGGTGATGGCCCGCCAATACGTCGGACCGGGCGATCTGGAAGCGGATGCGACGCCGAGCCACGCCGGCCATCCGTTGCCTCACAAGACGACCACAACCGACCAATCCCCCGCTGGACTTCGCGACTAGATCGAACTCAACTTATCCCTGTTCTCGTAGACCTTCAGCATCGCGTCGGCGATGTCGTCCATGTCCTTCTTAGTTCCGAGCAGGGGGCCGGAGGCCCAAACCATGACGAGCTCCTGGCAAACCTTGTCGCAGTTCGGGCAGGCGTTCTGCTGGCGGTATTGATCGAGCCGCTTCTTGGAGTACATCTTCTGGTAGACCTTGGAACTCAAGACGTGCTCCACCCACGGCTCCCGATGTAATCCTTGGGCTATGTACGGGCTGAGACTCACTCCTTCGGCGGCGACCGCCTTGAGGAACTTGTCGCGATCGGCATGGTTGAAGTGCTCCTTGTGATAGGTCATCGCGTAGATGTAGAAGGAGCCGCTGGCGGTCCCTTCGCACAGTTTCTGCGGAGTGATCCCCGGAAAACCCTTGAGCCTGGCGGTGAGGTGGGCGGCGTTTTCATTGCGGCGCTTGAAGCGCTGGAGCACGCCGGGCCACTGGCCGAGCAGGACCGCCGCTTCGAACTCGTTCATCCGGTATTTCGGCCCGATCACTTCGGTTTGCCCGCGGCGCGACGTGCCGTGGTTATGGACAGTATAACATTTGTCCATCAACGCCTCGTCGTTTCCTGTGATGGCCCCGCCCTCTCCGCAGGCGATGGTCTTGCTCGACTGAAAGCTGAAACACCCGACGTCTCCAATCGTTCCCAGCCTCTTCCCCTGGTACTCGGCCAGATGCGCTTGGGCGGCGTCTTCGATGACCTTCAGATCGTGCTTCTTGGCAATCTGCACGATCCGCTGCATGTTGCAGGGCTGCCCCATCATGTGTACCGGCATGATGGCCCGGGTGTTTTCCGTAATCCTTTTCGCCACGTCGTCCGGATCGAGCTGATACGACTCGCGGTCCAGATCGGCCATGACCGGCAGCGCCCTGGCGGACAAGATGGAGGCGATGGTCCCGGGATCGGTGTAGGGCGAGGTGATGACTTCGTCTCCCGGGCCGATTCCGAGCGCCTCGACGCAGGTGTGCAGTGCCTGGGTCCCGGAGCCCGTGGCCACACAGAACTTCGCCCCGATCAGTTGGGCGAATTTCTTCTCGAACGTGGGGACCGTGCCGGACGGCGACTGAATCCTGCACCAGATTCCACTCCTGGTGGTTTTCACGACGGAGTTGAGGATGCTTTCATCCGAGTACGGCCAATCGGGCCAGGCCTTGTTCTTCCTGATAGGCTCGCCGCCGAGAATCGCCAGGCTGCCGGCGTTGGTGGTGACGTTTCCACGTGCGGGAATCGCCTTCGAGGCGGCGGCAGTCATCGACGCGGCTGTCGCAGCAGCGACAAATTGACGCCTTGTTAAGTTCGCCTTGTTCATCTCTCAGTCTCCTTAGCAACGCGATATTCGCCATTAGACGTGAGCCCGAGGCCGGTCCGGACTCACGACGCTGACCATCCTACCAACGCGCCCCGGCCGCGGCGCGGTGCGCGTCATTTCAGCTTTTTTGCCAGCCGGGCGATCCGCTCGCCGAGGCGGCGGGCGCCGTCCAGCTCCTTGTCGCTGACGCCGAGGTCCAGCGGCCCGGTCATGGCCGCCGAGCCGGGCTCCCCCCAGATGTCGTTGTCTCGGGGGTCTTCGTAGAACGGGCCGGCAACGACCATGCGGTTGCTCAGCATGTAGAGGAGGAGCGAGGTGACGACGTGCTCTTTACCCCCGACCTGGCCGCCGCCGGTGGCAAAGGCCCCGCCGACCTTGTCGGTGAAGTCGATGCCCCAGTGCCAGGCCCACTCGTCCATGACGGCCTTCATCTTGCCGGGGATGTTGGCGTAGTACGTGGGACACCCCAGGATGATCGCCCGCGCGGACTTGAGGTCCTCCTTGGTCACTTCATCGAACTTCTTCAGGACGGCCGCGGCGCCGGGCACCCGCTTGACGCCTTCGACGACCCCCTGGGCGAACTTCTCGGTGTTGCCGGTCCGCGAGTGGTAGGCGACCAGCACGCGCACGCCTTGCGCTTCCGGGGAGCCGGCCGGTTGCGACTTGCCGTCGGGGTCCGCAATTGCCCAGCCGGCCGCCAGGAACAACTGCAACAGGGCCAGGGACATTGACCACAACGGCAGGCGACTGGATTTCATTTCGTCTCTCCACGTCAAAAGGCTACAACGGATCGCAGGCGGCCAGCTTGTTTCCGAGCACGACAGGCAGGGATGCCTGTCCTACTATCACGCGTGCCAGCTTCGCCAGTCGCGCACGCTTTCCGAGATCTTCCGGTACCGGCTGTCTCTTGCCAGCCATTTTTTGACTCTGACCGGGACCCTCTCCCCGTGCTTGTTCATGTAGACGACGTCGGCCAGGGCGTACCGATCCAGGAGATTCAAGAGGATCCTTCCCAAACGGAGCCTATCCGCAGCGTCCAGGTCGGGCTTGTTGCCCGGATAAACCCGGCCGATGCAGAAATCCCTGCCGAAGGAGTTGACCATCTGGACCATCTCATCGTTGATGAACTCCTGCGGTCTGGCCGACCATCGCTTGCTTCGTGGGGCTCGCAATGCCTGGAGAGGAGGCTGGACGTGATACCTCTCCGCAAAACCGTTGAGGATTCGGATCACGTCCCTGTAGTCTTCCGCGTCGGAAGTCCTCCCGCTCTTTTCCAGACACGCCAGCGTCAGGGCGTAACTGGCCAGAAAGCCCTCAAAGTCCTCGTAGCGGAGGTCGGTGCCGGGCATCGGCCCGGTGTTGTACTTGGTCATTGCCGTCGGGCGGGACGAAGATCCCATGATAGTCAAGGTGCCGGCGGACGGACTGGTCAAGCTGCGGCCTTCCCCACGCGGCTCGCCTCTCAGACCATCAAGGTACCGGTGTTTTCCCCCGCAGGCAATGGGGGCTCCGTGTATCCCGGATGTGCCGACCCGATGGCATGGTCCGGCAAAGGCTCCCGGCGGGGCATGGAAGACTTGCCGGACCGGTGCCGGATGGCGACAATGGGCGGCGTTGTGCCCCGGGCCCGGGGCCACGGTCCGCAACCTGGCCAAGGAAGAAGTCCGCAATTTGCCGGCGTACCTTCAAGACCTGAAATGAGGTTCCATCATGTCCAGCCGAATGAACCGTCGGGAAGTGCTCCGCAACACGGCCCGGGCCGGAGTCGGGGTATGGCTGGTCGGGAGCGGCGTCGCCTCGGCGGCCCGCGAGCCGGCCAACGAGAAACTGAACATTGCCGTGGTCGGCTGCGGCGGCCAGGGAGGCGAGAACCTTAACGCCGTCGCCGACCAGGGCCAGAACATCGTCGCCCTGTGCGACGTGGACGAGGCCAGGGCGGCCGCGGCCTTCGCGCGGTTCCCCAAGGCGAAGAAGTTCCGCGACTTCCGCAAGATGTTCGACCAGGTGCAGCGAGAGATCGACGCGGTGGTCGTGAGCACGCCCGACCACATGCACGCCCCGGTCAGCCTCGCGGCCATGCGCCTGGGCAAGCACGTCTACTGCGAGAAGCCGCTCACCTGGTGCATCGCCGAGGCCCGGCTCATGGCCGAAACGGCCAAGAAGCACAAGGTGGCCACGCAAATGGGCACCCAGGGCATGGCCGGCGACGGCTCCCGCGCCGGGGTCGAGATCGTCCGCTCCGGCGTGCTCGGCCCGGTCCGCGAGCTGCACGTCTGGACCGACCGTGCGAAGGACTGGTGGCCCCAGGGGGTCGATCGCCCCAAAGACGCGCCGCCGGCGCCCAAGGGACTGGACTGGGACCGGTGGCTCGGCGTGGCCCCCGAGCGGCCGTATCACCCGGACTACGTCCCGTTCAAATGGCGCGGCTGGAAGGATTTTGGGACTGGGCCCCTGGGCGACATGGGGATCCACAATGCCGCCATGCCGTTCGTGGGTCTGAAACTCGGCCCGCCGAGTTCCGCCGAGATCGTCGAGACGTCGGGCCTGAAGGACGAGACGTTCCCCGCGTGGGCGGTCCTGCGCTACGAGTTTCCGGCCCGCGGCGACCGGCCTACGATGGTGCTCCACTGGTACGACGGCGGGAAGAAGCCGTCGGGCGACTTGATCGGCGGCGGCAAGGTGGCCGAGAACGGCGCGATCCTCGTGGGGGACAAGGGGACGCTTTACTCCATCGAATGGACCGGCGGCGACTGGCACCTGCTGCCCGAGGACAAGTTCCGCGATTTCCAGCGGCCCAAGCCGACCGAGCCGCGCTCGCCCGGGCACCATGCGGAGTGGATTCGCGCCTGCAAGGGCGGCCCGCCGGCCTACTGCAACTTCATCGACTTCGCCGCCCCGATGACCGAGGTGATGCTCGTGGGCGCTCTCGCCTTGCGGATCGGCAAGAAGATCGAGTGGGACGCCGCCGCGATGGGTGCCCCGAATTGCCCCGAGGCCGACCGGTTCATCCGCCGCCAATACCGCAAGGGGTGGGCATGAGCACCATCCGCCTCCGATTCCTCTCCGACGCGGAGATACGCGCCATCCACGACGCCAGCCTCGCGATCCTCCGCGACACGGGCGTCATGGTCCACCACGACGAAGCCCTGGGCCTCTTGGCCGAGGCCGGGGCCCAGGTGGATCGAAGCCGCAAGATCGCCCGGCTCTCCGAATCACTGGTCATGGACTCAGTTGCCCGCGCAGGCAAGAAGTACATCCTCTATGGGCGGTCTTCGGAGCGCACGGCCCGCTTCGGCTACGGGGACTTCGTGCTGATGTCCAGTCCCGGGCAGTATGCCTGGATCGACACGGACACGGGCGAGCGTCGCCCGCCCACGAAGCAGGATCTCGACGATGCCATTCGCCTCGGCGATGCCCTGCCCAACCTCACCATCGTCGGGGCGATGGCGGCGGTCGCCGGCGTGCCCGCGGCATATCGCGACGTGTTCCTCACCGCGGCGCTGGTCAAGGGGACCACGAAGCCGACGCGGGCATGGGTGGCCAACGGCCGCACGGCCCGTTACGTGCTGGAACTCTACCGCACCGTCGCCGGCGGCGATGCCGCCCTCCGCGCCCGGCCTATGGTCGAGGCATTCTTGGAGCCGATCAGCCCGCTGCAACTCCCCCGCGACGGGCTGGACATCCTGATGGAGTTCGCGCGGGCCGGTCAGCCGGCGAGCTTCGGTCCGATGGCCATGGCGTCCGGCACCGCACCGGCGACTCTGGCCGGAACGCTGGCCCAAGAGAACGCCGAGATCCTTGCCGGAGTCGTGGTCACGCAGCTTGTGGCGCCCGGCACGCCGGTCACGTACGGCGGGATCCCGCACGTCATGGACCCCCGCACGAACATCTGCTCGTTCGGCTCGCCCGAGCAGGCGATCATGGCCGTCGCCATGGTGCAGGTGGCGCGATTCTACGGCTTTCCGGTCTACATCAACGTCGGGCTGACGGATGCGAAGCTCCCGGATGCCCAGGCCGGGATCGAGAAAGGCTCCAGCCTCGTGCTTGGCGTCCTGACCGGTGCGGATACCTTCGGACACGCCGGCATCTGCGGGACCGACCATGCGGCCAGCCTGCCGTGGCTCCTGATCGACGACGAGCTGATGGCCTTTGCCAAACGCATCGCCCGGGGATTGGAGGTCAACCCCGAGACGCTGGCCGCCGACGTGATCCGCCAGGTCGGCCCGGGGGGGAATTTCCTCGGCGAGGAGCACACGGTCCGGCACTTCCGCCGCGAGCTCTGGTTGCCCGGCCCTGCATGGACCCGCCAGACCTGGGACGGCTGGGCCGGCGGCGGGGGAACCTCGATGGGCCAACGTGCCGCAGCCGAGGTGCGCCGCATCCTGGCGACGCACGAGGCCGAGCCGATGGATGAAGCCTTGGCGCGAGAGATTGACGGAATCGTCGAGGCGGCGCGCCGGGAGCTGGAGTAGACTGGTACCCTTGTGGGCCGCAAAGAAGATCGAGGCCGTCGGCTACAAGCAGGGCAGCAGGTTGTATGTCCACGGCGAGGAGTACGAGTTATGAAGACGAGCGCCCTTGCGGCTACTCCTTTTTCTTCTCCTTCTCCTTTTCCTTTTCCTTCGCGGCCGCTTCCAGCTTCTTCTTGAGCTCGGCTTCCTTCTTTGCCTTGGCCTCCTGCTCCAGCTCCTCTTTGGTCGGGATGATCTTGGGAAGTGCGGCCACGATCGCCTTCACATCCTCTTCTTTGAGTTCTCCGGCCTTGAAGGCGAAATTGTCCAGCACCTTGTACTTCCTGTAGAGCACCACCGTCACCTCGGCCTCTTCGTGGATCTTGTAGGGCTTCAGTGCGGCCGGATCTTCGGGAATGAGCAACGGAAAGGCTTCGGAGATCTTGGCCTTCTGGGCCAGCTCCTTGAGCTTGGCCTCGGCGGCTTTGCCGTCGTTTGTGAGGAAAACGGCAAAACTGCGCATATCCACAGCCTTGTTCCTGGCAACCGCCTCGTCGAGCTGCTTGAGCAACATGCCCAAGGCACCGGTAACGTCGCGAACGAAGAGGATCGCTACCGGCCGTTCCCCGGCCATTCAGACATAGCAGAGCGGTTTGCCCTTATCGGGACCGGTGACGCCCCGGCACTTGAAGCTCGCCAGCTTATCCCCGGGATGCAGACCCGACTTGAACCCGGCATCCTTCCCGGCAGCCGACGCGTAGCTTGCCGCGCCGAGCACGCCGGCGGCCAGGAAGAGACTCACCAACCATTTGACCCTCATTGGGTGATTACCCTCCATCGTGGATTAACGCCCGTCCACGCCTCGGAACCATTCTGGGAGGCGGTTGCGTGGACGGCACAACTGTGATTGTCAATATTCGGTAGCGCGTTGTCAACAGTCCGGTTTCCCAGGATGACAGACTTCTCTTGCCCGTCTTGGATCGGTTCGGTATCGTCCCGCGGCACGAGACTGGCGGAAAGATGAGACGAGGGGTAAGGATGAGGGCCGGAAAGCCTCGATCGCCGCCAGGAAAACTTGCCACATCCCGCGTGAGACGGTCGTTGACAGGTGGTTTCAAGGCTACTACGATCAATCGTGTGCAGCCGGCACAACGGGGGGCAAGCTGTGGGGTGGCAGGCGTTTCGCCAGTGCTTTGGGAAGACCACGCGCAAGACGTCCGTTCTCATCCGGACCCAAGTAATGGTGCGTGGCACGTCTTACCCGCGACGAAAGGATTAAGAAAGGGGACCATGCCCATGACGCCGCTTCCCGATTTCACACCAGAGGCGAAAGCACGGTGGCAGAGAGTTCCGTCTTGGGCACGGCCCAAGATTCTCGATTCCGTCTGGTGCGGGACGTGTCTGCAAGGCGTTCCAATGGAACTGGCAAGCGGGAGGATGGAAGACGATTGCCTGATTCTGAACGGCACCTGCAAGAAGTGCGGGAACGAAGTCGTCCGCCTGATTGAGCCAGAGGAATCATGAATCATCGAACGAGGTGCTCGACCGAACCGCTCGAACCCGTGCGAAGTGAGCCAAGTAGGTCAGGCACCCCGTGCCTGACAACCTCGGTCTGCCGCATCATGTCCCTGCGCCTCCCGCGCAGTAACGGACGCAAACACGCGCGCCCGGCGTTGCGTGAGGAGCATGAATAGTTCGTCCCGCCCGGGCAAGATACCCGCGATAGTGGGACATGAGGACATCATACCGCGCGTGACGGCGGTCGTCAGGCACAGGGTGCCTGACCTACTTGGCTAAGGAGACCGAAGCCTGCCGCCGGGCCCTGCTCGGGCTGCCGGTGAGAAACGTGGTAGACTGAGCTGATTGCTGAAAACTGGCCGCTGATCGCTGAAAGCCTCTCTCCTTGTCGCGTGGGAGCACCTGCTCATGCCGAGACTCATCGACCTTTCGCATCCGCTGGAGCACGGGCAGTTGGCCTTCCCGGGCGACCCGCGGCCGACCGTCGTCGAGCGCGACACGATCGCCACGATCGGCTACAACATCACCCAGCTCAGCACGTCGACCCACCAGGGGACGCACCTCGACGTGCCGTATCACTTCCTGGACGACGGCAAGACGGTGGACCAGATGCCGCTGGAGCGTTTCTTCGGGCCGGCGGTGCTGGTCGATCTGGCCCCGGGCGGGGTTCTCGCGCCCAAAACCCCGATCACCCTCAGCATGCTCCGCATGCAGGAGGCGAAGTTCCACCCGCGGGCCAAGGTGATCTATCGCACCGGCTGGTACCGGACGTTCGGCCGCGAGGAGTACTTCACCGACTTCCCCACGCTTACCGCGGAGGCGGCCCGGTGGATTGCCGACAAGCGGATCGGACTGCTCGGCATGGACACCCCTACCCCGAGCGTCCAGGGGCAGGAGTGCCACCGGGTCCTGATGGCACCGGGCGTGGAGATCATCCTCGTCGAGGGGCTCGCCAACCTCGACCGGCTCCCCGCGCGGTTCACGTTCATCGGCTTCCCCTTGAACCTCACCGGCCGCGACGGCTCGCCGATCCGGGCCGTGGCGGTGGTGGATTGAAAGGTGGCTCGCCAAGACCTCGAAGTGAAAAAGGTGGCAGGAACCTTTTGTGCGAAGCACCCGAATGGCCGTCCCAGCAAACGGTTCCTGACACCGTTTTCCTTGCCGTGCCAGTTTTACTGGAAGGTGGGTAATCAAGACCTCTGGTACTTCACCATCTACGCTCCCGGTTCGATCGTCGCCGACAATGGGCCGAATTGGATTGCGGGGGTCCGCGCGAGGCTTTACAATTACTATTCGGGAACGAAGGTGATCCTTGCTTCGAACGAGAAATGGGTTGTGGGGAGGAATGGTTGGTAGCGCGCCCGGGAGAGCGAGATGGCGGAGAATCGGCCTAGGCGTCCTCGATTCTATCAATTCAGCGTCCCACCGCTGCTGGGCCTGGTGCTGGTGCTAATCATCGCCCTGGGTTGGCTTGCGACCCGAATGCACAGGGGAGGGGGGCAGAAACGGGCAGTCGAGGCGCTGAAGGCGTTGGGCGCACGGGTGGAGTATGACTTCCCGCCCGACCCGGATCCGGACGCAATAACGCCGCCGCTCCGCGATTGGCTCTACAAGGTTTGGCGCGTTGACCTCGCCAACCGCGTGCGCGTGGGTTCCAACGTAGCAGGAGTCACCGGGACCCCGACGCCGGTCACCGACGCCGCACTGCGTCACCTCAAGGCACTCACGGGGCTCAAGAAGGTGAACCTCACGCACACTCCCGTCAGCGACGTCGGGCTGGAGCACCTCAAGGGGTTGACAAGCCTGGAATCGCTTTACCTTGGCGACACAGCGATTACCGACGCCGGACTGGAGCAGCTCAAGGGGTTGACAAGCCTGCGATGTCTTTTCCTTGACCATACGGGGATTACCGGCGCCGGACTGGAGCACCTCAAGGGGTTGACAAGCCTGGGATGTATTTTCCTTGACCATACGCGGATTACCGGCGCTGCACTGGAGCACCTCGCGGGGATGACGCGACTGCTGGAGTTGCGCCTTAACGATACGCCGATCACCGACGCCGGATTAGTGCATCTCGAAGGCTTGACCGGCCTGTGGTTTCTGCAACTTCAGAACACCCGCGTCGGCGACCTGGGGCTGGAACACCTCCGCGGTCTGACCGAGCTGCGTCGCTTGAACCTTTCTTGCACCGAAGTGACCGACGCCGGGCTGCGGCATCTGGAGGGGATGGCCCAACTAGAAGAACTGTCCCTTGACAAGACGCGACTCACCGACGCCGGACTGGAACACCTGAGAGGGTTGAGCAGCCTAAAGACCCTCTCGCTTAATCAAACGGGGATCACGGGCACCGGACTGGCGCATCTCAAGGGACTGACCCTGCTGCGCGAGTTGGACCTTCACGGCGCGCCCGTCACGGATGCAGGTTTGGAGCACGTTAAGGGAATGACCAGCCTGCGAACACTTTCGCTCAACAACACGCGCGTCACGGACGCGGGACTCGAACACCTGAAGGCGCTCACCGGACTGCGATCCTTGGGGCTTGCCGGGACGCGGGTCACTGTCGCAGGGCTGAGACACCTGGAAGGGATGAGGCTGAAAAGCCTGAGCGTCAGCTGGCAGGTGGTCAGCGAGGCGGCACGGGAGGACTTGCAGAAGCTGCTGAAATGCGGGATATCTCTTTCTGATTGGGCTCCGCCTGCTTCGCTCCCTCTGCCACAAAACCGGGGGAACGAGAAAACGGGACAGGTCCGATATTGACAAGATGGGGGGGCTATGATAATCTCTCGCCATGCCTCGTACTGCAAGAGTAGCGCCGGGCGGAATGGTGTTTCACGTTCTGAATCGCAGCGGCGCGAGAAGATGGCCGAGGTGGGCGAGAAGGTCCGCAAGATCCGCGCCGACGCGGACAGGCAAGCCATCGAGCTCCTGACCGCGGAGCAAAAGGAATCGCTGGAGAAGCGCAAGGGCGACAAATTCGAGCTGTGAAAGCGGCGCCGACAACCGGCCGACGGCCCGCCGGGTGCCACTGGCGGCTCGTCCGCCAGTGCCGGTACAACACGGGCAGGCAAGCTGCCCGTGACACCCGGCGAGACCTACCAGATTCGCTGCCAGTCCAAGCCCGAGATGAAGAGCATCGTCCTGGAGCTGGCCGACGGCGGCGCGGGCCAGGCGGCTTCAGGCTGACCGGCGCGTCGCCGGTCCGGCGCAGCTAGACGAAGCCTTGCGGGGCCGCTATCGAGCGACGATAATCGGGGCCATAGGCTCAGGGTAAGTCTTCTCGGGAAGGCCCCGAGAGCCCTGAGAAGTCGTGATCGGTTACCGGTACTTGTTACGACACAAGAAAGGAACGCGAGATGACCCGAGTTCAAAGTTGGCTGGTGATGACCGTGGGGTTGTTGTTGGGGGTTGCGCTGGTTACCGCCGCGCAGGCCCAAGCTCCGAAAGCCGCCCAGCGGGGAGGCGGGCTCATGGCCGCGCGGGGCGGGACCTTCCTGGGGCTCCTGAGTGTGGAGAAAGTCCAGAAAGAGTTGAAGCTGAGCGACGAGCAAGTGGGCAAAGTAAAGCAGGCCGCTGAGAAGACTCGGGCGGAAATGCGCGACCAGTGGGCCGGCCTGCAACAGATCGAGGACCGGCAGCAGCGGCGAGCGAAGATGACCGAGCTGACGAACCAGGGGGACGAGAAGGCCCGCAATGAGCTCCGCGACGTGCTTTCCCAGGAACAGTGGACGCGACTGTACCAGATCCGCCTCCAGGTCCGCGGCGCGGTGTACGGCCTGAACAACAAGTGGATCGCCGAGAGGCTGAAGCTCACGCCCGAGCAGGCGAAGAAGGCGGCTGAGATCGACAAGGCGATGCAAGACAAGGTCTCCGACACATTCGGCGGATTGCGCGACCTGAGCGAGGAGCAGCGGCGCGAGAAGATGGCCGAGGTGGGCGAGAAGGTCCGCAAGATCCGCGCCGACGCGGACAGGCAAGCCATCGAGCTCCTGACCGCGGAGCAAAAGGAATCGCTGGAGAAGCGCAAGGGCGACAAATTCGAGCTGTGAAAGCGGCGCCGACAACCGGCGTTCCAGTCCGGCTGAGCAGCAACGGCGACCACGGCAGAGCCACCCGGGCTCGGCAGCCGCAGCGGCGATACCCCGAGACCGACCAGGCCCGGCGAGAACCTCGCCTTCCCGACCGCGCCAACAATCCGCTGTTGCACCCTTTTCACCTCCTGGGGACCTGGCGACGTAACCGGCTTTCTCCTCGGCGGTTACGGCCTGTGACTCGCGCCTCCGGGCAGTGGGCTTGGTGCCCCAGTGCCTCACGTGGTCACGCAGCCACGCCCCGGCGGGGGAGAGACCGCCGGCCGTAGCCCGCAGTTTCTCTCCATTATCTGCTGCGCTCGGGAAAACAAATGGCACGGACTGGCCGTATTCTACTTGGACGCGGAGGCGGATAAGCGATTCAGCGATTTGACCCCGCCGCGTTCTTGACACAGGCTTACTATAGCGACACCTTGTCATTGTCTTCTCTGTTTGTCGTCTTTTCGATAGAGCCTTTCTCGACCGAGGCGCCGCCGTCGCCGGATGGGCCGCCGGGTTAAAGACCTGCCGGTCCCATGCCGCGCCGATCGTACCGGTCGCTTTCTCGGCGGGAAGGGCGCGAGCAACTTTGATTCGGCACCTTGGGTCTTGCAGCTTGGACTTGCACCACTGCCATGTCCTCTCGACGAACGATCGGTCTACCTCGCTCATCGCGCACTAGCATGTGGAACCTGGCCGAGAACGGAGTCCGGCCCCTCCTTGCGTCTTTGGCCCGCCGCGCGCGGCACCGGGTGTACAAGACGCTCCGCGTGGAGCAGCTCGAAGAGCGGTGCGTTTTCAACGCGTCGCTCTGGTCGGAGCTGGTCTCCCCCGATTGGTTCCAGGACTACGGCAGCTCGCTCTCGCCGCGCCACGCCGGGACGGCGGGCTGGTCTGCGGCCTCCCAGGACGAGCAGCGGGTGTCGGTCGGCGGGGCGGCCGACGCCTACGACTGGATCGTCCGCTTCGACACCGGCACGCTGGAGGGGATCGCCTCCGCGGCCGGCACGGCGGCCCTGCTTGCCTCAAGCAGCGTCGAGTTCGAGGTGATCCGCGGATTGGGGCTCGTGGGCCAGGCGCTCGTGCGGAGCTACGGCGCGGCGCCCGAGACGGTGCAGGACCTGCTGGCCAAGAACTCCCACGTCGCCAGCTTCGAGAGGGACGAGGTCCACCAGCTCCAGTCGCTCCCCAACGACCCGCAGCTCTCCCAGCTTTGGGGCCTGGAGAACACGGGACAAAGCGGGGGCCGGGCCGACGCCGACATCGACGCGCCGGCCGCCTGGAGCCTCACCACCGGCAGCCGGAGCGTCGTGGTCGCCGTGGTGGACACGGGCGTGGATTACACGCACCCCGACCTGGCCGCCAACATCTGGACCAATCCCGGGGAAATCGCCGGCAACGGCCTCGACGACGACGTCAACGGGTTCGCCGACGACGTCCACGGCTACAACTTCGCCTACAACACCTCCGACCCGATGGACGACCATAGCCACGGCACCCACGTGGCGGGCACGATCGCCGGCGTGGGCAACAACGGCACCGGCGTGGCGGGGGTCAATTGGTCCGCCTCGATCATGGCCCTGAAGTTCATGGACTCCAGCGGCTCGGGCTACACCTCCGACGCGGTCCGGGCGATCAACTATGCCACGATGATGCGGACCCGCTACGGCGTGAACGTCCGCGTGATGAACCACTCCTGGGGCGGCAGCGGTTACAGCACGGCCCTGCGCGACGCCCTGACGGCCAGCGGCAATGCCGGCATCCTCTCCGCGGTGGCCGCCGGCAACAGCCAGTCGAACAACGACGCCCTGCCCACCTACCCGGCCAATTACGATGTCGTCGGAATGCTCACGGTGGCCGCCACGGACCGCAACGACAACCTGGCGAGCTTCAGCAACTACGGGGCCACGACGGTCGACCTCGCGGCGCCGGGCGTCAGCATCCTGAGCACCGTGCCCAACGGGGGCTACAATACGTATTCCGGCACGAGCATGGCCACGCCCCACGTGGCCGGCGTGGCGGCCCTGGCGTGGTCGCTGGCTCCCAACGCCACCTTGGCCGAGGTCCGCAATGCGATCCTCCAGGGGGTCGACCGCCTCGCATCGCTCAACGGACGCGTGGCCACCGGCGGGCGCCTCAACGCCTACAACACCCTCACGCTGTTGAGCCCCAGCGGGCCGCAGGCGCCCGCCATCGCGTCGCTTTCGGTCGCTCCCAACCCGATGACGGTCGGCGGCGTCGCCACGCTGACCGCCGCCGGGGTCGTCGATCGCGACGGCAGCGTGACCGGCGTCCACTTCTACCAGGACGCCAACGGAAACCGGCAGTGGGACACCGGCGACCAGCTCCTCGGCACGGACACGACGCTGGTGAGCCAGGCGGCCGGCATCACGCTGGGCACTGCCGGCTACGCCCCGGGCAGCTACACCTTCTTCGCCCGGGCCGTGGACAACGACGGCCAATGGAGCACGCCGCTTTCGGCCTTGCTGGAAGTGCAGGCCCCCGACGACCACGGCAACGACTACACCACGGCCACGCCCGTCTCCGCGGGCTCGACCACCGGCGGGATCATCGAGCGCGGCGGCGATCGGGACTGGTTCTCGTTCCAGGCCGTGGCGGGCAAGGCGTACGTGCTCGATACCAGCCTGGGCACGCTCCCCGACTCGACGCTCACCCTGTACGACCGCAACGGCACCACGCCGATCGCCTCGAACGACGACTGGGGCGGCACCTACGCCTCGCACGTCGCGTGGACGGCCCCGAGCAGCGGCACGTACTACCTGGCCGTCGCGGCATACGGCTCGGCGCAGACCGGCTCTTATCTCCTGCGAGTGTCCGTTGAGAACACCGCCCCCGTCCTGGCGGCCATCGCCGATCAAACGACGTCGTACCGCCAGGACACGCTTTCCGTGACCCTTTCGGCCGGCGATGCGGACGGCGACACGCTGAGCTACTCCGCGACCGCGTTTCGCGTCGATCCCGTCGCCCAGCGGGCCTACGAGCTGGATCAGCAGCTCGGCCTGTCGTACACCGGCACGTACTACCAGAACGACTACGGCTTGAACGAGAAGTGGATGCGGGCCTCGAGCGGCACCTGGTACTGCGTGCTGCCCAACGGCGAGTTCCGCCGCTGGATCGGCAGCCCGACCGACATGCCCCTGGTCGCTGCCCTGAGCACGGACTATTGGACCAACCCGGGCCTCCTGCACGACGCCCAGGCGCCCACGGCGACGTCCGTCGAGGGCGTGAGCCTGAGCCTCCAGGGAAACGCCCTGACCATCGACCCGTCGACCGGCTTCACGGGGAGCTTCCAGGTGCGGGCCGCGGTCAGCGACGGCCTGGCGGAAAGCAGCCGGACCTTCCAGGTCTCGGTCGTCAACGCCGCCCCGGTGCTGGCGACGATCGGCGATCGGACGATGTCCCCCGCGCAGGACGCGATGACGATCGTTCTCTCGGCGACCGACGCCGACGGCGATCCCATCTCCTACACCGCGGAGCTGGTGGCCCGCGATCCCCAAGCCCAGCAGGCCTACGACCTGGACCGGCAGCTCGGCCTGTCGTACGCCGGCACGTACTACCAGAACGACTACGGCTTGAACGAGAAGTGGATGCGGGCCTCAAGCGGCTCGTGGTACGCGATTCTGCCGAGCGGCCAGTTGCGCCGCTGGGCAGGGAGCGTCTCGAACATGCCGCTGGTGGCGACCTTCAGCGCCTCCTATTGGGCCGATCCGGCGTTGCTGCACGAGGCCACGCTCGTGGAGCCCGGCGACGTGACCCTGCGGCTGGACGGCAACGTGCTTACGATCGATCCCCGCCAGGGTTTCACCGGTCACTTCCGCGTGACGGTCTCGGCGAGCGACGGGCAAGCGGCCGACTCGGAGACCTTCGGCGTCACGGTGGCCAACGGCGCCCCGGACCTCGCGCCGATTTCGAACCAGAGGATGTCCGCGACCCAGGACGCGATCGCGGTGCCGCTCTCGGCCACGGACCCGGACGGCGACCCGCTCACCTACCGGGCGGAAGTGCTGCCGCCGGACGCCCTGGCGCAGAAGGCATACGACCTGGACCAGAGCCTCCGCCTCTACTACGCCGGGAGCTACTCCCAGAATCTCCGCGGCTACCAGGAGAAGTGGATCCGCAGCTCCTTGGGTCCCTGGTACTGCATCCTGCCCAGCGGCCAGCTCCGCCGCTGGAGCGGGCGAATGTCCACGAGCCCCGTGGTGGCCACGCTCAGTCCCGCCTACTGGGCCGACCCGCGGCTGCTCCACGACGCAAAGCTCATCCGCCCCGGCGACGTGGTCCTGAGCCTGAGCGGCGACACGCTCACGATCAATCCCCGCAACGGGCTCACCGGCGATTTCCAGGTGCGGGCCACCGCGAGCGACGGGCGGCAGGCCGACAGCGCGACCTTCGGCGTCTCGATCGTCAACGGGACGACGGCCCTCACGGCGACGCTCGACACCCGGCAGGCCGGCATCCCGGCCGGCGGGCTGGTCGACGAGCTTTTCCTGAACGGCCAGACCTTTGAGCGGGCGGTGGCCGATGAGTGGCAAATCGCCGAACGCGGGGCCGCCGCCCGGCAGGCGACCCTCTGGAGCAGCTTTGTGGAACGGCGGCTCGACAGGCTCGATGCCCTCCTGGGTGCGTGGGATCGCGTCGACCGGGAAGCGACCCTTGCCCCGACAAGTCACGAAGGTCCCGGGTTGGCGGAGTCCGGCCGCAGCAACTCCCCTGCGAAGCCGGATCGGCGCGCGTCGAAGCGGGCCGAAGAGAGCTCCGCCAACCCGTCCGGGCTGGAGGGCGATTCCCCCAGCCTGGAAGAGCGGGTGCGCGACGAGTTGTTCGCCCTGCTGGACGAGGCGGAATCCGCGGACCTGCGGGCGCGGGCGCTCGGGCGGGTCGATTCCCTCCCCCCGCGCCCCTAAGCCCCCGCCCCTACTTCGCCTCTACCGGCTTGATCTTGATGTTGCGGTAGGCGACCTTCGCCCCGTGGTCCTGGAGTCCGACGTGGCCCTCGCGGGGGAAGTCCTTGAGGGCCTTGCGGTACTTGTTCTTGCTGCCGTCGGGGTTCTTGCCGGGGGTGTCCCAGCGGTCGAGGTCCGCGTCGATGATCTTCTGGCCGTTCATCTCGATGGTGATCTTGCTGCCGATGGCGGTGATCGCGACGTGGTTCCATTGGCCCTTCTTCGTGACCTCCTTGGTCGGGGCCAAGGCGTCGTAGACCGAGCCGCAACTGTTCTTCGACGGCCGCCGGTCGGGCGGCACGGGCGGGAGGACCTGCATCTCGATTCCCGTCTGCACGCAGTCCTTGGGATCGCCGGTGCGGATGAAGACGCCGCTGTTGCCCTCGGT
>CAYGZA010000081.1:0-4584 GCA_964354135.1 uncultured Planctomycetaceae bacterium
CCGTCCTCTACGGCGAGCTGACCTACGACGACGTCCGCCGCCAGAACCTCCGCGTGATGGACCACGAGGCAATCACCAAGTGCCAGCAGTACGAGATGCCGATCCTGGTCTTCAACTTCAAGAAGCCGGACCACATCGAGCGGGCGATCCGCGGCGAGCGGGTCGGGACGCTCGTCTCGCGGGGCAGTGGATAGGGATTGGGGATTGGAGATTGGAGATTAGACGCTTGGCGTTTGAGTCCCTAATCCCCAATCCCTAATCTCCAATCCCTTTTTTCACGGAGCCTTGCCATGACCGGCGACGAAATCCTTCTGGACACCGAAGAGCGCATGGAAAAGGCGATCGGCGTGCTCAAGGGCGCCCTGGCCGGCATCCGCACCGGCCGGGCCAATCCGGGGCTGGTGGATTCCGTGCGGGTCGAGGTCTACGGCTCGTCGGTCCCCATCAAGCAACTGGCCTCGATCGGCGTCCCGGAGCCGAACCAGATCGTCATCCGCCCCTTCGACCCCGGCACCCTCAAGGAGATCGAAAAGGCGATCCAGGCCGCCGACCTGGGCTTCAACCCGCAGAGCGACGGCCGGGTGATCCGGGTCATCGTGCCGCCCCTGTCGATGGAAGTCCGCCGCAAGATGGTTGCCCGCATCCGCGAGCTGTGCGAGGAGGCCAAGGTGGCCATCCGCAACATCCGCCGCGACGGCAACAAGCTGGCCGACCAGGCGGAAAAGGACAAAGACCTCTCCGAAGACGAGCGGGACGACATCAAGGAACAGGTCCAGGATCTCACCAAGGACTACGAAACCAAGGCCAACGACCTGGCCAAGGCCCGGGAAAAAGAGGTCCTGGAGAATTGAAGGGCAAGAAAGGCGTCGGGGCCGGTATCCTATCGAACACTCGAACAAGAACGGACGCTGCTTTGAAGACCGTCAGGGAGTCGTGACCCGGCATCGACAATGCTCCGATACGCCCGGTTTTCCGTAATCGTCCTTTCTTTTTTCGCGGTCCCCTTCGCGGCGGCGCGCACCTGGACGGACAGCACCGGGAAGCGTCGGGTGGAGGCGGAGTTCGTCGATGCCGGCGGCGGCGTGGTCTGGCTGCGAAGGTCCGACGGAGAGACTGTCAGCATTCCCTTGAGCGAGCTGAGCCAGGCCGACCGGGACTACGTCGCCGAGCTGCTGCGGCAGGAGAAGGCGGGACGCCGCCTCACCGCAGACGGCCCTGGCGACATCCGCTACGGCCCCGGCCGGGAACTCTGCAAGATCGCGGTGCCCGCGCTGGACGAGTGCAGCGGCATCGCCTCCTCGCACCGCCACCCCGGGCTGTTCTGGGCCCACAACGACTCGGGCGACGAAGCCCGGCTTTACCTGTTCGACTCGAAGGGCCGCAACCTCGGCTCGTGCCTTCTTGCGGGCATCTTCGCCTACGACTGGGAGGACATCGCCTCGTTCTCCGCCGACGGCAAGGACTACCTCCTGGTCGGCGACGCCGGCAACAACGGCCTCAATGCCGCGGTGCAGATGCTCTACCTGATCGAGGAGCCGCCCTGCGATCCCCAACGCGGGGTCCTGGTCAAGGAAGCGCCGGTGCTGAAGACCATCTACTTCTCCTACGAAGACGACTTCCGCAACTGCGAGGCCCTTGGCGTGGACCCGACCGACAGGACGATCCTGCTGGTGAGCAAGGAGCGGGCGAAGACGTGCCACGTGTACGCGCTCCAGTGGCCGAAGGACGGGGAAGCTCCCAAGCCGCCGAAGACGCCCAAGAAAGCCCTCGTGGCCCGGCTGATCGGGACGCTCGGGCTCCGCCAGGTGACGGGCATGGACGTTTCCCCGGACGGCCGCCGGGCGATCGTGCTCACGTATGGCGATGCGTACGAGTACAAGCGGGGCGAGAAAGAGGACTGGGCTGCGGCCTTCGCCCGCCCGCCGCGAGAGGTCGCGTTGCCGCACTTGATCCAAGCAGAGGCCGTTTGTTACGGGCCGGACGGGAAGACCCTCTACGTCAGCAGCGAGAAACAGCCCACGCCGCTGATTGAGGTTCCTGCACTCCCCCAACGGCAGCCAACCACGAAGTAGGACCGGCGTCGCGCCGCACTGCCGTGCCGTCTGACTCTAGCGCAGTGACGCTTTCTCCCGTTCAGCTCGGTCCGGTGCGGATCGAGTTTCCCGTGGCCCTGGCGGCGATGAGCGGCTACAGCGACTGGCCCGCCCGGACCGTCGCGCGGCGCCTGGGGGCCGGGTACACGATCTGCGAGGTGATGCTGGACCGCTTCATCCTCAACGTGACGAAGGGAAAGAAGGCCCGGCGGTTCCTGCGGGTCGGCGACGAGGAGCACCCGGGCGGTGCCCAGTTGATGGGCAGCTCGGCCGAGCAGTTCGCCCCCGCCGCGCTGAAACTCGTCGAGGCCGGGTTCGACGTGATCGACATCAATTTCGGCTGTCCGGTCAAGAAGGTGCTGGGCAAGTGCCGCGGCGGGTACCTGCTCAGCCGACCGCAAGAGGCCCTGGAGATCGTCGCCCGGGTCCGCAACGCCCTGCCGCCGCGGGTCCCCGTGACCGTCAAGATGCGCCGCGGCATGGACGACAGCCCGGAGAGCCAAGAGCGGTTCTTCGCCATCTTCGATGGGGCGTTCGCATTAGGGATAGCGGCAATCACCGTCCACGGCCGCACGGTCCGGCAGCGCTACGAGGGCAAAAGCTCGTGGCAGTTCGTCCGCGAAGTCAAGGCCCGGGCCGGCAGCCGCGCGATCTTCGGAAGCGGCGACCTCTTTTCCGCCCCCGACTGCCTCGCCATGCTCGCCGAAACCGGAGTGGACGGCGTCACGGTGGCCCGCGGGGCGATCGGCAACCCGTGGATCTTCCGCGAGGTGCGGGCTCTGACGGCCGGAAGGCCGCTTCCTCTGCCGCCGACCCTCGCAGAGCAGCGCGAGGTGATCGCCGAACACTTCCGGCTCGCCGAGGAGCTCTACGGCCCCAAGCGGGGTTTCTCCGTGATGTACAAGCACGGCATCAAGTACTCGCGGCTGCACCCGGAGGCCCAACGGGTCCGCGACGCCTTCGTCGCCGTCCGCTCGCCGGAACAGTGGTGGGCCGCGCTCGATACGTGGTATCCCAACACCGCCGGTTGACCGGCGCCTCTGGCCGCACTACCGGGACAAACAGACCTCCCGTACAATGGGCGAAGAATCCCCTTTTCCGCGGAGTCTTCGCATGCGCCCCGCCGGGACCGTTGTGCCGAGGACCGAAGGCATGAAGCGGCGTCCGGCACGCAAGTCGAGTGCGGCAATGGCCGCGTTGCTGGCGTTTCTCGCGGCCCCGAACGCCCACGCCTGCGAAAAGCAGGGCCCTGTGGGTCTCCCGAAGGCGCCCAGTCCGCTGGTCCTGCTCCTGCGCGACCCGGCAGTACACGCGGAACTGCAGCTCACCGCGGAACAGGTGCAAGCAATCGACCGCCTGGTGGGCCCCGTGGACGGGCCGCTTTGGCGATTGCGCGACGCCACGCAGCCGGAAGCGGCCGAAAAAATCGAGCAGTTGATCGCCAGAGTCGACGGCCGGCTGCCGGAAATCCTCGATGCCGACCAGAAACGGCGGCTCGACCAGATCGTGTTTCAGGCCCGCGGGCCGGGGGCCCTGGTCCTTCCCGCGACCGCGGAGCGGCTCCGGCTCTCCGACGAGCAAGTCGAGCGGATCGCCGCCCTGCTGAACGATTTCCGCAAGGAGGGCGAGGATTTCGAGAAGGGTGTCGCCGGAAAACCGGCGGGCAAGCGTGCCGCCGAAACGGCGAAACTCCAGGCCGCCCAGAGGCGGCGGCTCTTCGCCGCGTTCACCGAGCCGCAGAAGAAAGCGCTGCTGGACTTAACCGGGAAGCCGTTCGATTTCTCGAAGTCGCGCCGGCGGTTTGCCCGGGCGCCCGAATTCCGCGGCGTGGACCCGTGGCTCAACTCCGGGCCGCTGAGGCTCGCCGAGCTGCGGGGCCGCGTGGTCGTGCTGCACTTCTGGACCTTCGAGTCGGCCGACGGCGTCCGCAACCTCGCGGCCTGCAACGACTGGCACGAGAAGTACTCGGAAAAGGGGCTGGCGGTTGTCGGCGCGTACACTCCCGAAACCGATCGCCGGCCCGATCCGCAGCTCCTCCGCCGCCAAGTCAAGGAGCGCGCCCTACGGTACCCGGTCGCCGTCGACGGCGCCCGCGAAACCTGGACCGCTTGGGCCAACCACACCTGCCCCAGCGTGTATCTGATCGACAAACAGGGCTACGTCCGCTACTGGTGGTACGGCAGACTCGATTTGCAGGGCGCCGAAGGGGATAAGGTGCTCCGCGAGAGGATCAAGGAACTGCTGGCCGAGAACGATTGACGCCCCGGGGCTCGCCGCTTGTCGCGCGGAGCAAGCCCCGCCGCTACGGCTCATGGCCGGCCCCGCGCCCCGGTAGTGGGTCAGTTTGAACTTTTCTCCAGACGGTGGGGGTGAGTCGCTTCGGGCAATAGGTCCACCATTTCTTCGATCAACCACTTATGGCGGGACTGGCAATCTAAACGGAGTTTCACGATCACGGGAGGGCCACGATCACGGGAGGGCGAGGCTCCTG
>CAYGZA010000081.1:4594-20403 GCA_964354135.1 uncultured Planctomycetaceae bacterium
CGAGCCTGGCGGCAAACGCGAGTTTGGCGACTGGAAGTGCGGCTCGGCAGAAGCCTCGCCCTCCCGGAATCACGCAACGTCATTTGGCACAGCCGCCCTCGGCTGTGCTATTTTCCCGGCGTCACCGCGTCCAAAGACCGCAATAGCTCGATCCGGTCAAAGAATGCCTCGCCGCCCATGGCCGTCGGGGCGATCCCCGTGACGGTGAAGGCGCCGAAATCCTTCCACAGGTCGCGGGTCACGATGGTCCAGTCGCCCGGGGCCTGGGGTGAAACCTCGACGGCGGCCCAGCCGCTGGTATTGCGGCCGGCGCAGTAGCGCCAGAGGGGCTTGTCGGGCGGCGGCCATTGCCCGTCGGAGGCCAGCTCGATCATGATCCCTTCGCCGCCCCGCGACTTCCACGCGAAGCGGATGTAACGAAACTCCCCCGGCCCCGGGTTCTCCGCAATCCGATACTGCCAGGCGGGGATCTTCGGCGAGAACCGCTGCGGGGGCGTGACCCGCAGGCAGGCCGTCCCGAAGAGCCGATCGGCCGAGTAGATCGCGGCCGTGCCGTTGCCCTCGCCGAGCAGGGAGGCGAAGGCCGAATCGTCGTCGAAGAGCGTCACCGCCGGCGGCGGCACCGGGCCGAATGCCTCGCGGAGGTAAGCGATCAGGTCGGCCAATTCCTGCGGCGCGACCTCTTTTTCGAGGTTTTCGGGCATCATCGAGTTGGTCGAGGCGGCCATCACGTCGACGTCCTTGCGGAGGATCACGTCTTCGGCCGCCTGCTCGCGGCGCAAGGTGACGCTGGTGGCCGTCTCCGCCGCCAAGACGCCGGTGAAAATCCGGCCCTCCTGGGTGATGACGGAGTATTGGTTGTAGCCGATCGTGATCTGATCGCTCGGGTCGAGCACGTCGGAGACGAGCATTTCGTCGGACCGCCGCGTGGTGGACGAGAGATCGGGCCCCACGACGAATCCCTTGCCCTGGACCTGGTGGCACTTGGCGCACTGTTTCTCGAAGACCACCTTGCCCCGCTTGGCGTCGCGCGGGCTCGACAAAGTGGCCACGTAACGGTTGAGCACCTCTTCACGGTCCTTGCGCGTGGCCTGGGAGCCCAGGACGTCCCGGGCCCGCTTGCGGATCTGCGGATCGGGGTTTTCGAGAAGCTGCACCCGCCGCAGGGCGTCGATGTTGGAGCGCTGCACCGTGCCGGCGGCGACGGCCTCCAGCAGGCTCGGCAAGCGGTTCTGCCGGCTGAAGACCGCGTCCATCGCGGCGGCCTGGACCTTGGGCGTCTGGCTTTGCCAATTGCCCAACAGGAGCGTGGCGACCTCGGCATCGTCGACCGGGGAAACGGCCTGGACCGCGGCCAGTTGAACGTCCAGCGGCTGGCGGGGGTCGAGCAGTTCCCGGACGGTGGGAACCAGGTCCTTCAGCGATGCCGACCGCAGCAAGGTCACCGCCGCCAGACGGTCTTCCACGCTGTGGCCGGAATCGAGGGCGGTCTTCGCCGCGGCGGCAAACGCCGCCTTCATCTCCGCCGACTCCGCCAACCGCACGAGCCCCGCCAGCGTGAGCGCCGACTGGGCGACCTGCGGCGACGGACCGGCCAAGAGCCGCCGCAATCCGGCCTGACCCTGCGGCGACGCGAGCGGCTCGACCTTGCCGCGTTGGAGCCCCTCCGACAACCCCCGCAGACAGGCGACCTGGAGCGAAACGCCCTCGGCGTCTTGCGTTTCGGCCATCGCGGCAAGAAGGTGCCCGATTTCCTCATCCTTGTGCCGCGAGCCTACGATCGAAGCCAACGGGGGTACCAGCGACCTGCCTTCCCCCGCACTGCCCGGCCGGCGGAGAATCTCCACCAAGAGGTCCTTGGCCGAGTCTGCCGAGGAGCTGAGGATCGCGGCCTGCACCCAGCGGTCGTTTCCCTCCCGGGCGGCAAGCCGGCGCAGGGCCTGGATCGCCCGCGGGTTGCGGCTCTCGCCGAGCGAGAGGGCCAGTTGCAGGCGCACCCGCGGCGCCGGGTCTTCCGCGAGTGGGAGCACCTTCTCGAAGATCGCCGGCTCTTTGTCCAACCACCGCTCGGCCAGCACCAGGGCGTGCATCCGGACGGCCCAGTGCGAATCCTCCAGGGCACGTTGCACGACCGCGGGCCCGAGGGCCTTCAGCCCGTCGAGTGTGTACAGGGCGTGGAGCCGGGCCTGCGGGGTCTTTCCTTCTCGGGCCAATGCCTCGACGGCCGCCGCGACCGACTTCTCGCCGCGCTCGACGAGGAGCCGCTGGGCGGTCATCCTCCACCAGGCGTTGCCGCTTGCGAGCTCCTTGACCAATTCGCCGCCGGCGGCCTTGGTGAGATCGAAGCGCCGCGGCTTCGCTGCCCCCTCGTGGACCACCCGCCAGATCCGCCCCTTGTCCGCCCCGGCAATGAGCGAGTCGATGTACAACTGCTGCAAGTAGCGCGGAATCGCCGAATAGTCCTCGATGATCGAGCGGTACATGTCCACGACATAAAGCGCCCCGTCGGGGCCGGTCATCAGGTTGACGGGACGGAACCACTCCTCGGTCGAGGTAAGGAACTCGGTTTTCTCGTCCTCCCGCGGGCGCCGCGCCGTGTAGCCGGCGCCCTGCGGCACGAGCAAGCAGCGGTGGACGAGGTTCTGGGCGTTGTCCACGCTGAAGTGATTCCCCCAATACTCCTCCGGGAACTGGTCCGCCTGGTAGATCGCCTGGCCGCTGGCCGCCGTGAAGAAGCCGTTGGCCGTCACCTCGGCCGCGCCGTAGAACTTCACCCAGGCCGGGTCCTTGCTCCGCGCCAGGCGCCACGGGTCCGGCTCGCTCGTAGGATACACCCGGGCTGGATGGCCATAGCTGGAAATGTTGACCACCGGATTGGGCGCGGCATAGTAGGGGTTTCGGATCAAGTAGCGGTACGGCAGCGGGGCGATCCAGAGCACGTGCTGCTGGTTGGTCACCATGTAGCGGTCGCCCCAGTCGTCCATCGCCAGCCCGTAGCCGCCGCTCGAGCCGCTCGCCGGCTCCAGGGCGCTCCCGTCCGGCTTGAAGCGGAAAGACGTGCTGTCCATCCGCAGCCCGCCGGGATGGGCCGGACCGCGGATCGTGCCGCCGCTGTCGATCCCGTTGGCCGCGTAGATCCAGTTGTCGAGGCCCCATCGCGGATTGTTGATTCGCGACCAGAGATCGTAGATTCCGAAGCCGGTGAAGAGCGTTTGGCGGACCTCGGCCTTGCCGTCGCCGTCGCGATCGGCCAGATAGACGACGTCCGGGGCGCAAAGCACGATCACGCCGTCGCGGGCGGCGAGCACGCCGTAGCAGGGCGGCAACCGGTCCGCCCAGACGGAGGCGCGGTCGAAGCGTCCGTCGCCGTCGGTATCTTCCAGAAGCTTGACCGTGCCGTACTGGTTCGCCGCGGCCTCCTTGACGGCCCCCGGATTGGCCGGGACCCTCCGCACCGCCTTGTCGAGCACGCCGGTCTTGTTCAGCTCCAATACGTCGAGATAGCCCTCCAGGTTGTAGCCGTGGATCTCGCAGACGAAGAGCCGGCCCTTGGCGTCGAAATCCATCGCCACGGGGTCGGCCACCAGCGGCTCGCTGGCCGCCAGCTCGATGCGGAACCCGGGCGGGAGCCGAAACCGCTTGGCGCTTTCCGCCGGCGGAAGCGGCTGCGGGGCATCGGTCGCCTTGACGACTTCGCCGGCACGCACCGCGCTTGCGCGGATCAGGACGATGGCTACGGAAAGGAGAAGACTCCATCCCAATGGCCGCACTCTCCGCATCCTCGGGCCTCCTCGTCAAACAAAAAAGTACGGTTTGCTCTTCTCTGACCATCCCTGAGTTCGGGGCCATAATTGTAATCCCCTGCAACTCAAATCCGCAACGCGCGTTGCCGAGTGTCTGGTGTTGCCCGCTGACTTGTCCCGCACTTGCGGTGCCGTAGCTGCGGCGATAGATTGGGGACGGAGACATGGTTTCCGAGCCGGGCCGTGTCGGCCCGCGGGAATCGGATGTCAGAGCCGGGCCGTGTCGGCCCGGTGGGGCCGCGTAGCGGCCGGGCTTGCCCGGCATTCCTTCGATAGGAGGAGCGTCCTTATGCACCGTGCAGTCGCAGCGATTCGTTTCCGCACCTTGGCCGCCTTTGCATTCGTCGTCCTGTTTGCGGGCGCCGTTCGGGCGGAGCAGGTCCTTTTCGACTTTGGCCCCAGTTTCAATCTCGCGGGAGTGGAAACCCGGGACGCGAAGGCCGCACTCGCCGGCGATCCGGGTGCCCCGGCGTTACGGATTACCACCGGGCACAAGCAGGAGTGGCCGGGGATCACGCTCAAGGCCCTGCAGGGCCGCTGGGACCTCTCGGCATTCGGCCACGTGGCCGTGGAGGTCAAGAACGTCGGCGCCGCTACCGCGGAAATCCACTGCCGTGTGGATAGCCCGATCCAGGGCAAGCGCGAGTGGTGCGACGACGTGGTCCGCCTGGAGCCCGGCCAGACCAGGACCCTTCGAGTGGCGCTACTCCGCCGCCTCTCGCCGGAAGTGGCCAAGAAGTTCTTCGGCATGAGGGGCAATCCCGGCGGGGCCTTGCCGAACTATGGCATCGACGTCCGCAACGTCGATCAACTCCTGTTCTTCGTCGCCAAGCCGTCGACAGACCACGTCTTCGACGTCCGGAAGATCCGCGCCGGCGGCACCAACGAGAACTTCGCCTGGATGAACTTGGACGAGAAGAAGCTCTTCCCCATGATCGACCGCTACGGCCAGTTCATCCACAAGGATTGGCCGGGCAAGACCAAGAGCGACGAAGACCTCTTGCGCCGCAAGGTTGAAGAGGAGACGGACCTGGCTGCCAAGCCCGGCCCCGAGGATTGGGACCAATACGGCGGCTGGAAGGCCGGGCCGCAACTGGAGGCCACCGGCTTCTTCCGCGTCCAGAAGCACGCGGGCAAATGGTGGCTGGTCGATCCCGAAGGCCGGCTCTTCTGGTCGCACGGGGCGGACTGCATCCGCCCGGGCGTCGACTCCACGCCGATCACCGACCGCGAGCACTACTTCGCCGAGCTGCCGGGCCGAGACTTACCGCCGGGCCGCTTCTTCGGCCGCGGCAATTGGGCCCCGCACAACTACTATGAGGGCAAGTCCTACACGACGTTCAGCTTCGCCGGCTCGAACCTGATGCGCAAGTACGGCGACGACTTCGCCCGCCAGTCGGCCGAGGCGGCCCACCGCCGGCTGCGGAGCTGGGGCATGAACACGTTCGGCAACTGGTCCGGCCGCGAGGTCTTCCTGCTGCGGAAGACGCCCTACGTGGCCACGGTGGGCTCCGGGCGCAAGCCGATCGAGGGCAGCGCCGGCTACTGGGGGAAGTTCCCCGACGTGTTCGATCCCGATTTCGCGGCAAGCCTCCGCAAGAACCTGGCCGCGGAGAAGGGCGCCACGGCCGGCGACCCGTGGTGCCTGGGCTACTTCGTCGATAACGAAATCGCCTGGGGCGACGAGGTGTCGCTCGCCGAGGCCACGCTCAAGTCCCCGGCCACGCAGGCTGCCAAGAAGGTCTTCCTCGACGACCTGCGGGCCAAGTACGGCACGGTTGAGAAGCTCAACGCGGCCTGGGGCACCAGCCACGCTTCGTGGGACGCCCTGATGGAACGCCGCGACGCCCCCGACCGCAAGCGGGCTTTCGACGACCTGGCCGCCTTCTACACCAAGACGGCCGAGCAGTACTTCCGGCTCTGCCGGGAGGCGGTCAAGGAGGTCGCCCCCAAGCAGCTTTACCTCGGCTGCCGATTTGCCTGGGTCAACGACCGCGCGGTCCGGGCCGCCGCCAAATACTCCGAAGTGATCAGCTTCAACATCTACAGCCGCACGGTCACCAGCCAGCGATTGCCCGAGGGGGTGGACAAGCCGATCATCGTCGGCGAGTTCCACTTCGGGGCCCTGGACCGCGGCATGTTCCACACCGGCCTGGTCAAGACCGCCAATCAAGAAGAACGGGCCGCGGCCTACAAGAGCTACGTCCGCGGGGCCCTAAAACATCCGAACTTCATCGGCACGCACTGGTTCCAGTTCTCCGACCAGGCGACCACCGGCCGCGGCGACGGCGAGAACTACCAGATCGGCCTGGTCGATATCTGCGACACGCCCTATCCCGAGACGATCCGAGCGGTGCGCGAGGTGGGGTACGGGATGTACCCGTATCGGCTCGGAAAGGCCGAATGACGAAGGACAAAGGACGAAGGAATGTCGAATGACGAAGCTCGCCGCACAACTGGAGCTGGCGGACTTGCTGCGCGCCGGGAGGGATCGGATGCTGGAGCCTCAGGACTTGCCGGGACGCTATGGCCGAGTGATCCACGCGCTGGATCGCCTCCTGCACACCATCCAGGGCGAAGCCGTGGTGGCAGGCGGCTGGGCAGTCTGGCGCCACGGCTATCTGGGCCGCGTCACTCAGGACGTGGACGTCGTTGTGCCCGCCGGCCTCATCGAGGAGTTGTTGCGTGCGGCTGCCGTGACGGGTTTCGAGGTCTTTCCCGCGCGTGAGGGCGTCTGGCCCAAGCTCCGTCACAAGGAATCGGACGTCAGCGTGGACATCCTCCCCGAAGGTGCTATCCCGGGGACTCCGTCCAAGCCCGCTCCGACCGCCATTCCGCACCCGTCCCGATTGGGCGCCCGCGTGGGGTGTCTGAAGTACATCGATCTGGCCGGCCTTGTCGAACTCAAGCTGGCCGCCGGCCGGGCGCGCGATGAAAGCGACGTCGTGGAGCTGATCCGCGCCAATCCGGATCGGATCCAGGACATCCGGCGCCATCTCGAAAGCGTCCACGAGCAGTACGTGGCACGTTTCGACGAACTGGTGCTCCGCGCCCGGGCGCAAACCGACCGGTGAAGCGGCGGCCCACGAGATGGTCCACGCGGTGCAGCAGTAGAGGCGCACCCGGGGCGGCAATCGCAATCCGGGCTGGCGGGTCGAGGGCGTGTCGGACCACATCCACCGGTTCCTCTACGAGCCGCCGTCGCAGCGCCCTCGTCCCAATGCCGCCCGCGCCAAGTACACCGACAGCTACCGCACCACCGGCGCGTTCTTGAATTACGTCGTTGAGTCGCACGACAGGGAGATCATTAAGACGCTCAAGGCCGCCATGCGCCAAGGCAAGTACGCGCCGGAGCTATGGAAGACGTACACCGGCAAGACGGTGGACGAGCTTTGGGCGGAGTACGTCAAGACGTTCCAGAAACAGTGACGTCGGTCTCTATGAGGGGCGACGAGGCAGCGCTTGCCCGGGCGATACGGCCAGAGTTGCAATTGACAACTCGGATTGACCGCGCATACAATACGCGGGCCTGTGGTATGGCGAAAGGGGGTCCGGCAACGGGATCGGGACTGTGAAGTTTACGCGGTACTTCCAGGCAATGCGGCAGCGTCCTGATCGCGCAGTGATTCAATTGGGCCGGATTCAACGCGTTGTCGATCACCCAGTCAAAGAAGTTATCCAGCAGGACGGACGTATCCGTCGTTGGGCACCCATCGAGGAGATGGGCGGCAGATCTCTACGGGTCGTGTTGCTTCCGGACGGTGAAACGGTACACAACGCCTTCTTCGACCGCTCGTTCGCGCCATGAAGATCAAGTATTTCCAGGATACGGATACCCTCTACATCGAGTTCAGGCCCGCTGAGGTGGTGGAGACCAGGGATCTGGACGAGAATACCGTGCTCGATCTGGACCGCGACGGCAACATCTGCGCGATCACCGTCGAACACGCCAGGGATCGCACGGACATTCCCAACTTCTCCTTTGAGCAAGTGGCCGCCTGATTCGATACCCCTGGCAGGGCCCGTGCGCGGCGACAAAATACATGCCAACGCGGCACTGCCGGACAAGCCGACAATGGCGTCCTGCCGTACGCGTGCTGCCGAAAAGGGGAGCCATCGGTGGAACCGTTCATCGTTGTCCTCATTATCGTGGCTATCATCGTTCTGGTCGTTCTCGGCCACCAGCAGGCCGAGAAGCGGAAGAAGGCGTTGGCCGCCTGGGCCGGCTCCCGGGGCCTGAGCTTCGAGCCCTCCAACGACCACGGCATGGACGAGCGGTATCCGAGCTTCGCGTGCTTGAAGAAAGGCGACAACCGCTACGCCTACAACGTCATGGAGGGCCGCGCAGCGGAGCGCCCGGTCTGCGCGTTCGACTATCACTACGAGACCCACTCCACCGATTCCGACGGCCACCGCACTACCCACAACCACCACTTCTCGGCGGTCATCGTGGAGGCGGGCCTGCCGCTGAAGCCGCTCTTCATCCGGACCGAGCACTTCTTCGACAAGGTGGGGGAGTTCCTGGGCTTCGACGACATCGACTTCGAATCGACCGAGTTCAGCAAGGAGTTCTGCGTCAAGTCGCCCGACCGCCGCTGGGCCTTCGACGTGCTCCAGCAATCGACCATGGAGTTCCTGCTGGAGGCCCCGCGGTTTGCGCTGGAGTTTCAGCACCGTCAGGTCATCGCCTACCGCGAGAAGACCTTCGCTCCCGCGGATTTCGAGGCGGCCCTGGAGGTGATCAAAGGAGTGTTAGAGCGTCTGCCGGAATATCTCTTGCGGGAGATGAAGCGGTGACGAGGCGAGGGGGAGAAGATTGAAAAGTGCAAAGTGCAAACTGCAAATTGCAGAACGAAATGTGGGACACTGGCTCCCGGATGCTGCACTCTTCCGTTTGCATTCTGCACTTTTCATTTTGCATTTTGCACTCTGCAATCTGCGCCCTGACAGCTTGAGAAAGGATAGCCCGTGGAACCCGTCTGGATCGTCCTCGTCGTCGTTGTCGTGGTGCTCCTGTGGATTGCCGTGATGTACAACGCCCTCGTGCGCGGGCGCAACACCTGCGACGAGTCCTGGTCCGACATCGACACCGAGCTGAAGCGCCGCTACGACCTGATCCCGAACCTCGTCGAAGTCGTGAAGGGTTACGCGAAGCACGAGCGGGAAGTCCTGGAGCGGGTCACCCAGGCCCGCGCCGCCGCCGTGGCCAGCACGGGCTCACCCGAGTCGCAGGCCCGCGACGAGAACGTCCTGGTCCGCGGGCTGCGCCAGCTCTTCGCCGTGGTGGAGAACTACCCGGACCTGAAGGCCAGCCGGAACTTTCTCGAGCTTCAGCAGGAGCTGGCCAACACGGAGGACCGCATCCAGCGCTCCCGCCGCTTCTACAACGCCAACGTGCGGGACTACAACAACCGCTGCGAGGTCTTTCCGTCGAACCTTATCGCCGGCGGCTTCGGCTTCCAGAAGCGGGAGTTCTTCGAGATCGAGGACGTCGTCCAGCGCCAGGCGCCGGCGGTCAAACTGGACGCATGAAAAGAGGGTTCGACCACAGTGGTCAAGACCTGTGCTACGACTTGCTCAGTTTGGCCCGCGCCGCCGCGACCATGTCGTCGTAGAGCCGCTTCTGGGCGATCATCGCGCGGAGCGGGTCTTTGGGGCTGCCGCCGGCCTCCAAGAGGAGCCAGCCGCGGTAGTCCGTCGCCACGAACAGGGCGATCAGGTCGGCAAACGGGTAGTCCTTGCTATCCAGCGCGCGGACGTGGGCCGTGTCGCCAAACCGCTTCCGGAGCGTTTGGAAGTTGGCCGCCAGGCCGTCGCCTTTCAGGTCAGTGACGTTGGAGTTCCAGCAGATGAAGACGTTGCGATGGTCGGCCACGTCCATGATCCGCTTCATGACCGGGATCTGGGCGCAGCCCCCGTGGACCTCCAGGCGGATCTGCTGCCCGTATTCGGCGCCGAAGGCCCCGACGACGTTCAGCGCCTTGCCGATCTGCTCGATGGTCTTCTCCTGCGGCACGCCCTTGGGCAGGTCGTTGGGCCGCACCTTGACGCCGCTTCCGCCCACGTCGTGGCCGAGCTTGATGAACGCCTTGGTCGCCTCGATCGCCTTCCGCAGCCTCGCCGGATCGGGATGGTGAAACTCCTCGGCGCTGCCGATGCCGACCAGCGTGACCGGGCTCTCGGCAAACTGCTTCTTGACCTCGGCCCGCTGGGCGGTATTGAGGTTCGGCTCGACCTTGTGGGCGTGCCCGGTCCGCAGCTCCACGCCGGGCATCTTGGCCGCGGTGCAGTTGCGGATCAGCGTGGGCACGTCCCAGTGCTGTCCCCAGAGGTACGTGACCAGCCCGAAGGCCATCTTCTGGCCGGCCGGGGCCACGGCGCGGGCGGGCGAGCCGGCGGTCGAACCGGCGGCAAACAGCCCGGCCCCGAGGGCCAGCGAGGTCTTAAGGAAATCACGGCGAGACGCATCGGCCACGGCACAGCTCCTTTCACGACTGGTGCAAAGCCGGGGGTCGCACCCCCTGGACCTTGGAGGCTTGATTCCACAATGAAGCCAAAACGGCAATGGCGACCCGACTATTGTGCTCCGAAGATCCGGCGGACGCAACCCTCCAAATCCGCTTGCCGCGGCGTTCACCACGGAGGCACGGAGACCACGGAGGAGGTAAACTGGAGATTGGATTCATCCAGGAGGTGTCCGTTCAGGAAAAGGGGACCGGCTCCGACCGGAGCGAGGTGCCTGTCCCTTTTTTCTGCGGCGTCGTCGTACATCTTCTGGAATCCCCGTGACCTCCGTGTCTCCGTGGTTTCCCTTCCGATGACGCGTACCTCCGACCCACCGGCAAGACGACGCAAGGTGCGGCTCTTGTTCGGCTGTGCCGCGTGGCCGAGCGGGGTGCTGGAGATCGCCTCCTGGGCCAAGCGCGAGGGGCTCGCCGAGGCGGCGATTCTCCAGGTGCAGCCGGGCGAGTCCGCCACGGAGCTTGATGCGGGCGGAGAAACCGAGGCGGCCCTTCGCCGTCTCGCCGGGCGGCGATTATCCCAAGGTTGCGACATCCATCCGGACGGGAGTCTCGACGAGGCCGTACGCGACGCCCTGCGGGCCGTCGGCGGCCGGTTCCTGCGCAAGATGATCGACTGGCAGCCGCACGTCGTCGGGTTCCGCGTGGAAGGGCCCGATTTCGAGGCGGTGAAGCGGTACGTCCGGGCGGTCCGGCTCTTCTCCGACGCCGAGATCGTGCTGGGCGGCCCCACCGCCACGAGCCACCCTATCGACGTGCTGCGGGAATCGGGGGCCGATTACCTCTTCGCCGGCGAGGCCGAGGAGACGTTCAACCAGTTCCTCCGCCTGGCCCGGGAGCGGAATTCCCGGGACCGGCTGCCGGAGATTCCCGGGCTGGCCTACGACTATGGCGGCCGGGCGTACCACAACACGCTTCCCGCGGATGGGTACGAGCGAACGGTCCTGGATACGGACGACTGGCTCTGTAGCCGGGTGCGCCGCTGTCTCCGCCGCGCGGTGCGGCCGGTTGCACCGCGGGAGGTGATCGCGGCCAACCGGCTCGATTGGTCGCTGCTGAAGGATTTTGGGAGGTCTTTTGACGGCCTCTACTTCACCGGCGGGCGGGGTTGCCCCGGCGAGTGTTCGTTCTGCGCGAAGCTTCACGGCCCCGAAGTTCGCGTGAAACCGGCGCCGCAGCTCTTGGAGGAGATCGAGTCCGCCGACGCCCTGGTGGCCCAAGGGAGTCTGCGGCTGACGCGATGGAAGCTGTTCCAGCACACCGATGCCCCGGCCCTCCGCGAGAAGGACGTTGCCTGGGCGGCGATCTACGACGAGGACTTTTTCTTGGACCGGCGGCGGGCCGTCGAGTTCTTCAAGCTCTGGGATCAAAGTCCGCTTGGGGACCGCTACCGGCTCAGCGTGCAGACCAACCCTTGCACGCTCCTGGCCGCCGGCGGGAAGTTCCACGCGGGGCTGCTGGAGTGGATCGACCGGCTCAAGCCGATGGTCCAGTTGGGGGCCGAGTCGTTTGACCCGGAACCGCTTGCCCGCTGGCACAAGCGGCACCGCGTGGAGCAGCTCCACACGGTCTTGGACGCGTTGGAAGGCACGCGGCAGGACTACACGGTTTTCATCCTCCTCACCGATTTCGAGACCACGGCGGAGGAGTTGATCGACGGCTTGCGGCTGTTGATCCTGGAGGCGTTCCGGCGGCCCGGGATGCGGATCGCCGGCAGCCCACTGACCATCCCGCTCTATGACTCCGAGGTCCGCAGGCGGCTGGAATACGGCCGGGCCCCGGCCGCCGAGCGGGTCCACCACTTCTCCAACTACGAGCGCCCGCAGCCGGGTTGGCTGGATCCGCTGGTTGCCGACCTGGCCGACCGGGCCGACGCGGAGCTTCACTTCGCCTTGCAGCCGGGGCATCGCGACGCGGCCCTGGCTCGGGCCTTCGAGGTGGTGCAATCGCGGGTCCACGAGGAACGCGGGCGGGTCTGCGATGAGCCCGCGGCGACGGCCGCCCGGAAAACGAGAATCCGGCACCTGTGCGACCAGGTGGATCAGGCGATGGAAGAAATCCGCGAGGGGCAGTTTCGCCGCCCGCGCTAGGACCGGCAGGGAAGGGAAGTCCGCGGGCTTAGAGGATCTTTGCCCGCCGTGCTATCACAGCTAGCACCGTGCCGGTGAGAAGAGAGGAACCAATTGGTGCGATCGCCACCTCAGGTCACTTCAATGCGGTTGGTGAGCTGCCGCCCGGAGCTGCAGAAGGTCATGGCCGCGTGTTGGGCCTTCTGCTTCGTGTAGTAGGTGTTGCAGCGTCCGGAAAGCAGGATCCCGTTGCGGTGGACCTCGACGCAGAGCTTTTGCACGCTGCCGCCGGTCTCGCGGCGGACGGCCCTTTCGATCGATGCCGCCAGCAACTCCGCCTCGGCGACCGACTCCGGCAACGGATATCTCCTCTTTCCGTCGACCGGCAGCACCGAAGACAAACGGTCCATGGCTTTCTCCTCGCCGGTTGCCGGCTTTCCGTGTCCCTACGCCGACAACCGCGGAAAACCAAGGAACCTCCTTGTTCCCAACCCTTCCTGATTACTCCCGATCCGAAGATATGATGGCGAGCCGGCAACTCCCAAAGCACGCCGCGCATCCCGCGACGGCGCCCCTCTGCTGAACCCGGATCAAGTTGATCGGCTCGACTTCATTTGCTGCGGACACGTTGGCCGTCAGAATCCGGTCTCCTTCCCTGGCGTGACGGTCTTCCTCGCGGAGCCGGCCCGAGGCGCCCAACAAGCAGAATCCCAGCAACGGAGATGGCCCCATCAGCCCGGGCCCCACTTGGAGCCGGCCGAGGAACCGTTCGCGCCCCACTGGAAGAACTCTCAAGAAGCCAAATCCTTGGCGCGATCCCCGCTGCGATCGTGGCACACGCGGGCCGATCTTATCCCATGATAGACTCCTGTGCGACAAGTCTATCGCGTTGGCCCAGCCGCGGTCAACCCCCTTCTCCACAAACTGTGAGGATTCCTGGCAAGAAAATGCCTTCTTCAGGTATGGCTCTGCCCCGAGCCCGACGGCGCGGGCGGCCGCGGTCTTCGGAAGCCATGCAGCCCTGGGGCACGACTCGCATCGTGCAGCCGGAGCGGTCTTGGCCCAGGGATGGCATCCGCAGCCGGATTCGCCAGATTCGCCAGTCTATTGGCTCGGGCTCTTCCCCTTCGCCTCCAGATATGCGATCACCTGGTCGGCTAGTAGTTCCGGGGGGGCATGACGTGCGTCCAGAACAAGCTCAGGGGTCTCGGGGGCCTCATAGGGGTCGTCGATCCCGGTGAACCCTTTGAGTTCCCCGGCCCGGGCCTTCTGGTATAGTCCTTTCGGGTCGCGGGCCTCACATACTTCCAGGGGGGCATCGACGAAGATCTCCACGAACTCCCCGGGCGTCAGGCTCGCCCTGACCCGGTCGCGGTCCACCCGATACGGGCTGATAAAGGCCGTGATGACCACGATCCCCGCGTCGCAGAAGAGCTTCGCCACGGCCCCGATCCGGCGGATGTTCTCCTTGCGGTCCTGGGCGGAAAATCCCAGGCCGAAACGCTTTGCGAATTCGTCGCCGTGTTGCTGGCGAAGGAGCCCTGGCGCGGCGTTCAGCCCGTGGCGGATGTTGTCGCCGTCGAGGACGAAGCTGTGGATGCCCAGGGCGTGCAGCTTGTGGTCGACCAGGTTGGCTATCGTGCTCTTCCCGCACGCGCTTAACCCCGTAAACCAGACGACGCAGCCTCGGTGCCCGTTCAGTCTTTCTCTTTCCTCACGAGAAACGGCATGCTGATGCCAGAAAACCTCGGTCATCGGCGGAACTACTCCTATTGGTAAGAACTCGGTTGCCAGCACCTAGGAAGCGAATCAAGGATGATACTGCCTGACGGGGCGTGGGGACAACAGCGGGCGTGCCAAGAGGGCCGGCCGGCTGGCCCAATGGTGCCGCTCGTCGCCTCCCGAGACGGAATATACACAAGATGCGGGCTATAGGGCAGACTGCATCGCGGCCTCATTGCCGCACTCCCGCGCGCCCGCGAAGGAGCGCGAGGCCCGATATTCGAGACGCCGTTGCGAGAGTCTTGCTTGCGTCCCCGGTCGTCCAATGGGGTCGCCTGTTCCGCTGGGCTCCGATATAATGCGGCGGCCGCGAGGACCGCGGCGTTGGATTTGTCCGGAAAACGCCGGGAGCAAACGAGTTGCCATGAGTCAGACGGATACCGTTCTTGAAGTCAAAGCAAACTCCGCCGTCGTTGGCCGGCTTACGGCGGAGACGATGTACGACAAGTGCATGGCCCTGGCCGCCAACTTGTGGTGGAGTTGGCAGCCGGAAGTGATCAATCTGTTCCGCGACCTGGATCCCATCCGCTGGCGGCAGTTGGATCACAACCCCATCGCCCTGCTGAGCGAGTTCACGCCGGAGCGGCTGGAGATGCGGGCCGCCGAGCTGGTGCTCTACAGCCGCATCAATCACGCCTTCCGGCGGCTGAAGGAGTACCTGGCCGAGACTCCCCTTTGGGGCAGGACCTGGGCCGGAGTGCTCGGCTCCAAGCCGGTCGCCTATTTCTCGCTGGAGTTCGGCGTCCACGAGTCCGTGCCGATCTACTCCGGCGGCCTGGGCGTTCTGTCGGGCGATCACGTCAAGAGTGCCAGCGGGCTGGGTGTGCCGCTGGTGGCCATCGGGCTCTTCTACGACCAAGGCTATTTCAAGCAGCACTTGGACGTGAACGGCTGGCAGCAGGAAGAGTACCTGGACACCAAGGTCGAGAACCTCCCGATGGAGGTCCCCCGCGGCGTCGACGGCAAGCCGATCACCATCGAGATCTGCATGCGCAGCCGCTGCATGCTGGTCAAAGTGCGCCTGATGCGCGTCGGGCGCGTCAATCTGTATCTCCTCGACTGCGACGTGGAAGGCAACAGCCCGGAAGACCGGGAACTCACCTCCCGGCTTTACGGCGGCGACAACCGCACGCGGATCCGCCAGGAGCTGGTGGCCGGCGTGGGCGGGGTCCGCGCGCTGAGGGCCTTGGGGATCAGCCCGGGGGTTTACCACCTGAATGAGGGCCACAGCGCCTTTGCCACGCTGGAAGCCACTCGGGAGCGGATGAAGGACGACGAGATCACCTTCGACGAGGCCCTGCGGGAAGTGGCCGAACACACGGTCTTCACCACCCACACGCCGGTCCCCGCCGGACACGACCGCTTCAACCGCGCCCTGATGGAAGAGCACCTCGGGCCCCTGCGGGACGAGCTGGGGATTTCCTCGGACCAACTGATGGGCCTCGGCCGCGTCGAGCCGCAGAACGAGCGGGAGGATTTCTGCATGACGGTGCTGGGGCTGAAGCTCTCGCGGCGGGCCAACGCCGTCAGCAACGTCCACGGCCGCGTCACCCGGCGGATGTGGGCCCACCTCTGGCCCTGGCGGGTCGAGGAGGAAATCCCCATCGGCCACATCACCAACGGCGTCCACATCC
>CAYGZA010000082.1:0-1517 GCA_964354135.1 uncultured Planctomycetaceae bacterium
TCTACTGGACAGCGAGAGTAGCACAGGCATCTTGCCTGTGTTACCTGAACGGCAGGCTGGAAGCCTGCCCTACGAAGTCGATGAACAATCCGGGTTCACCGGACTGGATCAGGAGCTGAGCATGGCCCCACGGGGATTTTCCGGGTGGCGGAGGCTTTGGGTCGGCTTGCTGGCGTTGGCCGTCTTGGTGGGAGCGGGTCTGCCTTCGGCCGGCACTGCGTTGGCGCAACCCGCTGTGCGGGCTGCCATTGAGCGGACCGGACCGGTCTCCCCGGAGAAGCGGGAGGAGCTGTACCGCCAGTTGAGGAGCCATGCCGAGATCCTCGAGAAGCAGGCCGCCGTGCTGAAGACCGTGGCCAAGCTTTTGGGCCCGACGGTGGTCCACATCGAGGCCGAGGCCGGCCGCCCTGCCCTTCAGGTCGGAGGCGGCCGGCACGTGGAGGAAAACGGCTCCGGGGTCATCATCGCTCTGGCGGGCAAGTTCTACGTGTTGACCAACCGGCACGTCATCGGAGGGGCCCTGCCCGCCGCGATCAAGATCAACCTGGCGGACGGCCGCCGCATCTACCCGGAGAAGGTCTGGGAAGACCGGGAAACGGACGTCGCCGTCCTCTTGGTCACGGCCCCGGAGCTGGTGGCCGCGCCCCTGGGCAACAGCGACCAGATGGAGATCGGCGACTTCGTCCTCGCGGTCGGCAGCCCGTTCGGCCTGGCTCACTCGGTCACCTACGGCGTGGTGAGCGGCAAGGGGCGCCGCAACCTGGAGCTGGGCGACTCCGGGATCCGCCTGCAAGACTTCATCCAGACCGACGCGGCGATCAACCCCGGCAACAGCGGCGGCCCCTTGGTGAGCCTCCGCGGCGAGGTGATCGCGATCAACACCTGCATCGCCAGCAATTCGGGCGGGAACGAGGGGGTCGGGTTCGCCATCCCCATCAACATGTTCATGCACGTGGCCCGGCAGCTCATCGAACAGGGGAAGGCGCGGCGGGCATTCATCGGGGTGACCCTGGACGCGCAGTTCGGCCCGGCCATGGCGGCGGAGATGGGGCTTCCCCGGCCCGTCGGGGCGCTGGTGGTCCAGATCACGGAGAACTCCCCCGCCGCGGCCGCCAAGCTGAAGGTCGGGGACGTGATCCTCGCGTTCAACAACGTCGCGATCGACAACGACGGCCACCTGGTCTACCTGGTCAGCTTGATCGACCTGGGCAAGACGGTCCCGCTGGTGGTCTTTCGCGACCGGCAGACGATTACCCTCCAGGTGACCCTCGCGGACCGAGACAAGTTCTGAGCCGCGCGCCATCGGCTCTCAGCGGCCGTCTGAGGAGGTCCCGTTTACCCGGTCTTGCCCGAGAGTTTTGCCCGCACGGCCCGCACGACCGCTTTGGGGAGAAAGCGGGCCAACGCCTCGTCGCCGGCCAAGGGGGCGATCTGCTTGATCAGGGAGCTGGAGACGTGGGCCAGCTCGCCGTCGGCGATCATGAAGAGCGTTTCCACTTCGGGGGCCAAGCGGCGGT
>CAYGZA010000082.1:1527-20188 GCA_964354135.1 uncultured Planctomycetaceae bacterium
GGGGTGGTCAGCTTGGCGTGGACCGCCTTGACCACGTTCGGCGGCAGGAAGCGCAGCATCTCTTTATCGCCCAAGAGCGGGGCGATCTGCTTGATCAGCGAGCTGGAGACGTGGGCCAGCTCTCCGTCGGCGATCATGAAGAGCGTTTCCACTTCGGGGGCCAAGCGGCGGTTGGCCATCATCATCGTCAGCTCGGCGGCGATGTCGGTGATCGGGCGGACCCCGCGGATCATTACCCGGGCGCCGCACTCTTTGACGAACTCCACGGCCAGCCCGCGGAAGGTGCGGATCTCGACGTTGTCCAGGTGCGAGGTTGCCGCCCGAATCAACTGTTGGCGCTCGTCGGCGTCGAACATGGGCACCTTCTCGATGTTCGTCCCCACCCCGATGATCAAGCGGTCGAAGAGCCGGCTGACCCGCTCCATCACGTCCAGGTGCCCCAGCGTGATCGGGTCGAACGAGCCGGCGTAAACCGCAACGCGGGGACTAGGGGTGCTCATGGGCTCTCATCCTTGGGAAACGCGAGGATACCGGTGTGCCGCCGCCCATTGTAGTCGGCGCTTTGCCCCGACCGCCAGAGGTTTGGGTTCCGGGTTCGCCTTTGCCTCGGAAGCGGGGACCGGCCGCGCGGAGAGTGCAGGGTGATCGAACTAGGCCCAACGCCCTACTTCCGGCGTGTTTCGGCGGGACTTGGCCCGGTCGACTTAGGGCGATTCCCCGCCCGGCCTTCGGGCAGAGAAAACTCGCCTCCTTTCTTTCCTTCCAACCGCCTATCCGTTACTATCGTTGCAGCCCCTCCATGCTACCGGGGCGACCGGCGATCCGGCCCTCGGACCGTTTCCGTCGAGTGGAGACGGCCATTAGGGTGGACTATACTACATAGCTTGACCACAATAGAGCCGCCCGCCCGACAGGTTCGAGGACAGCTTTGATGCCCAAGGCCTTGTGCATTCTCGGAATGGTCGTCGCCGTCCTGCTGGCGGCCCTTTTCGGGATTGACCTGGTGCTGCGGCTCCCTTCCGGGGCCATTTCCCCGGGGATGAACACGGTGATGGACGTCGGGTTCATCGTCTGCGGCCTGATTCTCGGCTACTTGAGCTGGTCGACCTGGCGGGAACAGACCTAGCGGCCGGCCGACGCGGTTCTTCAGGCCGGCCCGGTGTCGCCCGCGGCCGATGCGATCGCCTCCACCAATCCCGCCATCGTGTATTGGGTTGCTTCGACCGCCGGCGGATAGCCGAGCCGGCGGAGCGTCTCCGAAGTGATCGGGCTGATGCTGGCCAGCCGGCTGGCGCGCAGCGCCTCGCCAAGAAGCCGCACCAAGGCTTGGGCGATCGCCGAGCTGGTCACCGTGACCCAGTCGATCCGGCCCGCGGCCAGCGCCGAGGCGACTGCCGGCTCGGGCCGCTCGACATCCGTGCTGCGGTATACGACGACCTGGTCCACCAGGCCGCCGGCAGCGACAAGCTGCTCGGCCAGCACTTCCCGGCCGCGGCTGGCCCGGGCCAACAGAAAGCGTCGGCCCGCCGCCTCTTGGGCCAGCGAGCCGGCCAGCGCTTCTGCCCGATACTCGTCCGGCACCAGATCCGCCCGGACCCGGTGGCGGGACAATTCCTCGGCGGTCCCCGGCCCAATCGCCGCCAGCTTCACGTCCTTGAGCTTGCGCAGGTCTCCGTGCTCTTGGCAGAGGCGGTTCAAGAGATAGGCGACACCGTTGGCGCTGGAGAAGACGAGCCAGTCGTATTGGTCCAGCCGCCGGAGGGCTCGATCCACGGGCTCCCAATCGGACGGATCGGAGATTTGGACGGCGGGCTGAAAGACGACCTCCGCCCCCAGATCGGTCAGTCGCTCTGCGAGGGTCTCGGCCTGATCCCGCGGCCGCGTCACCAAGACCCGGGTTCCGAAGAGCGGCCGTGCCGTAAACCAGCACACCTCGGGAGCCAGCGAGACCACGTGCCCCACGACGATCACCGCGGGCGGCCGCAGTCTCCGCTCTTCGATCACCTGGGCCACGGTCCCCAGGGTGCAGCGGATCATTCTCTGATCGTTCCAAGTGCAGTGCCGCACGATGGCCACGGGCGTATCGGCCGCCTTGCCGCGGCCCAGGAGCGCCTCACTCCACCGCCGCGCGGAAGTGACGCCCATGTAAAAGATCAACGTCCCGGGGAACTCGGCCAGGGCCCCGTAGTCCAGTCCCGGTCCCCTCTTGTCTACTCGCTCCTGACCGGTCACCAACGCCAGGGCCGAGGAGTACTCTCCGTGCGTCACGGGAATGCCGACATAAGCGGCGGCAGCCAGGGCCGCAGTCACGCCGGGGACCATTTCCCATGGGATGCCGGCCTGCTGCAGGGCCTCAATCTCTTCCGCGCTGTGGCCGAAGACCGCGGGATCCCCCCCCTTCAGACGGACAACCCTCTGGCCCTTCTTGGCTGCCGCGATCATTCGGCCGTTGACCTCTTGCTGATCGGTCTTTCGCTGGCTGCGGGCGTGCCCCCCGAGGACGACGACCTCCGCGGATGGGGGGGCATGGCGAAGGACTTGGGGATTCACCAGGTAGTCGGCCAGGACCAAGTCGGCCCGGCGGAGGCACTCCACCCCTTTGAGGGTAATCAGGCCAGCATCTCCGGGACCCGCACCGACCAAGTAGACGATGCCAAGATGGGGCGTTGGCGAGGGGCTCATTGGCAAATCAGACCGGGGCGGCAGGAAGGGCCGTCGTGGCCCAGCGACATTGGGGCTCTAGGCGATGGGGGGTGCAACGGGGGTTGGTGCGGGCACTCGGCAGTCCGGCGGGTGAAGGCCCTGACGATTCGCTCCCCCTAAGGCGTTGTGTTGGAGATTACAGCGGTTAGAATAGGAACAATGGGATTGTCGACGAGTTGGCGGGTGAAGGCGGCTCGCCGGGAGGGTCTTGCCGTCTTGTCGGGAACTTGACCATCGATCGGGCGCGCTATGGCAGCCGAAGAGAACTCCTCCCAATCCGGACAAGGGGAACCCGAAAAGGGGCTCCCTCCCATCACGCCGGCCAAGCGCAAGCGGCTGCAGCAGGCCTTTGAAGCCGCCAACCTGCAAATGCGCCAACAGCAGTACGACTACGCCAACGACCTCTTTACCCAGTGCGTGCTCGGCGACCCCTCCAGTCAACAGTACGTGCTCGGTTTCTTGGGGAATCTCAAACAGAAGTATAACAACAACCGCAAGGGCAGCAACCTTGCCTTCATTACGGGGCTCGGCACCCGGGCGATGGTCAAGAAAGCCGCCATGCAAAAGGATTGGATGGCGGTAATCAAGCGCGGACTGGAGGGCCTGAGACGGAATCCTTGGGACGTGGGCACGCTGAAGCATCTGGGCGCAGCCTGCGGCGAGCTGGAGTGCGTGGACTCCCAACTGGCGTTCCTGCGAATGGCGCTGGAGTCGAACTCCAAGGACGCCGAGATCAACCGGCTCTGCGCCCGGGTGCTCAAGGCCAAGAGGCAATACGACCAGGCGATCGCCTGCTGGCACCGGGTGGAGCAGGCCCACCCGGGAGATGAGGAGGCGTCGCGGGCCATTGCGAGCTTGAGCGTCGAGAAGACGATCGTCGAGGGCCGTTACGTCGACGACGTGGCCCCCAAGATGAAATCGGCCGGCCGCGGAGACGCCCAGGAGCTGACCCCCGAGCAGCGACTGGAGCGGGATATCCGCCGCAATCCCAAGGACCTGAGCAAGTACACCGAGCTGTCGGAGCTCTATATCCGCGAGGAGATCTTCTCCAAGGCGGCCGACGTGCTCGCCCGGGCGACCGAGGTCTCCGGCGGCGACCTGGAAATGCGCGAGCGGCTCGAAGACGTGCAGATGCGGCACCTGCGGCAGCAGGTGGGCAAGGCGGAGAGGCAATTCAAGGAGACCGGCCGCGAGGAGGACAAGCGGCGCTACGAGGAGCAGAAACACCTGCTGTTCGAGAAGGACATGGAGGTCTACAAGAACCGGGTCGAACGGTATCCGAACAACTTGGCGTTCAAGTACGAGCTGGGGGTCCGTTATCAGCTCATCGGACAATACAACGAGGCGATCGCCGAATACCAGGTTGCGCGGAACGATCCGCGCCGCAAGGGCTTGTGCTTCTTGGCCTTGGGCGAGTGCTTCCAGCACATCAAGCAGTACCACCTGGCGGCCAGTCACTTCGAATCGGCGATTGAAGAGATCCCCGACCGCGACGCCGACAACAAGAAAAAGGCCCTGTACAGGGCCGGGAAGCTGGCCATGGCCCTGCGGGAGATCGACAGCGCCGAACGGCACTTGACGGCGCTGGCCGGTCTGGACTTCAGCTACAAGGACGTCTCCACCCTCCTGGACAAGATCGCCGACATCCGCAAGAATGCGGAAAGTCAGCCGCGGGAGGAGGCTCCGCCCGAGGAGGAAAGCGGAGGAGAGGAAGAGGGCCCCGATCAGGACGCGGCATAGCTGCGCCCCCGGCGATCGGGCCAGAGGAGTCACCACCGGGGGCGGCTGCCCGGCCCGGTCCCCGAGTCGTTCCCTTGCGTTTTTCCAACCGAGGAAGATCACCGTACCATGCCGAATATCAAGAGTGCCGAGAAACGATTGCGGCAGAGCATTGTCCGCCGGACGAAGAACCGTGCCGTCAAGCACGATCTTAAGACCCGGATGCGGAAGGTCGTTACGGCCTTGTCCGCCGGGAGTCAAGACGTGGCGAAGGACCTGTTCCGCGTTACCGCGAAGAAGCTCGATCAGGCCGCCGCCAAAGGCGTGATCCACCGCAACGCCGCGGCCCGCCACAAGTCCCGCCTGGCAGCGAAGCTCAAGACCGCCGCCGCAAAGGGCTGACGCCGCGCGAACGGTTGACGTCGCCAGTCAGAACTCGACCCGCTCTGCGTCGAAGACCGGGCCTTCCACGCACGTCCGCCGGTAGTCCCACCGGCCCGAAGCGTCCCGGACCTTGGCCACGCAGCTAAAGCAGATCCCTACCCCGCACGCCATCGGCGTCTCCAACGAGACCTGGCAGGGGGCGCCCAGCCGCCGCGCAATCCGGGCGGTCGCTTCCAGCATCGGCTCCGGGCCGCAGGCGACGATGCGGCAAGGGAGCGCCGAGCGGGCGATCGCCGGCTCCATCAACTCGGTCACCAGGCCGCGATGGCCGGCCGATCCGTCCTCGGTGCTGAGGTGGACGTCGACTCCCAGGCGCCTAAAATCCTCGACGCACGAGAGGTAGTCCGCCGTGCGCACGCCGTAGCAGAGGGTCACCTTGTCCGCCCGGGGAACCTGCCGCGGCGGATCGCCGAAGGTCCGCAGCCCCAGGAACTCTTCGGCCAGGGCCAAGAACGGCGTCTGACCGATCCCCCCGGCGACCATCACCAAGTGGGCGGCAGCCGTGGGCGGGAAGCCGTTGCCCAGCGGGCCCCAGATTTCCAGCGGGCTCTCGGCGCTAAGCGCGGCCAGCCGCCGCGTCATTCTCCCCACGGTCAGGTAGACGATCTCCAGTCCGACCGGGGCGCCATCGTCGGACAGCACCGTGTCGAAAAGCGCCAGCGGCCGCCCCAGGAGCGGATCGTTCGATTCCGGCAGGCGGAGCATGATGAATTGCCCCGGCAGGATCCGCGACGCTATCTCCGGACACTGCAAACGGAGGCGGTAGGTGTCGCGGGCCGTGGAGAGGTTGTGGTCGATGCGGACCGTGCCGTGCCACGCCCGATCTGCGTATGCGGGGGTCTTAAGGGTGTCGCACATCGGTCGGAGAACGGGCTGGTGAGGCGGCTTTTCGCAGGGATTCGATCTCGGCGGGGGTCAGCTTCCGATAGCCGCCGGGCGGGAGCTTGCCCAACCGGATCGGGCCGACGGCGATCCGCATCAGACGCAGCACTTTGTGGCCGACCCGTGCCAGCACCCGCCGGATCTCCCGGTTGCGGCCCTCGTCGAGCACCATCTCCAGGACGGTGCTTCGCGGGAGCTTCCTCTTGATCCGCACGCGGTGTACGTGGGCGGGCCCCTCGGCCAGGCGGACGCCTCGCTGGAGCTTGCTGAGGACCTCGCGAGTCGGCTGGCCGGCAACCAGCACGCGGTACGTCTTGGCCACTCCGTAACGAGGATGAGCCAGCCGGTTGGCCCATTGGCCATCGTTGGTAAGGAGGATCAAGCCCTCGCTGTGCAGGTCGAGCCGTCCGACGGGAAAGAGCCGCTCGCTGCCGGGCGGCAGCAAGTCGATGACCCGCGGGCGCCCCGAGGGGTCCCGATGGGTCGTCACGACGCCGGGCGGCTTATGGACGGCATAGTACAACCGCTTGGGCCGCGGGAGCGAGACGCCGTCGACCCGGATCTCTTGTTGCGCGGGGTCGACCCGGGTCCCCAGCTCCGTGACGACGCTCCGGTCGACTTCGACGCGGCCGGCGCGGATCAGCTCCTCGCACTGCCGCCGGCTGCCAATCCCCGCCGCGGCCAGGACCTTTTGCAGACGGTCTCCCTTCGCCGGCGCCTCGCTCGGGCCGGGTGGACGCGGAGTGCGTGGAGGTCTTCGACGGCTGCGTTGCGTCATGTCGGCAGAGTGCAGGGAAAACGGATCGCAGGATCGGACGATCTGTCATCTTACCAGGAAAGGCCGACAAGTTGAATCGGCCATCACCTTACAGCTTTCAGCGGTCAGCTATCAGCAACGCATCGCCACTCGACTGGCCGGAGGGCTGAAAGCTGATAGCCGAAAGCTGACGGCTGATAGCCATCTTCAGAGAAGCGGCGGCACGGCCGGCGCTTCAAGGTCTTACGCCGGGGATCGGCCAGCGGGCCCGCTGCGGTTCGGCCAGGGGCTTCTCGTATTCGCGGGGACGGGCACCGACCACTTCCGGCCCGAGCTGATTGTCTGGGTACGGATCAAACCGCTCCGCCTGCTTCTGTTGATAGGGGGCGGAGCCGGGGTGAAACCAACTGGGCCCCTTCAGGCCGGCGCACCCCCCAACCACGGCCGCGAGAACGACCGCTGCCAGGAACGTCTTCCACGTTGTCTTCACAGATCTGCTCCTCGACGGATACTCCGCAACCCGCTCGCTAGGGCATCGTCGTCTGCCGCCGATCCCGGTCTTTCGGCCAAGCGGCGGATTCTACCCACCGCCTTCCCGTGGAGGAAGGCAAGTCTTCCGGACGCGCCTGGAATGCCGTGGCCAAGAATTTGCGTACGCCGTAAAGACTTCCGAAGTCTGCTGCGACGCGGCCAGCTTGCGCTGCGGCGTCCGTCGGAGTGGATCGGCACGTCGGGACACGGCGTATAAGTGTTTTCGCGACAATATGTTATGACTTCACACTGGGGTGCGTTTGACGGGAAGGCCCGGGCTGCCGAAGAAAGGGAAACACAACAAAACGCCGCCCGCACCGGTGGCACCGCATCGCGCCGTGTGGCTAGGCTGCCACGGTTCGGCAAGAGCAACACCCTCCCGGAGGGGAGCCGGCCGCGAAGGATTCGCCGATCCCGGCTCGGCGTGTATGATAGGAGTCTTGCCCTGCGCAGTCTGGGCTAACTTGAAGGTCCTTCAGCCGGCGGCGGTGCCATGCCACGACCCAAGTACAACGAAGAAATCTTCAAAGACTCCACGATGACCTTCGGGGAGCACTTGCAGGATCTCCGGATCTGCTTGTTCAGGGCGATCCTCGGATTGCTGGTGGGCGTGGTTATCGGGCTATTCGCGGGAAAATGGGTCGTCGATCTTATCCAATCCCCCTTGGAACGGGCACTCAAGAAGTACTACAAGGCCGACACCGAGCGGAGGTTCGAGAGAGAAGTGGCCGACGCGGAGGCCCAGGACCGGCCCCTGCTCGATGATCCGGAGAAGATCAAGGAACTGATCGACAGAGGTTTTGCCGTCGAGGAGTGGTACCTGAGTCCCTCACAGATTGTGGCCCGCCTGAAGGACCATTTCCCCCAGTTCAAGGGCCTGCAAGTGCCGGCGCCCAACGCCGCCGCGGCGGCCGCCGGCGAGGACTTGGTGCGCATCCCGATCTGGCGGCCCCTGTCGGACGATCCCCGCGTGCGGGCCAAGAGCTTCAATCCCCATGAGCCCTTCATGATCTGGCTCAAGGCCTCGCTCTTGGTCGGGGTCGTGTTGGCCTGCCCGTGGATCTTCTATCAGATCTGGAGCTTTGTTGCCGCGGGGCTGTATCCGCATGAAAAGCGCTACGTTCACGTCTATCTCCCGTTCAGCATCGGCCTGTTCCTCTTCGGGGTCGTGGTGGCGTTCGTGTGGGTGTTTGAGCCGGTCCTGACCTTTCTCTTCAGCTTCAATCGCACCCTGGGAATCGACCCCGACCCGCGGATCAGCGAGTGGCTCGGATTCGTGATGATCCTGCCGCTGGGTTTCGGCATTGCGTTCCAGTTGCCGCTCGTGATGCTCTTCCTGGAACGGATCGGCATTTGTACGGTGAGGACCTACCTGAAGTATTGGCGGGTGGCGATCCTGATCATCTTCGTGATCGCGGCGGTCCTCACGCCGCCCGACCCGTGGAGCATGTCGCTCCTGGCGTTCCCGCTGAGTCTGCTCTATTTTGGCGGGATCCTCTTGTGCCGCTTAATGCCCCGCAGGCGGGGTATCCTGCCTGCGATGGACGATTGAGCCGATATCGCGCGCCGCGGGCGAAGGCGCCGGCGACTGCCTCCAGTCCCGGCTGCGGTTGCAGTAGCCCTCCGATTGCGCAAGGCCCCACGTGGCCGCCGCCGATAACCTTCGCGCAATTGCGCATCTTCTCCATTTATTGGAATCCATCCAGCCGGTAAAGTTGGCTCAAGCCCGTTTTCCGGTGCGACGAAGAAACAATGAGGAGCGGTGTCGACGCGGGACGCAGCCCACGCTGCGCGATGCGCCGTGACGGCGTCGCTTGGCCTGAATACGTAGACTGCGCAAAATGCGCAAGACTTTTCGCTGAGTCGGCTCCTCGTTCGGAAGGTGTACCGGAGGCAGCCGCCGAACCGTAGTGCCACGGTGGCTGAGCCCGCCCTATGGGCTCCTGAACCCCGAACCCTGAACCCTCACCATGGCTTCCGGCCCCCAACAAGCCTTGTCCGGTACCCAACGTCCCAGGTTTCCCGCCAGGGTGGCCCATGGGATCGCGGAATGGGTCTCCGACCTCGGGGAGGTGGTCATGGGCTACATTACGGGGCTGGGAAGCGTCGCGCTGTTCAGCCTGCGGACGTTCCAGTGGCTGTGTACGCGATGGCCGAAGAAGGAGACGTTGCTGCCGAACTTCTACCAGATCGGGGTGATGAGCCTGCCGGTGGTGGCCCTGACGGGGACGTTTATCGGGATGGTGCTGGCGGTGCAGAGCTACGCCCAGTTCCGCAAGCTCGGCTTGGAGACGCGGTTGGGGGCGGTGATCAACATGTCGCTGGTCCGCGAGCTGGGGCCGGTGCTGGCGGCGACGATGCTGGCCGGCCGCGTGGGCAGCGCTATGGCGGCCGAATTGGGGACGATGCGGGTCACCGAGCAGATCGACGCCCTGGCGAGCATGGGGGCCAACCCGATCCACTACCTGGTCGTTCCCCGTTTCCTCGGCTGCCTGGTGCTGATCCCCACGCTGACGATCATGGCCGATTTCATGGGGGTCGTCGGGGGGGCGTACTACAGCGTGTACGTGCTGAACATCGACTGGTTCCACTACCTCAATAACTCGCGGCAGTACGTGGGCGTCTTCGATTTGTTTTCCGGCGTTTTCAAGAGCCTTTTTTTCGGGGCCACGATCGCGTTGGTCGGCTGCCACCGCGGGTTCTATTGCGACCCCGGGGCCGAAGGGGTGGGCCGGGCGGCGACCAAGGCCTTCGTGCAGTCGTTCGTGGTGATCCTCCTGTTGGACCTCGTGCTGGGGATCCTGCTGGAGTCGATCTATGAGATGTTCTGGCCGCAAGGACCCTCGATAATCTAGATGGTGACCAACACCGCGCCCAAACCGAGCCCCGGCGAGGAACCGCTCGTGCGGACCGAGCGGCTGGGGGTCCGTTTCGGCCGGCAAGAGGTGCTCCGCGGGATCGATCTGAGCGTCTTCCGCGGCCAGACGGTGGCGATCATCGGCGAAAGCGGCTGCGGCAAGACGGTGCTCCTGAAGGCGATGATCGGGCTCTTGCGGCCCACGCAGGGGACGGTCTACTTTGACGGCCGCGACCTGTACAAGCTGACGGAAAGGGAGCTGACCCACGAGCGCCGACGCCTGGGATTCCTCTTCCAGCAGGCTGCGCTGTTCGACAGCATGACCGTCGCCCAGAACGTGGCCTTTCCGCTCAGGCAGCATTCCGCGCAGCCGGAAGGGGAGATCCAGAGGATCGTCCTGGCGCGGCTGGCGGAGGTCGGCCTGCCGGAGAACGTGGTCGGCAAGAAGCCGGCCGAGCTGTCCGGGGGGATGCGGAAGCGCGTGGGATTGGCGAGGGCGTTGGCCCTGGAGCCGGAGGTGATGCTCTACGACGAGCCGACGACCGGGCTGGACCCGATCATGGGCGACGTCATTAACGAGCTGATCCTGAGCACGCGGCGGCGGCACCCGGTGACGAGCATCGTGGTGACGCACGACATGCGGACGGCCCAAAAGGTGGCGGACCGGGTGGTGATGCTCTACCCGACGGGCCGGCTCGGCCCGGGCGAGTCGCAGGTCCTCTTCGACGGTCCCCCGGAGCTTTTGGCCGCGGCCCCGGACCGGCGCGTGCGGCAATTCGTCGAGGGCGAAGCGGGGGAACGCCTCATGGAGATGCGGCAACTCAACGGGAGCTAGGGCGATGGACGAGCGGGTAGTCCAGTTCCGCGTCGGGGTGATGGTCCTGGCGACCTTGATTATCACCTTGATCCTGGTCTTCCTCTTCGGCGAGGGGCCGGCGATCTTCAGGGACCGCTACACGATCTACGTCCTTTTCCGCGACGCCCCCGGCGTGACCCAGGACACGCCGGTAAAGAAGAGCGGGATCCTCATCGGCCGCGTGGCCGACGTGAAGCTCCGCGACGAAGGAGGGGCGATGGTCACGGCCTACATCGACGCCGACAAGAAGGTCCGCCAAAACGAGGTGTGCAAGATCACCACCTCGCTCCTGGGCGATTCCGTGCTGCACTTCGTCGACTCCGGCCGCAAGGACCTCCCTTCCACGCCCGTGGAAGACGGCGCCACCCTGGAGGGCGTCACCTACGACGATCCGATCCAGGTGATCGCCAACCTCCAGGACAAGCTGGCCGGGGCGCTCAACTCGGTGGCCCGCACGAGCGACGAATTGGGCCAGGTCTCGCGGCAGGTCGGGAACCTGCTCAAGACCAACGAGGAGAAGATCGACCGCATCATCACCCAGGCCGACGAGACCTCCGGGCTGTTCCGCGACGCGGTCCGCAACGCCAACGAGATCTTCGCCAACCCCGAAACCCGGGCGAAGCTCAAGGACGCCTTGGAGCAGATGCCCCAACTCATCCGCGAGAGCCGGGACACCATGGTCCAGGTCAACCGGATGATGGGCTCGTTCGACAAGAACCTGCAGAACCTCGACAAGTTCACCTCCTCGCTGGGCGACCAAGGCGAGGCCGTGTTCACCCAGCTCGGCCGGTCGTCCCAGAAATTGGACGGGCTGATGGACGAGCTGCTGCGGCTGACCAAGGCGATCAACAGCAGCGAAGGGACGGTGGGGCAACTGATCCACGACCCTCAGCTCTACGACAACCTCAATAAGACCGTCAAGAACGTGGAAGAGCTGTCGCGGCGGATGCGGCCGATCGTGGAGGACATCCGGGTCTTCAGCGACAACATCGCCCGGCACCCCGAGATGCTGGGCGTGCGCGGGGCCTTGCAGCGCAGCCCGGGGACGAAGTGGTAAGGGGTCGGCTTTCAGCTATCGGCTTTCAGCCATCGGCTTTCAGCCATCAGCTTTCAGCTTTCGGCTTTCAGCTATCAGCTATCAGCTTTCAGCCGTCGGGACCCGCTCGCGGCCGCCAGCCGCCCGGGGGCTCGGCCGGATAGGGGAGGAACGGCTCGCCCGGCAGGGCACTCGGCGCCGCCGCCGGCGGCGAATTGGGGGCATAGGAGGGCGGCGCCGCCGGGGCGTACGGCGGCGGGGACCCCGGAAGCGGCGACGCCGGGGGCATGGACCCCGGCGATGAGGGAGCCACCGGGGCGAACGCCCCAGGGGCTGCGCCGGGCGGAGCGCCCGGCGGAACCGCCGGTCCGCGGGACCGCGGCGGTGCTGCCTGCACCATCCCGGCGGCATGAGTCTCCTGCCGCAAGCCTTCTGCACGCGCCAGGAGCTGCTCCGCCGGCACCACGACCTGCGGCACAAGCTGGTAGTCGAGCGTGCGCTGGTCGCGGATGTCGCCCGGCACGAGGTTCTCGGTGACAAAATCCAGGGGCACGAACTGGTACCAGGGAACGGGGACCGGCTGCATGACGGTCAGCGTCTCATAGCCGTCTTTGACCAGCCGGATCTTCCGCGTGCCGTAGTAGATGAAATTCGTGGAGACCGGAGTGGCGCCGATCTGCCGATCGTCGACGTAGACCATCGCGCCCGGCGGATTGCTGCGGATCGTGAGCCGCCGCTGCACGCAGCCCGATTCCGCCGCGCAGCAAGCGGCCGCCGCCAGCAGCCCGAACAACGCAACGGCCCGGGCCCTCCAGGATCGAGCGACGGACGATTCGGTCAAGAGAGAGACGCTCCAAGATGGGGTACGGGGCGAGGAGTATACTCCGGGGTGAAGAACGCTTCCAGGTCGAATTCGCTTCCCGCGGAGAGAACCCGGACTGAGACAACGGCACAATGCCGGGCTGGGATCTTGCGTCGTTGCCGGGCCGGGCGTTCTCACCTGGTGGGGGGCGGTTTCGGCTGGTGAGGCCCCGCAAAGGGAGCTACAATACCAACAGCGTGCCTTCGGATGCCACTACCGGCGAGCGAACCCACCCCCCATCCCTGCCATCGGTTGGAGTGTCCGCCAGTCGCATGGAGCCGCACCTCCCCATCTGGGAACACTGCCTGGAGCCCGCGGCCCTGACCGACATCGGGCTGCGCCGGCCCAACAACCAGGACTCGATGGCCGTGGTGTTGGCCGGCAGCCAGGAGCAGTTCGAGCTCCGCGGCCACCTGTTCATGGTCGCCGACGGGATGGGGGCCCATGCGGCCGGAGAACTGGCTAGCAAGCTGGCCACCGACGTGATCCCGTTGACCTACCACAAGCTCAACGACCGTCCTCCTCCCGAGGCACTCCAGGCCGCGATCCTGGCCGCCAATGCCCAGATCCACTCCCGCGGCATGGCCAGCGACGACTTCCGGGGCATGGGCACCACCGTGAGCACGCTGGTCCTGTTGCCGCAAGGGGCGCTGGCGGCCCACGTGGGCGACAGCCGCATCTACCGGCTCCGCGGCCGGCGGCTGGACCAGTTGACCTTCGACCACAGCCTGGTGTGGGAGTTGCGGGTGGCGGGGCAGATCCCGGCCGAGGAGGTCCCCAACTACATCCCCAAGAACATCATCACGCGGTCGCTGGGCCCTCACGCCGAGGTCCCTATCGACCTGGAAGGGATCTACCCGATCCAGGCCGGCGATACTTTCCTGTTGTGCAGCGACGGCCTTTCGGGGCAGGTCCAGGACGACGAGTTCGGCCAGATCCTGGCGACGCTCCCGCCGCAAGAGGCAGTTCGGGCGCTGGTGGACTTGGCTAATCTGCGGGGGGGGCCGGACAACATCACGGTAATCGTGGTTCGCGTGACGGGTCCGCAAGTTGCCCGCGGGGCAACGCCGCAGGCGGATTCGCCCGACCACGTCCCAGTGCGTCGCCCGGTTTCCTCGTGGGTCATTAGCGCGATCGGGATTCTGGCGTTGGCCTCCGCGGCGTTTGCGGCGATCGACCAGAAGCTCGCCGCGGTGGCCAGCTTGATCGGAGTCGCCGCGGCCGGGGGTATCGCTCTTGTGGAGCGCTACGGCGGCGGGTGGAGCTCGCGGGCCCGCGAGCCCCGCCTGGGAAAAGGTCCTTACACGTCGCGCCAGTGCGCCGTCAATGAGGCCTTCGTCACCCGTCTTGCCGGGGTGATCGAGGAACTCCGCGAGGCCGCCGTGGGGACGGACTGGACGATCGGTTGGAGCACCTTCAACGACCACGACTCGCGGGCTGTCGCTGCGACCCGGGCGGCCGACTACGCCGAGGCGATTCGCCAGTATTGTCATGCCATCAGCTTCATGATGGCGGAGCTGAGGAGCCAGCGGGAGCACCGGCGTGTCGGCGAGGGCGGCCCGGCAGAGGCGGGCGAAGGATGACCTTCCCGGCATTCTCATTTTTTTTCGGATCCCCTGTTGACAACTCGGCGCTGGCCGTCTACTGTGTTAGGTAGCTAGTACAGAGGGCGCGATTATGTTCTTCCACATCGACCCTACCAACGGCTTGGCGATCTACGAGCAGGTAGCCCGCCAAGTCATTTTCGCCATTGCGGGGGGGTCGCTTGCCCCAGGGGAGATGGTCCCCTCGGTCCGCGACCTCGCCCGGGAATTGGCGATCAACCCAAACACTGTCGCCCGGGCGTACCGCGAGCTCCAGGCCGAGGGAGTGCTGGAGCCGGTTCGGGGGACCGGCCTGGTGGTCGCTCAGGGGGCGTTGCCCAGGTGCCGCCAGGAGCGGGTGACGATGATTCGGGCCCGGCTCCAGCAGGTCCTTCTGGAGGCCAAACAGAGCCGCCTGGAGAGCGACGATCTCCGGGCCCTGGTGCAAGCCGAGCTGGCGGCCATCGATTCGAAGGAGACCTAAACATGGCACCCGTGATCCGACTGCAACAAGTGTCCAAGCGGTTCGGCGCCGCAGTAGCGCTGAAAGATGTCTCGCTGGAGGTGCCCGCGGGCGTCGTGTTCGCCCTCTTGGGCGAGAACGGGGCCGGAAAGACGACCGCCATCCGAATCATGCTCGGGCTCCTGGACGCCGACTCCGGGGAGACGGAAGTGCTGGGGCTCAAGAGCGCGAAGTCGGGCCTGGAGATCCGCCGCCGCGTCGGCTACGTGCCGGAGCGGCTGAGCCTGTACGAGTGGATGACGGTCGGCGAGATCGGCTGGTTTACGGCCGGCTTCTACGGCGAGGGTTTCTTGCCGGAATACCGGCGGCTGACCGCCCAGTTCGAGCTGCCCGAAAGCCAGAAGATCAAGAACCTGTCGAAGGGGATGCGGGCGAAGGTGGCCCTGTCGCTGGCGATGGCCCATCAGCCGGAACTGCTCATCCTGGACGAGCCGACCTCCGGCCTCGACGCCTTGGTGCGGCGGGAGTTCCTCGAGAGCATGGTGGACCGGGCTGCCGCCGGGCAAACGGTTTTCCTCTCCAGCCATCAAATCGCCGAGGTGGAGCGCGTGGCCGACATCGTCGCCATCCTCCGCCGAGGCGAGCTGTTGTTCGTCGAGCGGCTCGACGCGCTGAAGGCCCAGGTCCGCGAGGTGACCTTCACCATGACCAACGGAGAGGTGGCCCTGCCCGAGCTGCCCGGCGAGATCCTCTCCAAGCGGCAGAAGGCCCGGCAGTGGCAGGTGATGGTCCGCGGGCTGGCCGAGGACCAGCTTGGGCGTTGGACGACCCATCCGGGGATCCGGGCGGTGGAGACCCGCGTGCCCAACCTGGAAGAGATCTTCGTGGCCTACATGCAGTGCGGCCGGAAGCCCGGCCGTGCGGCTGCGAGCGGGGAGGTGCCCACGCCATGAACCGAGCGATCTTCTGGCGTCTGGTCTGGAAGGAATACCGCGTCCAACGGTCGTTCTGGGTGGCCATGGTTTTCATGGCGCTCGTGGGGCAGCTCTTGATCCTTTGGCTCCCCCACCAGACCGAGACGTGGCGGACGGTCTGGCTGTTCCGCGTGGGCCTGGCGCTGGGGGCGTTTTACGCCTTGGGCTGCGGGGCAACGCTCTTCGCCGCGGAGCATGAGGCGGCGACGTTCCCCTTCCAGCGGGCCCTGCCGGTCTCCGCGGCACGGGTCTTCGGGAGCAAGCTCGCCTTCGCGGGCGTCAGCACCGGGGCGATGCTCGCGGCCGTGTGGCTCTTGTCGGTCCTTCTGGCCCGGTGGCAACTCCCATCGCCCCAAGACCACTTGGAGGTGTGGGGGCTTTGGGGCGTCGCGGCGGTGGAGCTTCTGGCCTGGAGCACGTTCTTCTCGCTCCTGAGCACGCGACCGCTGGTCGCGGTGATCCTTGGCGTGGCGTGTGCATCGCTGTGTGTGGACCTGCTCAGCGGGAGCGGACGCGGGTACTGGAATCTGAGCATCTACGCGCAAGTCGTGCCGCGGCGGCTGGCGGTCGTGGGGCTGGTGGCGCTGGCCGACGTGTGGCTCGGGTTCCGCTTCTTCCGCGAGGCCGTTGCGAGGCCGGGCTGGTGGCGACGGTTGCGCCGGCGGTTCGCCCGGCTCGAAGCGGCGGGAGCGCCTCGCGTCGAGGCGGCAGAGACAGCGGGAGCGTTCGCGGCGGCGTTGCCGTCCCGTGGGGTGATCTTCGGCAGGCTCCTCTGGCACCATTGGCGCCAGTCGCGGCGGCTGATCTTCACGCTGGCGGCCGTGGTCGCCCCGGCGGTGCTTTGGAACGCCCTGTGGCCCTTTCTCCAACGGGCATACCAGTCCACTTCCTGGAAACCCTGGGCGTTCGACACGGCCGGCATTCTCTTCGGCTTGGCAGGCATTGCCGTCATCCCGTTGAGCGGGGCCTGCGTGTTCCTGGCGGACCAGACGCAAAGCAGCTTCCGCTACCTCGCCGACCGCGGCGTTGGGCCCGGACTGGTTTGGCTGAGCCGGCAATTGGTCTGGGCCTCGGCAGTGACCATCGGCACGGCGGCGGCAATCGGCGTTGTGGCCTGCACCTTCAAGCACCTGGAGGCATGGAACCTCATCGCAGCCGTGGCGGTCGGGTACGCCAGCGGGCAGCTCTGCTCGATGCTGCTCCGCAACGGGATCGTCGCGGCGGCCCTGAGCATGGTCTTGACCGTCCTGATTGGCCTGTGGACGATCCTGATGTATTACCTCGACCTAAGCTGGCTCTGGTCCGTCGCGCCGCTCGTGGCGGCATTCCTCGTGGCCACGCGGCTACGGACCCGGGACTGGCTCCTGGAGCGGGGCGGCCTTCGGGCATGGCTCCGCGCCGGCCTGCCGATCGGGCTTACGGCGGCGGGAGTCTTCACCGCGGTGATTGCCGTCCGGGTCTACGAGGTCCCGCGGGTCGAATTGGGCTTTTCGCCGGAGGAATTCGCAAGGCCGAGAACGGCCGAGGAAGAGGAGACCCTGGCCCTTTACCGCCGGGCGGTCAAGATGTACGTGCATCCGGTATGGTCGCCCAGTGACGACACCCGTCCCAGGAAGGTGCTGCGAGTCGGAAGCGAGGAGTTCGCCGTTGCCGACGACGAACCCGCCTGGCTGAAGGCCAACGAGAAGACGATCGCGATGGCCATCGAGATCAGCCGGCGCCCGAGTGCCGATTTCTTCGATCCCACGGGCAGGGAAGGAACCATCTACGACGTGTGGCGACTCGCCAATCTGCTTGTCGCCAGCGGCCGGCGACTCCACGTGGAGGGAAAGCTGGACGAGGCGTGGGGACGGTACCTGGCGGCCTTGAGGGTCTCGGTCCATCTGCGTCAGAGGAGCTGGAGTCTCTCCGGCCCAGATGGGGTCGAATGGGTCGTTTATCGGCTCCTGCCGCACTGGGCAGCGTGGCCGGGGCAGACGCCTCAGCGGATCGCGGCGGCCCTGCGAGGTTTGGAGCAGGTCCTCAGCACGGCGCCTTCCCGGTGCGAGGCGGTCAAGGCCGAGTACGTTTTCGCCCAGAGGCTGATGAGAGCGTCTGCCGAGGAGCTTGAACAACTTAAGGGGATGGAGGCGGTCCTGGAGGCAAAGCGGCTGGCTGCCCATTGGATGCCGTGGGAGCCGGTTCGCGCCCGGCGGCTCTTGGACTATTCAACGGCCTTGGCCTTCGAGTCCTGCCGCCGTGCCGAGGAGCGGCTGGCGGCCGGTGAGGCGCCCCTGCTACCGGACGTGGAGCTCACCAGTGACTACGCGAGGCTAATGCGGCTGGCCAGGACGACGCCCGAGTTTGTTGGGACCGCGTCGTACAACCTGGGCCACTCAATCCGGAATCTCGTCCAGGTCGAGACCACGTGCCGAGTCACGCGGCTGATCCTTGCGATCCAAGCGTACAAGCTTCAGCACGGCCGCCTGCCGAAGACGCTCCAGGAGCTGGTCGGCCCCTACTTCGACCGCCTGCCGAATGACCCCTACGCCGGCGAGCCGTTCCGCTGGTTCCCCGAGGGCCTTCCGTTCTCGATTCCCGCACTGCCCGACGCGCCCGTCCACCCGGCCGACTGGGACCCGCGAAGGCCGCTCCTCTGGAGCGCGGGCGAGCATGTCCGCGTCGAGAGGTCGGACATCAAGACGTTCCGAAGATATGTCGTCCGAAACCGGAATGATCGGAGAAAGTGGCTCGATCCGTATTCGGAAACGGAGGTCTGGGAGACAGGCTGGGGCTTCCTGCTGCCGTAGAGGTCTCTCGAAGGAACGGGCATTGCCGCGCTCTGGACGCGCGGGCCCTCATGGCAATCCGTTACGGGCAACCCGGGTCCGTCGTGAATCGGAAATGACCAAGGTTCAAGGAACAATGACCAATGACCGAGGCTCAAGGACGAATGACCAAGGCTCAAGGACGAATGACCAAGGCTCAAGGACGAATGACCAAGGCTCAAGGACG
>CAYGZA010000082.1:20288-20401 GCA_964354135.1 uncultured Planctomycetaceae bacterium
AATGACCAAGGTTCAATGACCAATGACCAAGGGACTGGCGGCCGCTTCCTCCTTTCTCCTTGGTCATTGGTACTTGGTCATTGGTACTTGGTCATTGGTACTTGGTCATTGGT